>JANYDL010000086.1 GCA_025363635.1 Actinomycetes bacterium
TATGGAAAAAAACCCGCATACGCGATTACTTTTTCATCGGGAGATTTCAATCAGTGGATAGTTACCCCAGATAATTCAGCCGAAGAAATGCGCGCGATGTTTAAATTTGATGAAGGTAAGTAGTTCCAAAGAAGTGGCTCCACAATAAGGATTTACTTACTTTCCCCTTTAATAATTCCCCTGAGATTTCTTCGTATTTTTCTGCCTTGCTCCACTGGAGATAATGAAAGTACGGCCTCAGTAAGTTTCTCAGGAGTTTGCACTTCTGTTATCGCCGGAGTATCTAAATCAAGGGAGTCCGCAATTCTCTCAAGATTTGTTACAAGCGAAATTCCGCGGGCGAATTGACTCGTATCTAATTCCTTAGCCAGGCGCAAGAATTCCTCCGCCAGGGCTCCAGTGGCGATGCGTAACTCTTCAGTAACGCCAGCACCAAGTGCCACTTCAGGATTTTCTTGAATCGCGTGCCCCTCTTGCGAGATCGCAAAACTAGCCGCGGAGAGCGCCATGGCAATAAGACCCCGAATGCTTGTCGGAAGTGGCCTATCAAATGAGATATCGAAGAGCGTTCGAGAAATAGTACGCACCTGCACGACGCTATGTTCAACAGCAAGGCCCCGTGAATAAAGATCTTCAGCCTCATCTTTCTTCGCAGTAGGAAACCATCGCGCGTATGAACGCGCTTCGAGAGCCTGCGCTCGCACCTGTGGGATCTCCTCGATGAGAAGACGCGCTTTTGCCAGATTGGAACTCGCGATCTCAGGTATATATCCAGCCACGACGTCTTCCGACATCTCGCCCAAGAGTTTGGCACTTTCAGCCGCGAGTGAACTGATTCTGTCAATAGTTCTACCAGCGGGTGTCTTGGGATGTGCGAAGTAAGAGAAGACGATCGCAATGGATGTACCAATCATCGTGGAAACTGTGCGATGAAGAGCGGTTGATTCAGCAAGTCCCGGACCTAGAACGATGAGAGCCGTTATGGGTACGTTGATGGAAGCGACTTCACCTAGATGTAGCGCTCGTGACGTGACCAAAGCCAAAATAACAGTGACAAATACCGTTGCGACGCCAAATCCGAGAAAGTTAATTGCAAGCAAAGCGGTTGCAACGCCAATTGCGGTGCCTAGAAGTTGCCCCACGCCCTCGCGGATGGATTTATTAAGGGATATACGGACCGTCAACGTCGCCACGATTGCGGCAACCAGTCCACCATTAGGGAGAACTTGATTTCCAAGGAGCCACGATATGGAAGCAGCAACCGCGGTGACCAGAACTCTTTGAATCCATGACATTCTTTTAACGAAAGGAGCGATTATTCGAGCCCATCGTGCTTTCACCGTTACCTCAGATCAACTCTTCGGATTTGTTGCTTTCGCAAAAGAAGTCTACTTGGTCCCTCGATTGAGATATCGAAAGCGCACTCTGTAATACGCGCCTGATAATCCGCCGGGCGCGAACATAACGATAAAGATGAAGATAAGTCCAAGTGCGAAGGCGGGCTCTGACAAAGGTCCTTTGATGATCTTAGGAATGGAGTTAAGTGCGCTGCTTTGACTGAGGTCTTGCAAACGAGTGCTGGCGATCGAGTACAAAATACCGCCAATGACTGCGCCCCACCGAGTAACCGCGCCGCCGAGGATGACCATAAGAAGTAGAGCAATTGTTGTTCCTGAATCAGCAAATCGAGGAGCAGCTCCACCACTGACTAAGACCATCGAAACTCCGACGGCACTTGCGAGAAGCGCCGAAATAACAAATGAAATCAACTTGAATCGACTGGGATCGAGCCCGAGTACGGCCACTCGCGTCTCGTTATCTCTAAGAGCAGAGAAGACACGTCCAGCAGAAGACTCTGTTACCCACCAAATTGCCAAATAGACAACAAGTAATGTGGCAAGAGCAAGCCAGTAAAGATACTTGGTATTGACAACGCCGATGAAGATTTGCGGTATGCGATCGGCATTGATGGGCAAGCCGTTCTCGCCATTTGTTAAATTGCCAAAGTTTCTACTGATAATCACGTGCCCTGCTTGGCCAAAAGCCAAGGTCACCATGGCGAAAGTTATCCCT
>JANYDL010000016.1 GCA_025363635.1 Actinomycetes bacterium
ACAGCACCCATTCAACCCGAGAAAGGTGACAATCGTTGGGATGCACCAAGGAACCTGTCCAGATAGAAAAGTTGGCTCCTGGTATTTTAAATACGAATCGAAATTTAGGGTATGTAGAGCTCGTATGAAGGGTTTAAAAGGGTTAATTCACCTTCCTTTTCTCCAACCATTCCTTCTGCTTTTATATGAGTCCCAACTTTCAAACCCCCAATTTCTCGGCGACCAAAGAACTCAAGAGAGATACCGCCCGTTTCATCCCACACTTCGACGCGCACAAATGGCGCCGAATTTGAAGAGGATGAGGAAATCGCGGTTACCTGCCCCTGCACATGCGCTCTTTCACGCCACTTAATATCTTTTATCGCCGTCAACTTAGATGCGTAATGGCTTATTGGGGTCACCTTATTCGTCGATGAAACCTTTGGAAAGGTTATAACCGTTTGAACATCTGGAGCACCCACGACACCATCAGTTGCGTCTCCAACGTTTGGACGAACTCGAGGATGAACTGCAATCAATTTCTTAGAAAGCATTCTATTTACATCGAAAGGTACAATTGTCGCAACCACATGGGGCAACTGCGAAATAGGACTCGAAATTTCCTCTGCTGTTTGATCATGAAGCAATCTTCCAAGAAAAGGAGAATAACTTCTACGCGGAAGTAGTAGCGTCAAATCTACTTCAGAGTTACTTGTGACACGTATTGCATAGTCAAGAACAGAATTGGGAATACGTCGGTCTGGGCAGTCCACGAGTTCCAGAGCAACGTCATCAAGAGCTCGATTCGCGTCCCATTTCCGCTTGATGACTTCGGCACGACGATCGTCGATTACAAAATGCACAGCATTGAGTTTTGAAGGGTTGAGACTACGTGCGTATCGGACCGTTCCAACGGTTGCAATATCTACACTATCGACAAGAACAGTCACATTATGTCGGGAAATCGATGAAGCATGTACAGAGAACTGATCGACTTCCAGTACTTCTTCTTCCGCTACATACTGACGATGAAGGCGTAGCAAAATGGCGACAGCAATGGGGAAAATTAGAACCACAAGCCAAGCGCCTTCAGTAAATTTAACTACCGCAAAAATAATGACGATAGATAAAGAAACGGCTCCGGACGCGGCATTGAGCACGAAGTTTATTTTCCAGTTTTTCAATTTTTGGGTGGCAGCGCGCTTCGCCATACCAAAGCCAGCAAGGGTGAATCCTGTGAAGACTCCGATTGCATAAAATGCAACAAGCTTATCTACATGTGGACCTACGACGATCAAGAGAAGGGAAGCACTACCAGCCAATAGAAATATGCCGTTCGAAAACACTAAGCGATGCCCGCGCTTAGAAAGTTGGCGAGGTAGAAAACCATCCTCGGCAATGAAATTCACAAGAAATGGAAAGCCACTAAAAGGTGTATTGGCACCTGTGTAGAGGATCAACATCGTTGCGAATTGGACACACAAGTAGAAAGCGTGGCCCACAACCCCATGACCCAATACAACCTCGGCAATCTGTGAAATAACCGTTGGAGTCCCGCTCATGAAAGGGATTGCGTGAACCCTGGTGGCAAGCCACGAGACTCCGAGAACAAGTGAGCCAAGAATCAGGCTCATAATTACGGTTGTTCGTCGGGCATTATTACCCTCGGGGGCCTTAAAGATGGAGACTCCGTTTGAGATAGCTTCAAGTCCAGTCAAAGAAGATCCGCCATTTGCAAAAGCCCGCAGCAACACCAATGTGGATGCGGCGGTGATCAATCCCTGCGAGTGGCCGAGAGGATATGTTCCCGCCTGTGCTGCTACATGATGCAACTTGCCTTGAAATTCCATAATAATCCCAAGAATTATCACGATGCCAACTGAGGCTACAAACAAATAGGTCGGTGCTGCGAAAACTCTCCCCGCCTCTTTCACTCCGCGAAGATTTCCATAGAAGAGAATCCCTATTACTCCAAGAGTGATGGCGAGGTTGTAAGGAGCAAGTCCTTGGAATGCAGAAATTAAGGCAGCCGTTCCTGCTGCCGTTTGAATTGCAACCGTCACAATGTAGTCAATCATCAGAGCAACTGCAGCGATTTGCGCTACCTCGGGGCCGAAGTTATCCCGCGCAACGATGTACGAGCCTCCGGTTTTTGTATAGGCCATCACAACTTGTCTGTAGGAGGTGGTGACCAATGCAAGAATCACAATAATGATCAGGGTTAGTGGCATAAGGATTGCAAACCCCGCGAGCCCGAAAGCAGGAATTAGCGCAATCAGCATCTGCTCGCTTCCATAGGCGGACGAAGAGATGCAATCGGAAGATAGAACACCGAGGGCATAAAGTTTAGAAAGTCGCTGATGTGCAAGCGAATGTCGATTGAGTGGATTTCCCAGCACAATCTTCTTGAGACGAAAAGAAAGGGGTTGCTGCAGGTGCGCCTGCTCCTTCATTACCTTGGGTTTAGGTGAATTATCTGTCCAAGATCTACTCAATTTGATTCCTCTTCTATTTGGTCGATAACTTGCCGTGCCATTAAGCGATATCCAATTCCCGGTTCAGTCAGAATAAATTGCGGCAACTGCGGATTCGGCTCAATTTTCTTTCGCAACTGCCCGATGTAGAGACGCAAATAATTTGTTTCCTTCTCATAATTGGCGCCCCAAACAGCCCGCAAGAGGTCTTTTTGAGTCACGAGACTTCCCGATTTCAACAGCAAGCTTTCAAGAATGCGCCATTCGATCGGGGTGAGGTGCAAAGTGCCCTTTTCCGGAGCGCTCTCTTCGACAAGTCGACTCGCTAGATCAATCTTCCATTTACCAATATAAAAGATTGGACTCGCCGAGGGCTTCCTGATTCGACGAAAAACAGCTTCAACGCGAGCTACAAGCTCATCAACTTCAAATGGCTTAGAAATATAGTCGTCAGCACCTGCCTTAAGCGCGGTCAATTTTTTATCGAGTTCCGTTCGACCGGAAAGGATAAGAATGGGAATTTCGCTCCAACTGCGGATTTGGATAAGGAGGTCTATTCCATCCATATCAGGAAGACCCAAATCTAGAATCATCGCGTCTGCAGACATCTCCGAAAGAAATTTCAGGGCTGTTTTAGCGTCTGGAGCGGCCAAGGTTCTATATCCTCGAGCTTTGAAGTTCATCGCAACTGTTTTAACAATTTCGACATGGTCATCTACGACCAAAATACATTTACTTTCAAATGTGCTTTCACTCATGACGTTACCAATTGACCGTTTCGATTGGGAGGGAAGGAAAAGTTAAAACCATGGTTGCCCCACCCAAAGTTGTCTCCTCAACTGTGATGGTGCCTTTCATCAACTCTGTGAAGCCTTTGACAATTGCAAGCCCAAGCCCAACTCCTGTTCTGTTATCGCGATCTCCAAGTCTTTGAAAGGGAAGAAAAATTTGGTTCCGGCTTTGAACCGAAACACCGGGGCCATGGTCAATGACTTTAATGACTATCGACCTAGGTAATGCCGATACTTCAATCTCGACATCTCTATCAGGTGGATTGAATTTCAAGGCGTTTTCCATGAGATTTACAAGAATTCGCTCGAGCAAAATAGGGTCGATTGTGAAAGAAGGTAAATCGGGCTCAACTTTGATATTTACGCGATCGTGGAAATCTCTCAAAGACTTTATAGCACCAGATATCGCATCGGCAATATCAACTGTACGCCAATGAATTGAAATCGCGTTTGCTTCCAAGCGACTCATATCAAGTAGATTCTCAATCAACCCATTCAGTTGATTAAGCGAGTGGTTTGCAGTATTTAGGAGCTCACTTTGGTCTTGCTTTGACCAATCGATCTCTCTATTGAGCAAGCTTGAGATCGCAGCCTTTGTAGACGCAAGGGGTCCACGAAGGTCATGACTTACGGCCGCCAAAAGCGCAGATCTCATCTGGTCGGCTTCTTTGACTTCCGTAAGTTGCTTCTTACTTTCTTCTAGCGATTGACGTTCTAATAAAATAAGAATCTGTGATCCAAAAGTTGTGAATAGATTGCGTAGCGTCTCTTCAAGAACCGGTGGTCTGGAAAGAAGGGAATATCGTGAATTCAACTTGATTTCGTTTGAGAGAATTTCCCAGGTCACATCATCCATCTCACCGAAAATCACTTGAACTTCAGTTTGTGGAATTGTCGCAATTTTCGTCACTACCGCGATTTCTTCAATTCCAAAAACCCCTAGTGAATAGTCAAGTATCTCATCAATTGAATTATTACCCCGAATGATTTCAGAGGCAAGATTTGAAAGGAAGGCTCCCTCCTCAGATCGCTGGAGCAGCTTCTTGTTCCTAGATTTTAGCTGGGCAAGAAATAGAGAAGCGGTAATACTTGCGAGGATAAAGGCAAGAAGTGAGATTAGGTCATTTCTGTCACCGATCGCAAAGGTATGGAATGGAGGGGTGAAGAGATAATTCAGAAATAGAAAATTCTCTAATGCAGCAACAATCGCCACCCAGAGACTTGTCTTCGTCGAGATCCAGACCGTCAGAGCGATTAGCAGAATTGTGTTTGTCGTGAGGTTGAAATGGGCGCGAAGTGCAAAGAGGGTAAGATTGATTCCAGGAATTAGGATGAAAAAAACTGCAAGGGGCGGTCCAAGCACTCTCGTGAATACAAGGGTGCGGGTGGAATGTGCTGGCGGTATAATTTGGCTATTCATTGCGTTATTAACGCTAGGGCTTTCGCTACGGAAAATCACCTCACGAAGCGCTTTATTAACGAAATCCTTACGCTTTCTCTAGGGCAGATGTGTAAGTATGCGTTATCAACGACTACTTATGGCTTAAGAGCCACTCGACAGCTTCTTCAAAACAATTCTCAAAAATAGAGCGATGGCTATCGTCTTCTGTCAGGTGAAGATCAGACTTAGGAGTATTTGATGACAACCATTCCCCATGGGCGTACGGGACTGTTTGATCGGACTTTCCGTGCCATATCTTTAAAGGCACTTGATTAGTCGATAAGTCCAATCCCCACGGCGAGTAATAGGCAAGGAGATCATCGGCGCATCCCTCGACGCCAGG
>JANYDL010000006.1 GCA_025363635.1 Actinomycetes bacterium
CATCTCCCATAACCCCTTTCACCGTTCCCGCCTATTTTCAATTACTTTTCGCAAGTCCTCAAGCCGTGTGATTTCGTCCTCAAGTTCCTCGGGATTCATTGGAGCAGAACCATCACTAATGGGTAAAGCGTGACCGGTCATGAAGCGAGACTCGATCGTCATGCCAAGCTCCACAGCAGCAACATCACTATCAGCAAGGTCAGTTAACTTGGTCAAACGTCTGGTCTGAACGCTGCGATCATGTCGCGTAACGACTGCATTAAGAAGATCCTGTTCAACGAAAGCCTCCCAAATAACCCGAATTGCACCGACGATGTCTCGTGCTTCAGATTCATACGCAACTAAGTCGTTGTTCCTGAAGAGCACTCTTGCGGATTGGATGCGCAGCTTTATTCTTCCAATTTGTTCCTTGACACTAACCTGTCGCCACGCTTCCGCAGTTGTTACAACTCCGGCACCAGCACCTGATCGATCAATGTGGAGATAGTTAATATCTGGCGCTGGCTCTTCGCTTTCAGCTCGGGCCTTCAAGTCGCGCACCTTCTTCTCTTCATACAGATATTGCACGAATGAGAAGTCATGAGTGAAAATCAGCACCTGCCTACTTTCAGCTTCTTCAAGCAGACGTTGCGCAACCTTAACTCTGAACTCCTGATCGAGACTGGATACTGGATCGTCAAATACGAGAGTTGAGGAGTCTCCAGATTCAGTCAAGTCTGCAAAGAAGCCAGCGATGGCTGTAACTCGCTGTTCGCCTTCACTCAGAACTGATGAAACGGGAACTTGTTGGGCATTTTTAAGGCTGACCTTGATGAAGCTGACTCCTCTGGAAGATCGGTCAAAGATCAGTTCGACTGGAACTCGTTCAATGCCAAGTTGCTTTGCCTCTTGCTCAAATCGTCTGCACACCTTCTCGACGTAGCTCGCAGAAAGTTCAGAATTTTTCCTGCTGGCTCCGCTGGTGTTGCATGAGCCTTTGCTGGTCGTCAGACGAGTGCGTTTTATCACGCGGTCATGTTGTGCAGATATGGCATCACTCTCGACAACGAGCCCCTTGCGCACAGTCAACGCTGCACGTCGAGCCTCAAGCTGAGCGGCTGCAACAGCCGAGGTATCCGTAGCCGCCAAAGACACGGCAAGATTGTTCTCAGTCATAGCGGCACCACGCAGCGCCTTTATAGCCGTTGCAAGCGTAGCGGCGAGCGTTGCAGGGTCGCAGCCAACCGCGTCTTCTTCAGTTGCTGCCACGAGAACGTCACGAATGCTCGTTGCTTCGGCAATTGCAGGCAACAGCGTCTTGGATATCTCGTTGTCGTAGGTGCTAACAAGGTCAACGAGGTCCTGCGTGATAATCGAGTCAAGCGGTAGAACTTTGAGCGCATCCAGGTCAGCATTTCGTAAAGTACGCGCAGTCACTAATGCAGTTTGAGCCTCACCGCTCATATACGCGGCGAAATTGGCAAAGCGATCTCTTGCGGCATCGTCAAGACGTTGCTGGCAAAGCGGACACTCAGCCTCATTTGCACTGTCTGGAAATTCGTGTTGATGGTCTACGTCAATGAATGCCTGGGCTGCATTCCACATCTCCTGCCATGCATCTCCGCCTGTTCCAACGATGCTGTTTTCTGTTTCCACGAGACCGCGTGCTCCTGTGGCCTTTTCCGCCGCCACAGCCAAATCGGATTGCAGCTTTTCGCTCTCGGTAACTGCTTCTACTGACACCTTGGTTGCGATCACTTCGAGATTGCGTGCAAGGATTGCGAGCTGGACCGCACGCTGTCGGGCTTGCACGGCAAGCGCCGTCGGATTTGAAGAAGTTAGATCACGGAGCCTTATAGGTATCGCAGCTAACTCCTCCTCTTCTTCGTCGCTAAGCTGGGTCAGGCCTCTAAGTACGGTGAGCGCCCTGTCCTGGCCGATATGCTCAAAGATCTCGGCTCCCATGCCCTCCTCAAGTGCTGGCCATTGGCGATCTTGCAGATTTAGCTGCTGAAGGTCAGTATCAATGATGGCTTCGATCTGCTGGAGTATGCGCGTGTATTCAGCAAGCACTTGGAGAGTGGATGGGACATAGGCAATCTCAGTTGAACCAGCGAGATGCACGTTCGCTGCCCGCGTGTCAAAGACCCGGACACGTTGAAGTGGAGTCTCGACTCGCTCAACTCCAGATTCCCAAGTCAGTTCCTGGGCCGGTGTGTGTCCGACCTGATAACTGACCACTGCTTTAGGATTCGCCGCTGAAACAAAGGCATTTGGCAAAACTTCTTCGGATCCGCGACTGACTGCAACCTGTTTGAGGATTCGCGAATAGCCAGATTTTCCGCTGCCATTACGCCCAGCGATGATCGTTAGTCCAACCGGATTCAAGTCAAGAGAAGCACCACTAGCGAGATCGTTTGCTCCATGTATATGAACGACTTTTACAATCTTCACCGGATCGCCACCTTGAACTGTTGCCGTCAAGTGAGTGGCATCCAGCGGGACGAATGTCGGTGCGTCACCCAACTGTGGGTTTGAGAACCAAGGAGCTACTTTTTTAAGTTCGTTGCGTTCGGCGGCGTTCGCATAGTCCCGCACATCGCTTGAGCTGATTACTTCGCCCGCGGCAAGCCGTCGTAACAAGTCACGTTTCCAGACATCCAGATTCGTCGACCAATCCAATAATCCCTCCTCGAGATCGCCCATCACTGGTTCCAGTTCCGCGGAAAACCGACTGCATATTCGATCATTTCGTCATCTATGCTGAAGACCTCGAAGTGTTTGACCTCAACCCTTATTCTGGTGTTCTCAATTGGCTGCTGCTTCCACCCGTCGCATTCCTTCTTATACTCGATAGGTTCTATAGTCATTTAGTTCAATCCATAATTCTTTAAGGTCGAAGCCATATAAATGTTCATAGTTTTATCCCTAACCGAAAACTCTTACGACCTCGTGAAAGTCCTTAAGCCTAACCTTTTCCCACTCTTCCTGTTTTATATAAAGTGCTTTATAGACAACTCTACTTTGCCGAATGTTTACATCCTCGCACCACTTTTGTAGTCTCTCAAATTTTAACTTGTCATTTTCTTCTTCTCGTCCCTTTGTTTCAATAATGAAAACTGTTTTTTCGTCTTTCTTCACAAAAAAATCAGGGTAATAAGTGGCGATAAAGCCCTCCGAATTTTTATATTCAATCCTGAGCGCGCTCGCTTCCTTGTTTTGAAAGTTCTTTGCGAAAGAAATTACGTCATCACAATTTTCCAGAAAATCCGAAAATACCAGTTCAAAATCACTATCGCCGACAATCTTATTGAAAACCGACTTTTTTGGTATTAAATACGATTTATCATTTACGACAAAGGGTCTTGCTTCGCTGATCTTAATATAGTTCTTTATTTCTGTATCTCCCTTATCTTCCACGGTGAGATCGTTGATAGCTTTTTTGAAAGAATCTTTGATAAGCAGTATATATTCCACTTCTGATAAGTTTCTTAATGTATTGAGGTCTGACAAATTCACAGGACTATCAAACATGTTATTCTGAATAAACTCTCTTACTTTTCCGAATAAAATATCGTAGCAACCAAAAAGCCGCAATTCTCGCATTATCGCCTGCGCAAAAAACCCGACAACACTTTGATAATCTGGCTCAATATCTCCCGAAAGTATTGTCGTGTGGTGAGTCTTTTCACCAACAACATCTTTGAAAACAATCTCTCGTTTCTCTTCCTCTGAAAACGTCTTTACTTTGACCTTTTTGTTTCCAAATTTAGAAACATCTAATTCGGTGAGA
>JANYDL010000009.1 GCA_025363635.1 Actinomycetes bacterium
GTCGTTGATAGTTCTGCCCTTTTGGCGATTCTCTTTCGCGAGTCCGATAGCGAAGAATTGCTGATGGCCCTGAGCCAAAATGATTGCTCAATGTCTGCTGCTAATTTGCTTGAGACCTCAATAGTCATCGATAGTTTGAAAGATCCCGTGGCAATACGAAAATTGCTCTGCAAGGGAGAGGATTTTCGTTTTACCGATATTCCGCTGTTTGAAACCAAGTCCGCTTAATCTGTCTCTACAAATTAATATTCCACTAAACGCTTTGGACTTTGAGCGCTTTCGTAAGTGCGTCGCGGCCATCGGCGATCAAGCGCTGAAGGCCAGCGCTCTGCTTTTTTCTCCAGTCGGTAGCCCGAATTCGTAGTATCAATTTGCTCTAGGCGCCCTTTGGTCGATATCCAACCTCCTCAAGACATAGCCCGTTTGCAAGTAAGGGGCAGAGGGGCCCTCAGTGCCACCATATTGATTTGGTGGCACTTGCTTGATAAGGTACCACCCATGAGCATTATTGAACTTAGAGTGAAAGAAAAAGGCAGAACTGTGTTGCCAGTAGAACTTCAAAAGGCGTGCGGGTTCAAGCCAGGGGACATCCTCGTCGTAGAAGAATTTTCCGATGGACGTTTTCTTGTGGAAACGAAGGAACGAAAGATTGAAAGCATTTGGGAGAAGGCTCTAACTTCTGAAGCATCCCCATCGACTCAAGAGTTGCTTCGTGCGCGGGCTAAAGATGAAGTTGCTCGCCTTGAACGTTTAAGTAATCCAAAATTTGTATCCGAAAGAGAATCGGCAAAGCGGGGGGCGAGTCTTCTCGCTCTCGTGCAAGGTAAGTAGTGCCGCGGGGGACTCTCCTTGATGCGTCAGCGTTAATCGCTTTGATACTGCGAGAGCGCGGATGGAAAACTATAGATGCATTGGGGCAAACGGGATTGGCCATGACAACTTCCAATGCCCTGCTCGAAACATTCGAAGTGTGCCGCATGAAAAACACGGGGCTTTCGCAAAGTGAAATTCTGAGTTTACTTACACTTAAAGAGATCAACGTAGTTTCCGTTGAAGAAGCGGATGCCGTCGAGGGTGGATTTATTTATAGAAAGGCCGCCGAACATAATCAAAAAGGTGGTGCCCATGTAAGCGTCAGTTTGGGCGATGTCACGTTACTCGCAGTAGGAAAGCGTTTAGATGCGATAATCGTTTTTTCTGACAACGAATGGGAACTCATTGACCTGCCCGGTATTGAGATTAAGCCCTTTCGCTAAGGCCAGGGCTAGAGGAGTTAAAGCCCCTGTACATTGAGCGCCCTCGCAAGTGCGTCGCGACCCTCGGCGATCAAGCGTTGAAGGCCAGCGCTCTGATTCTTTCCATCCGACTCTAACCATTTATTGGTTCGGTCTAAAGTCGCTTGAGTAGTTATGTACATCGGGTAGCCGACTTGGGCAAATCGTGTGGTGGCCTCGAGAGATTTTCTCCCTGCCATTTCCTCGAGAAGTTCGAAAAACTTTTCGACGTAACTTTCGATGAGTTCTCGGCCTAATGGTCGATTGAATCCTCGTAGAAGCGCGACCCGATTGGCATTCGAAGTCGCTTCACTTGCTATCTGCGTCCAAGCATCAGCTTTATCCTCCGCGGTTGGAAGCGCCGCGATTGCAGAGAGATAACTCAATTCACCGAGAGTGGATGGATCTTTCTTGAGTTCAGAATCCAATTGCGATCGTGTGACTTTTCCTCGTTCGGCTAAGGAGCAAAGTAAGTGCCAGCGAAGGTCCGCATCGAGGGTGAGTCCTTCAAGTCCATTGGCGAGAAGCGATGAAATCGTTTCACTTTGGCTTTCCGAATTAGCCAACGTTGCAAAGGTGCGAACGTATTGAAGTTGGTGGTCGCTACCAGGCTCAGCCGATTTCATAAGGGATTCGATTCCACTTGCCAGACGCGATCTAAGCGAATCGCGGATGGAAACGGGCGCATATTCATCCACCGCAGTGGCCAGGCGTTCTGTAATTTGAGTAGCAACAGTGATGTCTGTTTCACCAGGCAAACTCGCGAGTGCAATGTCAACGTAATCCGAAGAAGAAATTTCAGCATCACGGAACATATCCCAAGTGGCGCTGGAGGCGAGAGTCCGTGCCAATGGGTCACCGATATTTCCCAGATGGGTCTTCAATGTGGAGAGTGAATTTTCGTCGAAGCGAATCTTTGCATAGGTCATATCGCCATCGTTGAGAAGAACGAGATCGGCAACTTTCTCACCAACGAGTTCAGGGACATGGGTGATTGGACCATCGACATCCAATTCAATCGACTTGCGAAGAAGGATTACTCCGTGGTGAAGGTCGTATAGCCCAATTGCCATTCGGTGCGGGCGCAATTGCACTGACTCTGCAGGCATAGTTGGCGCCTCCTGGATGATGCTGAATGCCGAGTACACACCATCGACAATTTTCAGTGCAGGACGCAGGGTATTGACTCCGGCTGTCTCTAGCCAGGTCGCAGACCATGCTTTGAGATCGCGTCCACTTGTGGCTTCTAATTCGACGAGAAGATCGGAAAGGCAGGTGTTCTGGAATGCGTGCTTTGCAAAGTACTTTTGAAGTCCTCGAATGAAATTTTCGCGACCTACGTACGCGACCAACTGAATGAGAACTGATGCGCCCTTGGCATAGGTGATGCCATCAAAATTGTTGTTTGCTGTCTCAATGTCCATGAGCTCTACAGAAATTGGGTGCGTAGATGACATTTGATCTTGACGAAGAGCCCACGTCTTGGGTCGTGTGTTGAATTCAGTCCATATGTTTTTATAGTCAGTGCATTCATCGGTGGCCGTGTACGAAGCCCATTCGGCGAAAGATTCGTTGAGCCAAACGTCGTTCCACCATTTCATTGTGACCATATTGCCGAACCACATGTGGGACATTTCGTGAAGAATTGTGTTGGCGCGATACTTGTAAAGTCGCTCAGTCACTTTACTTCTGTACACAAAGAGATCTTCTTTAAAGGTGACGGCACCGACGTTTTCCATAGCGCCCCAGTTGTAATCGACGACTGCAATTTGATCATATTTTTCAAAGGGGTAGGCGAGGCCGAATACTTTTTCAAAATAAGCGAAACCTTGTTTGGTAACGCGGAAAATAACGTCTGAGTCTAGATGAGGGGCGAGTGACTTGCGACAGTAGATCCCTAGTGGAATTTTCTTCTCTCCAACATACTCATCGTGGACATGGTGATATGGACCAGCGATAAAGGCAGTGATGTACGTGGCGATGCGAAGTGTCGGCAGGAATTTCCACGTGGTGTACTCAGTGCCTGATGTTGCTTCGGATTCGACGGGGGAATTGGAAATTGCTTCCCAGTGATTTGGGACGGTGGCAGTAAGTGTGAATGTTGCTTTTAAGTCTGGTTGGTCAAAGCATGCGTACATGTGTCGTGTGAGTGCGGGAGCGCATTGCGAGTAGAGGTAAGCCTCTCCATCGGCAGGATCGACGGAATACTGAAGACCTTCGCCGTTCTTTGAGAAGATCGCATCCATTTCGATGACGAGTTCATTCTCGGCGGAAAGGCCGGTTAGGAATACGGTTTCTCCGTCATAAGAAGAGGTATCAACGGGGGAACCGTTGAGGGTGGCGGAGATAATTCGCCGGGCACAGGCATCAATAAAGGTGGAGTAGCCAGGGGTATCGCAGGTGAAACGCACAATGGAGCTGGAATAAAAGGTATCGATGACAGGGACAACTTTTAGAGTCACGGCGTAGCTTTCGACGTGAAGGTGTGTGGAACGCTCTTCTGCCTCGATTTGCGAAAGATTTACACCTGGCATTATGACTCCAGCCTATGCACGATTTGCGTGAACGTAGCGATACTACTCGTCGCGAACGACGAACTGGATGATGAGGCGAGAGCATCACCGTCAATTAGCAATGGAAGAGCAACTCACTTATGAACTTTTCTTGATTGCTCCAGAATCTTCAAAGCATTGGGTCCAATACCGTGTAATTCTTTTAACGCGGGAGCGGAAATCTTCTTGAGGTCGGAAATTGAGAAAATCTTTGCCCCGATGAGAGCTCTGCGTGCAGGGGCGGCGATGCCGAGTTCTTTCCAATAGTTCTCTGCCGCCACTTTATCCACGAAAACACTGTAACCGTTTGGCAAAAATGTTAGAAGAGCGGAGGCTAAATATCTTGAAGAACGTACAGTGAACTCAAATCCTCGCTGAATGCATACCGTTCAGTTCTTCGAGATCCATGCAAACAACCCGAACACCGCCATATCTTTTTATTCGGCGGTCTTCGGTTGGACATTTGAAAAGCAAGCATTCGCACCGATTGACTATTGGCAGATCAAAACCGATGGGATCAACGGGGGGTTGTTGGGCAGACCAGCCCCCGTGCCCGCGGGTCCGGCTGGGACCAATGCCTTTGTCTGCTCGATTGAGGTATCCAACTATGACGCGACCTGGGAAAAGATCCTCGGCGCGGGCGGGCGAGAGGCGATGGCCAAATTTCCCGTTCCTGGCACGTGTTAGCAGGGCTATTTCCTGGATACTGAGGGAAATACTGTCGGAATTTTCCAAGTAGACCCCTTGGCGGGGCGCTAGACAGGGGTAGCCCAAGCGACACGCCGAACCAAACGCCCAAGAGCGAAATAGTCATCGATGGAAAATTGTCGGCGAGTCTTAACGCCATTATTCCTATTAATAGGAGTAAAACCCTCGTTTTGACCTCGGCGGGGGCGCTGGGTTACGCTCCACCCCTGCTCTTTTACAGAGCTCTGTCCGATTGCCCTGCGATTATTTTGCACAGCATTCGTGCGAAGTCTGGCGACACGCCCGACCTCGTGGGTCGGACATTGCGCTGAAATTGAACAGTATCTACAGACGTAAAAGTTTCACAACTTTCTACGTCGTGACTAAAGGAGTGAGATGCCAACAATCCAGCAACTGGTTCGTCGTGGTCGCGCTGAAAAGACCACGAAGACGAGTACACCTGCGCTCAAGGGAAGTCCTCAGCGTCGCGGTGTGTGCACACGCGTTTACACAACAACACCGAAGAAGCCGAACTCTGCACTTCGCAAAGTTGCACGTGTGCGTTTGACCAGCGGTATGGAAGTTACTGCATACATTCCAGGTGAAGGTCACAACTTGCAAGAGCACTCGATCGTTCTCGTTCGTGGTGGTCGTGTAAAAGATCTTCCCGGCGTTCGTTACAAAATTATTCGCGGGTCCCTTGATACTCAGGGCGTAAAGAACCGTAAGCAATCGCGTAGCCGTTATGGCACCAAGAGAGAGAAGAAGGCTTCCTAATGCCACGTAAAGGTCCTGCGGTCAAGTCACCTGTAATTGCTGATCCTGTTTACAACTCACCAGTCGTTACAGCGCTCATCAACAAAATTTTGCTTCATGGCAAGCGTTCGACCGCCGAAGCAATCGTGTACAACGCTCTCGAAGGTTGCCGCGCAAAGACTCAAGTAGATCCAATCATCACTTTGAAGCGCGCCCTCGACAACATCAAGCCAACCGTTGAAGTTAAGTCACGTCGTGTTGGTGGCGCTACATACCAAGTACCAGTTGAAGTAAAAGCTGGTCGCTCAACAACTTTGGCTCTCCGCTGGTTAGTTGATTTCTCTCGCGCACGTCGCGAGAAGTCAATGGCAGAGCGTCTTACCAATGAATTAATTGACGCAAGCAATGGTCTTGGCGCTGCTGTAAAGCGTCGCGAAGACACTCACAAAATGGCAGAAGCCAATAAGGCTTTCGCTCATTACCGCTGGTAATAAAAGCAAATTTATCCGACGCTCAAAAGACGATTACAAGAAACTAAAGGGGATCATTAAGTGGCTGTAGAACAAATCGACCTAGCTACGGTTCGCAACATTGGAATCATGGCTCACATCGACGCGGGTAAAACCACGACCACTGAGCGCATCCTTTTTTATACCGGAATTAACTACAAAATCGGTGAGGTTCATGAAGGCGCCGCCACCATGGACTGGATGGAGCAAGAACAAGAGCGCGGAATCACGATTACTTCTGCTGCCACCACATGCATGTGGCACGGGCATCTCATCAACATTATTGACACACCTGGCCACGTTGACTTTACGATTGAAGTTGAGCGCTCACTTCGTGTTCTTGATGGCGCCGTTGCGGTGTTCGACGGTGTTGCTGGTGTGGAGCCACAATCTGAGACAGTATGGCGTCAGGCTGATCGTTATAGCGTTCCACGTATCTGCTTCGTCAATAAGCTCGACCGTACGGGTGCCAACTTCGACATGTGCGTCGGAATGATTATTTCTCGACTGGGTGCAAAGCCTTTGGTCCTGCAAGTACCAATAGGAAATGAAGCAGACTTCCTTGGAGTCGTCGATCTTATTGCGATGAAGGCGCTCGTTTGGCCAGGAGAAACCAAGAAGGGTGAGGATTACCTCATCGAAGAAATTCCTGCCAACCTTGCGGAGAAGTGCAAGACAGCTCGCCACGATCTCATCGAGGCGCTCGCAGAAGCAGATGATCAAGTGATGGAGAAGTACCTCGATGGTGCCGATCTCACCGAAGCTGAAATTATTGCTGGTATCCGTCGCGCAACTTTGGCAGCGAAGGCCGTTCCAGTTCTTTGCGGTTCTGCATTCAAGAACAAGGGCGTACAGCCAATGTTAGATGCAGTTGTTCGTTACCTTCCAAGCCCACTTGATGTCGAGTCAATTGTTGGTCATAGTGTTTCTGATCCAGCAGTGGAAGTTATTCGTCACCCTGAAAACAAAGAGCCATTCTCAGCCCTTGCCTTCAAGATCATGTCTGACCCACACCTTGGAAAACTACACTTCATTCGAATCTATTCTGGCGTTCTTGAGACAGGTTCATCTGTTCTCAACTCAAATAAAGATCGCAAAGAGCGCATCGGCAAGATTTATCAGATGCACGCGAATAAGCGCGAAGAACGAGATTTTGCTGGCGCGGGAATGATCGTTGCTGTCATGGGATTGAAGAACACCACCACTGGTGAGACACTTTGCGATCCAGATAAGCCCGTCATTCTTGAATCAATGGACTTCCCAGATCCAGTTATTGAAGTGGCAATTGAGCCAAAGACAAAGAGCGACCAGGAAAAACTTGGCGTAGCCATTCAACGTCTTTCCGAAGAAGACCCAACATTCCACGTCAAAACCGATGAAGAAACCGGCCAGACAATTATCTCGGGTATGGGTGAACTTCACCTTGAAATCCTTGTTGATCGTATGCGTCGTGAATTCAACGTCGAAGCAAACGTCGGTAAGCCACAGGTTGCTTTCCGCGAAACCCTTCGTCAAGGCGTTGCTCGTCACGACTACACCCACAAGAAGCAGACTGGTGGTTCTGGTCAATTCGCAAAGATTCAAATCGCAATCGAGCCACTGGCTAAGGGTTCAGTTGAAGGCGGATACGAATTCGTAAATAAGGTAACCGGTGGTCGTATTCCTCGTGAATACATTCCTTCCGTCGATGCTGGATGTCGCGAGGCCATGCAATCTGGTCCACTTGCTGGATATCCACTTACCGATGTGCGCGTTGTTCTTCTTGACGGTGCCTATCACGACGTTGACTCGTCGGAGTTGGCCTTCAAGATTGCTGGTATCGCGGCATTTAAAGAAGCGGCAAAACTTGCCTCTCCTGCAATTCTCGAACCAGTCATGGCCGTTGAAGTATTCACCCCTGAAGATTTCATGGGCGATGTCATCGGCGATATCAATAGTCGTCGTGGTCAAATCCAGGCCATGGACGAGCGGTCAGGTGCCCGCGTTGTTAAGGCGCTAGTTCCGTTGTCAGAGATGTTCGGCTATGTCGGAGATCTTCGATCCAGAACTCAAGGTCGCGCGAGTTACAGCATGCAGTTCGATTCATACGCAGAAGTTCCTGCAAACGTTTCGAAGGACATCATCGCCAAAGCTCGCGGCGAATAGTCCATACCTTCACTACAACTAAAAACCCTAACTAAAAGCACTCTCACAACAAGGAAAGACGAGGACCAAAAGTGGCAAAGGCGAAGTTCGAGCGGACAAAACCGCACGTTAACATCGGCACCATCGGGCACATCGACCACGGTAAGACCACTCTTACCGCTGCGATCTCAAAGGTGTTGCACGATAAGTTCCCAACAGTTAACCCATTCACCCCATTTGACCAGATCGATAAGGCGCCTGAAGAGCGCGCCCGCGGTATAACCATTTCTATCGCGCACATCGAATACCAGACAGAAAAGCGTCACTATGCACACGTTGACTGCCCAGGCCACGCTGACTACATCAAGAACATGATCACCGGTGCAGCACAGATGGACGGCGCAATCCTCGTAGTAGCAGCAACTGATGGACCAATGCCACAGACCAAGGAGCACGTTCTCCTTGCTCGTCAGGTAGGCGTTCCATCAATCGTTGTTGCGCTTAACAAGTCCGACATGGTTGATGATGAAGAAATTCTTGAGCTCGTAGAAATGGAAGTTCGTGAGCTTCTTAGCAAGTACGAGTTCCCAGGAGATGACACACCAATCGTTCGCATCTCAGCGCTTAAGGCTCTCGAAGGAGACGCCGCTTGGGGCGCGAAGATCATGGAACTCATGGATGCAGTGGATACATTTATCCCTCAGCCAGCCCGTGAAGTTGATAAGCCATTCTTGATGCCGGTTGAAGATGTATTCACGATCACAGGTCGTGGAACTGTTATCACCGGTCGTATCGAGCGCGGAATTGTTAAGGTCAACGAAGAAGTTGAAATCGTTGGTATTCGTCCAGGAAGCAGCAAGACAATTGTTACTGGTGTTGAAATGTTCCGTAAGTTGCTCGATGAAGGACAGGCTGGCGAGAACGTCGGACTTCTTCTTCGTGGAACAAAACGTGAAGACGTTGAGCGTGGTCAGGTTGTCTGCAAGCCAGGCTCCATCACACCCCACACAGAGTTCGATGCATCTGTTTACATCCTTTCAAAGGATGAAGGCGGACGTCACACTCCATTCTTCAACAACTACCGACCACAGTTCTACTTCCGTACAACTGACGTAACCGGCGTTGTAACACTTCCATCAGGTACCGAAATGGTTATGCCTGGCGACAACATCGAATTGGCCGTTGCGCTGATTCAACCAATCGCCATGGAGGAAGGCCTTCGCTTCGCAATCCGCGAAGGTGGCCGCACCGTGGGTGCTGGACGTGTTGTAAAGATCAAGAAGTAATTACTAAAAAGAAATTGTTCGGGTTGATCCCGGCGGCGTAATAGCCGCCGGGTTACACCAAAAAAGCATTACAGACGTGAAGTAGTTTTAACAGACAGAGGAGATGCAAATGGCGGGACAGAAGATCCGCATTCGGCTCAAGGCCTACGACCATGAGGTGATTGATAGTTCAGCGAAGAAAATCGTTGAGACCGTCGAGCGCACTGGTGCAACGGTCGCTGGCCCAGTGCCGCTACCTACCGAGAAGAACACGTACTGCGTGATTCGCTCTCCTCACAAATATAAGGACAGCCGTGAACATTTCGAGATGCGCACACATAAGCGCCTCATCGACATCATCGATCCAACTCCTAAGACAGTTGATTCATTGATGCGTCTCGATCTGCCTGCCGGCGTTGACATCGAGATCAAGCTCTAAGGGATCACATAAAAATGACAACTACCGGATCAATCACGACTCAATCGCAGGGCGCTGCCGTCAAGGGAATCTTGGGCAAGAAGCTCGGTATGACACAGGTATTTGATGCCAACAACAAGATGGTGCCAGTCACCGTTGTTGAAGCAGGACCATGCGTTGTTACGCAGGTACGCACCCTTGAAAAAGATGGCTACGCCGCCGTCCAACTTGCTTTTGGAGCAATCGACCCAAAGAAAGTTTCACAACCTCAAATTGGTCACTATGGCAAAGCAGGAGTTACTCCACGTCGCTCCGTGGCAGAACTTCGCACAACGAGCGCTTCTTCTTACGAACTAGGTCAAGAAATCAATGCCGATGTTTTCACAGCCGGAGACCTCGTTGATGCAACGGCAACCAGCACCGGTAAAGGAACTGCAGGCGTAATGAAGCGCCATGGTTTCGGTGGACTTTCTTCTTCACACGGTGTCGATCGTAAACACCGTATGCCAGGTTCTATCGGTGCATGCTCAACGCCAGGTCGCGTATTCAAAGGAATGCGCATGTCTGGTCGTATGGGTGGAGAGCGTGTTACAACTCAGAATCTTCTCGTCCACGCGGTAGATGTTGAGAAGGGCTTGCTACTCATCAAGGGTTCAATCCCAGGTCCTGATGGCGCACTTGTATTTATCCGTTCGGCTGCAAAGAAAGCAATCTTTGAAGTTGTTTACGAACCAGCAAAGGTTGGTGCATAACCGTGGCCCTTACAGTCGATATTAAGAACGCAGAAGGAAAGAAAGTTGGCAGTGTTGATTTGCCAGCAGAGATTTTTGATGCGCAGACAAATATTCCTTTGATTCACCAAGTTGTGACTGCACAACTTGCCGCCGCTCGCCAAGGTACTCAGAAGTCGAAGAACCGTGGCGAAGTCAGTGGTGGTGGAAAGAAGCCTTTCAAGCAGAAGGGAACCGGTCGCGCTCGTCAGGGTTCAAGCCGTTCTCCAAACCAGAAGGGTGGCGGTACAGCACATGCTGTACGTCCTCGTAATTACGAGCAACGCACCCCTAAGAAAATGATCGCTGCAGCTTTACGCGGAGTTCTCTCCGATCGTCAGCGCAATGATCGAATTCATGTTCTTGATTCAGTAACGGCAGCACCTTCGACAAAGGCCGCTCTTGCCGCTGTGCGTCAGTTCAGCGATCGCAAGAATCTGCTTGTTGTTGTTTCTCGCCAAGAGGATGCAGCATGGAGAAGCCTTCGCAACGCTGAGGATCTGCACTTGCTCGTGCCAGATCAGTTGAATGCCTATGACATCCTCAAGAGCGATGACATGGTCTTCTCACAAGCTGCGATGGATGCTTTCTTGGCCGGTCCAGCTACTGGTAAAGGCGCAACTGCAGTTGCTTTTGAGAGCGAACTCGATTCAGAAGTTGAGGTATCAGCATGACCGACCGCGATATTTTGCTAGCACCAGTTGTCTCTGAAAAGTCATACGGGTTGCTCGATGAAAACAAGTACACCTTTCTTGTAGCACCAGATGCTAACAAGACCCAGATCAAGATCGCGGTCGAAAAGGTATTCGGCGTAAAGGTCATCAGCGTTAACACGATGAACCGTCAGGGCAAGAACAAGCGCACGCGCTTTGGTGATGGAAAGCGCAAGGACACCAAGCGAGCAATCGTGCAGGTAGCAGCCGGCGACCGTATCGACATCTTCGGAGGCCCAGTTTCCTAACGGGAACAGGGACTTCAAGAGGACAAGGGAAAGATAATGGCACTTCGTAAGTTAAAGCCCACGACTCCGGGTCAACGTGGCGCGAGCGTTCCAGATTTTGCGGAACTCACGCGTTCGACACCTGAGAAGTCGCTTGTGCGCCCTATCCACTCAAAAGGTGGTCGTAACTCAGCCGGTCGTATCACTGTTCGCCACCAAGGTGGAGGACATAAGCGCGCATACCGACTCATCGATTTCACACGCAATGATAAAGATGGTGTTCCAGCAAAGGTCGCTCACATTGAGTACGACCCAAACCGCACCGCTCGCATCGCCCTTCTGCACTACGCAGACGGAGAGAAGCGTTACATCATTGCTCCAAATAAGTTGAGTCAAGGTGACACCGTTGAGAACGGCCCAAAGGCCGATATCAAGCCCGGAAATAACCTTCCGCTTCGCAACATTCCAGTAGGTACCGTTATTCACGCAATCGAACTTCGCCCAGGTGGCGGAGCAAAGATCGCGCGCTCTGCAGGAGCAAGCGTTCAGCTTGTTGCTAAAGAAGGCGCGTTTGCGCAATTACGTATGCCCTCTGGTGAAATTCGCAACGTTGATGTTCGATGCCGTGCAACTGTTGGTGAAGTCGGCAACGCCGAACAATCCAACATTAATTATGGCAAGGCTGGTCGTATGCGCTGGTTGGGTGTTCGCCCATCTGTTCGCGGCGTTGTTATGAACCCAGTGGATCACCCACACGGTGGTGGTGAAGGTAAGACCTCCGGTGGACGTCACCCAGTTACTCCTTGGGGCAAGCCGGAAGGCCGTACTCGCAAGAAGAAGGCAAGCGATTCAATGATTGTCCGTCGTCGTAAATCGAATAAGAAGCGGTAGGAGCCCTCATGCCTCGTAGTTTAAAGAAGGGTCCATTTGTGGACGGCCATCTGTCTAAGAAGGTAGATGCGCAAAACGCAAGTAATACCAAGAACGTGATTAAGACATGGTCACGTCGCTCGATGATTACGCCATCAATGATTGGCCACACCATCGCGGTCCATGACGGACGCAAGCACATCCCAGTATTTATTACCGATGCAATGATCGGTCATAAGCTCGGTGAATTTTCACCAACACGTACCTTCCGAGGTCACGTGAAGGATGATCGGAGGGCCGCACGTGGCTAAAGAAACAGCAGTAATTCAAGCAACGGTTGCTCGTGCAGTATTACGCGACATCCGCCACACACCACAGAAGGCACGTCGAGTTGTGGATTTGATCCGCGGAACGCGCGCCGATCAGGCCCTCTCAACCTTGAAGTTTGCGCCCCAAGCAGCCGGACAAGATGTGTATGCACTTCTTAACTCAGCCGTTGCAAATGCCAAGCAGAAGAATCCTGCAATTCGCGATGCCTCTGAACTCTGGGTTATTGAAGCCCTGGTTGACGAGGGCAAGACGATGAAGCGTTTCCGCCCACGTGCACAAGGTCGAGGATTCCGAATTCTTAAGCGTAGTAGTCACATCACCGTCACAGTCTCGGATGTGAAGGCGAATAACAAGGCAATTAACAAGGCAATTAACAAGACTGCCCAAAAGAACGGAGCGACCAAGTAATGGGTCAAAAAGTAAACCCCCACGGCTTCCGTCTTGGAATCACCACCGAATTCAAATCTCGTTGGTACGCAGACAAGTTGTACAAGGATTATGTGAAGGAAGATGTCGCGATTCGTCGCATGATGTCAAAGGGTATGGAGCGCGCTGGCGTGTCTCATATTGAGATCGAGCGTACCCGTGATCGCGTCCGCATTGATCTTCATACCGCACGCCCCGGCATCGTTATTGGTCGCCGCGGTATGGAAGCTGACAAGTTGCGCATTGAGCTCGAGAAGCTCACTGGCAAGCAGGTCCAGCTCAACATTCTTGAAGTGAAGAATCCGGAGATTAACGCCCAACTCGTTGCTCAAGGAATTGCTGAGCAGCTCGCTGCCCGTGTCTCATTCCGTCGCGCAATGCGCAAGGCAATGCAGACGGCTTTGAAGTCTGGAGCAAAGGGCATTCGTGTTCAGTGCGGCGGTCGACTTGGTGGAGCAGAAATGTCTCGCTCTGAGTTCTATCGCGAAGGTCGCGTACCTCTTCACACCTTGCGTGCAGATATTGATTACGGTTTTTACGAAGCCCACACAACATTTGGTCGCCTCGGTGTAAAGGTCTGGATCTACAAGGGTGAAGTTATTCATTCCCGTGCAGAGCGCGAGGCTGCAGCACTTGCTGCAGCGCGTGCTCCAAAGAATGACCGACCACGTCGCCCAGCACGTCCGGCCCGACCAGAGGTAACAACTTCTCAAGGAGCACCACGCGCAGTCACACCAGTTGAAACTCCTGCTGTCGTTGAAACTCCTGCCACACCAGTTGAAACTCCTGCTGTCGTTGAAACTCCTGCTGTCGTTGAAGGAGGCGAAGCGTAAATGTTGATTCCTCGTCGAGTTAAGCACCGAAAGCAACACCACCCATCTAGAAGTGGTGCATCAAAAGGCGGCACAGCCGTGTCTTTCGGTGACTTCGGTATTCAAGCTCTTGAGCCTGCATATGTCACAAACCGACAGATCGAGGCAGCGCGTATCGCAATGACGCGTTACATCAAGCGTGGTGGAAAGGTATGGATCAATATTTATCCAGACCGTCCCATCACCAAGAAGCCAGCTGAAACCCGCATGGGTTCCGGTAAGGGTTCACCTGAGTGGTGGATTGCCAACGTAAAGCCAGGCCGTGTGATGTTTGAAATCTCCGGTGTGACTGAAGCGATTGCTCATGAAGCAATGCGGCTTGCCATTCACAAGCTTCCAATGAAGTGCCGAGTTGTGAAACGTGAGGAGGCGTAATGGCTACCAATACCAATGATGAGCTCCGCGCATTAGGAGCAGAAGAATTGGCCGCGAAGTTGCGAGAATCAAAGGAAGAACTTTTCAACCTTCGATTCCAGGTCGCAACAGGCCAAATGGAAAACCACGGACGTCTCAGCGCTGTGCGTAAAGAGATCGCTCGTATTTATACCGTAATTCGTGAACGTGAATTAGGAATCGGAGGTGCTGCATGACGACCAACGGCGCGCCAGAAGAAGATCGCGGCTATCGCAAGACTCGTGAGGGAATTGTTGTCAGCGACAAAATGGATAAGACAGTAACTGTTGAAGTTATGTCTCGTGTTAAGCACGGCATGTACAGCAAAGTTATGTCTCGCTCACACAAGTTGAAGGCTCATGATGAGCTCAATGCTGCTGGTGTTGGCGATCGCGTAATGATCATGGAGACTCGTCCACTTTCGGCAACCAAGCGTTGGCGTGTAGTCGAGATCCTCGAGAAGGCCAAGTAGGGGGCATAGAAAATGATTCAACAAGAGTCCCGCCTACGCGTCGCGGATAACACAGGGGCCAAAGAGCTTCTCTGTATCCGTGTTCTCGGTGGCTCCAAGCGTCGCTACGCTGGGATCGGCGACATCATTGTTTGCACTGTTAAGGATGCAATTCCTGGCGGTCAAGTTAAAAAGGGTGAGGTCGTAAAGGCCGTCATCGTTCGTACCGTCAAGGAGCGTCGTCGTCCAGATGGTTCTTACATCAAATTTGATGAGAATGCTGCAGTCATCTTGAAAGCCGATGGCGAACCGCGTGGCACTCGTATCTTCGGACCGGTTGCTCGCGAACTTCGCGACAAGCGCTTCATGAAGATCATCTCGCTCGCTCCGGAGGTGCTCTAACAATGGCCAAGATTAAGAAAGGCGACACAGTTCTTGTGATCGCTGGTAAAGATAAAGGTGTAACGGGCAAAGTTCTCGACCTCACTGCGAGCCGCATTCTGATTGAAGGTGTCAATCGCGTACAGAAGCACACACGTGAATCCACGGGTGATCGCGGAGTAAAGGTCGGCGGCATCATGAACGTTGAAGCCTCAATCGCAATCTCTAATGTCATGCTCGTTGACGAAGATGGCAAGGCCACTCGCCTTGGCGCTCGCAAAGATGAGAATGGCAAGAACGTGCGAATTTCTCGCCGCACCGGAAAGGACATCTAATGTCAACGACCGAACTAGTACGCCTTAAGGCACGCTACCGCAGTGAAATCGCACCAGCGCTTCAGGCTCAATTTGGCTACAAGAACGTGATGCAGATTCCGACCTTGACCAAAGTTGTGGTCAATATGGGCGTTGGCGAAGCAGCGCGCGATGCCAAGTTAATTGAAGGCGCGATTCGCGATCTCACAACGATCACCGGCCAAAAGCCACAGGTTACCAAGTCACGCAAGTCCATCGCTCAATTTAAGTTGCGCGAGAATATGCCAATTGGTGCACATGTCACTTTGCGCAACGATCGTATGTGGGAGTTCACAGATCGTCTACTTTCCATCTCATTGCCACGTATCCGCGACTTCCGTGGATTGTCACCAAAGCAATTTGATGGCAAGGGCAATTACACATTTGGTCTCACCGAGCAGGTCGTATTCCCTGAGATCTCACAAGACAAAGTAGATCGTCCGCGCGGTATGGACATCACCTTTGTGACCACCGCCAAGAACGATGAAGAAGGTCGCGCACTCCTTAAAGCGCTCGGCTTTCCTTTCAAGGAGAACTAAATGGCTAAGACATCGCTCAAAGTAAAAGCTGCTCGCAAGCCAAAGTTCAAGGTTCGCGGCTACACCCGTTGCCAGCGTTGCGGACGTCCGCATGCTGTCTATCAAAAATTTGGTATTTGCCGCATCTGCTTCCGAGAGATGGCACACCGCGGTGAACTTCCAGGTATTACAAAAGCTTCATGGTAAGTAATTTGTTAACCACCACTACGAAACAGGTCTTCACAATCCGTGAAGAAACCGGTTCGAGAAAGGCCATAGGCCACGCATGACAATGACAGATCCGATCGCAGACATGCTGACACGTCTGCGCAACGCGAACTCTGCCTACCACGATTCGGTTTCCATGCCATCGTCGTCGGTAAAGACTCGTATTGCAGCAATCCTTCAACAGGAGGGTTTCATCGGCGGTTTCCGCGTTGATGCAAATTCAAATGGCGTAGGTAAGACACTCGTCCTTGATTTGAAATTCGGACCAAACCGCGAGCGTTCAATCGCCGGTCTTCGCCGCGTTTCCAAGCCAGGTCTTCGTGTCTATGCAAAATCAACTGCGCTACCAAAGGTATTGGGCGGTTTGGGCGTTGCCATCATCTCAACTTCATCTGGATTGCTTACTGATAAGCAAGCCAACAAACAAGGCGTAGGCGGAGAAGTTCTCGCCTATGTGTGGTGATTGATATGTCACGTATTGGTCGATCACCCATCACAGTTCCTGCCGGAGTTGAAGTTTCAATTTCTGGTCAGCATGTAGCAGTGAAGGGTCCAAAGGGATCACTTGCACTAAACATTGCTGAGCCAATCCACGTTTCACAGGCTGAAGGAGTTCTCACAGTTGTTCGTCCCAATGACGAGCGCTTGAGTCGTTCACTTCACGGCTTATCTCGCACACTCGTTGCCAACATGATCGAAGGCGTAACCACGGGTTACAGCAAGACGATCGAAATCGTTGGAGTTGGTTATCGCGTCGCTGAAAAGGGCGCAGATCTTGAATTCGCTCTTGGCTATAGCCATCCGATTTCATTTCCGGCCCCAGAAGGCATCACCTTCAAAGTTGAGACACCCACAAAGTTCTCAATCTCTGGAATCGATAAGCAACTCGTAGGCGAAGTTGCTGCGAAGATCAAGAAGTTGCGTAAGGCCGATCCTTATAAGGGTAAGGGCTTGCGACTCTCAGGCGAAGTTGTTCGCCGCAAGCAAGGAAAGACAGGTAAGAAGTAATGGCTATTGGTGTAAAGGTCGTCAAGGGATCGGCAACAAATGCCCGCGCCCGTCGCGCTTTTCGCGTTCGCAAGAAGGTCTCCGGAACTTCTTCACGTCCACGTTTAGTTGTTTCTCGCTCATCTCGTCACTTGTTTGTGCAAGTTATTGATGACACAACTGGCCATACATTGGCATCTGCTTCAACAATGGAAGCTGATCTTCGTGTTGCAACTGGTGATAAGACTGCCAAGTCTCATCAAGTTGGCGCTCTCATTGCAGAGCGAGCGAAGGCCGCAGGAGTAACCTCCGTTGTCTTTGACCGCGCTGGAAATAAGTACCACGGTCGCATAGCAGCTGTTGCTGATAGCGCACGAGAGAACGGATTGGACTTCTAATGGCTGTTAATGCAACTGCACCCCGCGATGGCGAGGCTCCCAAGGGCAGCGATCGCCGCGAGCGTCGTGAACGTCGCGATGATCGTCAGCAGGAGAAGAGTCCTTTCATCGAGCGCGTTGTCTTCATCAACCGCGTGTCCAAGGTAGTTAAAGGTGGACGTCGTTTTTCCTTTACAGCTTTGGTCGTTGTTGGTGATGGAAATGGTTCTGTCGGAATTGGTTATGGAAAATCTAAGGAAGTTCCACAAGCAATCGCGAAGGCCGTTGAAGAAGCCAAGAAATCTTTCTTCAAAGTTCCTCGCATTCAAGGCACCATTCCTCATCCAGTACAGGGTGAAAAAGCAGCGGGCGTTGTACTTCTTCGCCCAGCAAGTCCTGGTACTGGAGTAATCGCCGGTGGTCCAGTTCGTGCCGTACTGGAGTGCGCAGGAATTTCCGATGTGCTCACAAAATCTTTGGGTTCTAACAATGCAATCAACATGGTTCACGCCACGGTCGACGCGTTGAAGCAACTCGAATCACCAGAAGCAATTGCTGCTCGTCGCGGGCGTCCGCTCGAAGATGTAGCACCAGCTGCCCTTATCCGCGCTTCACAGATCACGGTAGGTGCCTAATGCCTCGTTTGAAAGTAACTCAAATTCGCTCGAAAGTTGGTAGCAAACCTGAGCTTCGTGACACTCTGCGGTCACTTGGTTTAAAGCGCATCAACGATGTCGTTGTTAAAGAGGATCGTCCGGAAATTCGAGGAATGGTTTTTGCCGTTCGTCACATGATCAAGGTTGAGGAGGTTGAATAGAGATGACTCTTAAAGTTCATCATCTTCGTCCAGCTCCTGGTGCTAAGACTTCTAAAACTCGAAAGGGTCGCGGAGAAGCATCAAAGGGTAAGACCGCAGGTCGCGGCGGTAAGGGAACTCGTGCCCGTAATCAGGTTCGTGCAGGTTTCGAAGGTGGACAACTGCCTCTCGTAATGCGCCTTCCAAAATTGCGTGGCTTTAAGAATCCTTCACACATTGAATATCAAGCAGTCAATGTGGCCACAATCAACGCACTATATCCAAAGGGTGGCAACGTCACTGTAGAAGATCTCGTCGCAAAGGGCGCCGCTCGCAAGGGCTTGCCAGTCAAGATCCTGGGAAATGGCGAAATCGCCGTTAAAGTCAGTGTCGCTGCACATAAATTCTCAGGCACGGCGGTCGAAAAAATTGCTGCTGCTGGTGGATCTACGAAAAATCTTTAACTGTTTGGGTCTATAAGGCTTTGAACCTTTAGTCTTTAGTTCGTGATGAGAGAGTGGGAGAAGTTCGATGCTTTCAGCATTTGGTAAGGCTTTTAGAACTCCAGATCTGCGCAAGAAGATCTTCTTCACCCTCTCGATCATGGCTTTATTTCGCTTTGGTTCAGTCGTTCCAACGCCAGGTGTTTCGTATGGAAATGTGCAGGAATGCTTGAAGCAAGTTCAATCAGGTGGACTCTTTGGTCTGATTAACCTCTTTAGCGGTGGGGCGCTTCTCCACCTTTCGGTTTTTGCACTCGGCATCATGCCTTACATCACCAGCTCGATAATCATTCAACTTCTTACCGTTGTTATTCCACGCTTCGAAACGCTGAAACAAGAAGGTCAATCTGGTACGGCGAAGTTAACGCAATACACGCGTTACCTCACTATTGGATTAGCAATTTTGCAATCAACTGGCTTAATCGCGGTAGCCCGAACAACGGGTCGTTTGATTTCAGGATGTTCTTTGCCCATCATCCCTGACACTTCATGGCAGAGAATCGTTACGATGATTTTTGTTATGACTGCAGGCACTTCGGTCATAATGTGGTTGGGTGAATTGATAACCGATCGCGGTGTTGGTAACGGTATGTCGATCCTGATCTTCACCTCAATTGCTGCTGGATTCCCAGGCAACTTGTGGAGCATCAAACTTCAAAAAGGTCTTTTTGCTTTCCTCTTTGTTCTCGCTGTTGGAGTTCTTACGGTGGCACTTGTTGTGTTCGTCGAGCAGGCTCAGCGACGTATTCCTGTGCAGTATGCAAAACGACAAGTGGGTCGACAGAGCTATGGTGGAACAAGCACTTACATTCCGATCAAGGTCAACCAGGCTGGCGTTATCCCGGTAATTTTTGCTTCGTCGCTTCTCTATATCCCATCCCTTGTTGTTAACTTCACAGGGAGCAAGGCGGCGTGGGCTGTATGGATTAGCCGTAACTTCGTCAAGGGTGATCATCCGATCTACATCCTTTCCTACGCTGCGATGATTATTTTCTTCACTTACTTCTATGTCGCGATTACTTTTAATCCAGATGAAGTAGCTGACAACATGAAGAAGTACGGCGGATTTATTCCTGGCATTCGTGCGGGACGTCCAACTTCTGAGTACTTACAATATGTTCTATCCCGAATTACAGCGCCAGGTTCTATTTATTTGGCCTTCGTTGCCGTGATTCCGATTTTGGCTTTGATTCTTTTCGGTGCCACACAGAACTTCCCATTTGGTGGAACTGCAATCTTGATCGTGGTCGGTGTTGGTCTTGATACCGCTAAGCAAATTGAGAGCCAACTGCAACAACGTTCATACGAGGGGTTCTTGCGCTAATGCGTTTAGTCCTGGTTGGGCCACCAGGTGCAGGCAAAGGAACACAAGCTCAATTCCTGGCTTCGCACTATTCAATTCCGCATATCTCCACCGGAGACATCATGCGTGCCAACATCAAGGCCAGCACCCCGCTTGGTCTTGAAGTTAAGGCGTATATGGAACGTGGCGAATTGGTCTCTGATTCTGTAACAAACGAGATGGTACGCAATCGTCTCAACGAAGCAGATGCATCACACGGCTTTCTCCTCGATGGATTCCCGCGCAACGTCGGTCAGGCCGAAGTATTGAGGGCAATTCTTTCGGAGAAAAAGACTCCTTTAGACGCGGTTCTGGAACTCTCCATCAAAACTTCTGAGATCGTTGCACGCCTTTCGGGCCGTCGCATCTGCCGTAACTGTGGCAAGGCTTGGCATGTTGATTTCGAACCAACTCAGGCCGACGGTACTTGCGATGCATGTCAGGGCGAGCTTTATCAACGTGAAGATGACAAAGAAGAAGTGATTACCCGACGTCTTCAAGTTTTCGAAGAACAGACAGCACCCATTATCTCCTTTTATCGGACTGAAGGCCTTCTTATTACGATTAATGCTTCAGGGTCGGTATCTGAAATTACTGAGCGCGCTATCACCGCTCTGAGTCGCATTCACTAAGAAGTTTTACATGGCAATTCAAATAAAAACTCTTGAACAACTCAAAACCATGCGTCGAGCAGGTCTATTAGTCGGTCAAACTTTAGATTTATTGCGCGACTCAATAAAAGTTGGAATGCGCACAGATGCTCTGAATATTATTGCTGCCTCCAATATCAAGCGTGGCGGGGGAACTTCTAATTTCAATGGTTATCACGGATTTCGTGGAACCATTTGCGTTTCAATCAACGACGAAATAGTTCATGGTATTCCAGGTAACAAAGTAATTGAAGATGGTGATGTTGTTTCGATTGACTGCGGTGCAATTATTGATGGTTGGCACGGTGATGCTGCCATTACGGTGGGAGTTGGAAAGGTAGAACTCGCGGATCAGAAGTTAATGGGTGTTTGCGAAGAATCTATGTGGCGCGGAATCGCCGCGGGTGAACGCGGCGCGAATTTATCGAATATTGGTCACGCCATTGAAGATTACATAAAATCACAAGGGAAATATGGCATTTTGCAGGAGTATGGTGGACACGGCATAGGTACCGAAATGCACATGGAACCGCACGTCCTCAACTTTGGAAAACGCGGGTTTGGTCCAAGTATCGATATAGGAATGGCACTAGCAATTGAGCCGATGATCACTCGTGGGACTCATAAGACCAAAGTCCTGGATGATGAGTGGACCGTGGTTTCACAAGATAAATCGCATGGTGCTCACTTCGAACATACTTATTGCATTTTGCCAGATGGGAAGCCCTTTGTCCTTACTGCAATTGATGGCGGAAGAGAGAAACTTGCGAATCTTGGAGTTGTGGTTTCAGACTTACTTTCTTAATCTTTCGACAGACTCGAGCGAAGTACAGTATCGATGAGTTTGTAATATTCCTCTGGGTTTACATGTTTGCTGGCCACATCATCAACAACCGTGCCCAAACTATAAGCCTGAATAAAAACGGCAATGGAGCGCGGATCCAAATCTGAGCGAATGAAACCCTTATTGATGGACTCACGCACGAGGTCAGTCACAGCCTCAGTAAGGCGGTCTTGTTCGGATGCGAGCGCTTTACTCAAATACGGATTACCTTCAGTGAGCGCAAGCACGCGAGCGCGTTCAAAGCGAATACTTCTGCTTTCAGGTTTTTGGGTAGCAATCGTGACTTGTGCTAATCCTCGGAAAAGTTCTTCCTTTGATTTTGCACGCTTCAAAGTGTTTGCAATTATTTCAATATTGAGATCGACTTCCTGAGCAAAACGCGCCACTAACGCGGTATTGAGAAGTTCAGGGAAGTCGGTGAAATGATGATAGAGCGAACCTTTAGACACCCCGGAATTCTCTAAGACCTCCTCACTGCGAATCTCGTCAAGAGAGCGTTCGTCCATCAACTTGACAGTGGTTTCGATCAGAATTGCTTTAGTGGGGTGAAGAGAATTCATGGGGGAAATTATGCCTCAAGCGTTCGTCGAAGCATGCCAGAAATAAATGGCTTCCATTCTTGGAATTCAACTCGTTCACTTGAGATGTCGTCGATGACTTTGCCAAAACTATATGCTTGAATAAAAAGGGCGACGGAGACGGGATCAAGATCTTTACGGTAAAAACCTCGACGGATCGCTTCTCTGGTTAAGTCCGCTAAAGCGTTTGTGAGACGAGCTTGCTCAGGTCCAAGTTCGCGGGCTAATTGAGAATTGTTTTCTGCCAACGCTAAGACCCTGGCACGTTCAAATCTTTGTGGAAGACCTTCTGGCCCTTGGGTAAGTTCAGTGACCCGTTCAATTCCGGCGAAGACTTGATCTTTCGTCGTGGAAGTTTCCAAGACCTGGGTGAGGAGTTCGATGGATCGATCCACCCACCGCGAGAATCGGAGCACCAGGGCGGTATTGAGCAGTTCGGAAAAATCATTGAAGTGGTGGTAGAGAGATCCCTTGGAAATTCCAGAAATTTCAAGTACATCTTCACTTCGGATCTCATCCATAGGACGGTCATCCATAAGGGAGACGGTGGTTGCTATGAGCGCAGTGCGCGTAGGGTGTTGGCCCTGCATAGTTCTCCTTGAATTAATCCGAAGAGGGGAAAGGCGTTTTGGGCGAGTATAAGGGGATTTAAGTGCTAAGTCTCATGTGGCGGAGGGGCAAAATAAGGGTATTTGCCCCCGATTTCCCTTATAGCCACGCTTGGCTTTAGAATTACCCTTCGCTTCGCAAGAAGCTTCCGAGTCAAATACGTCTAAAACAGAAAAGTGGGTATCGCTTGGCCAA
>JANYDL010000031.1 GCA_025363635.1 Actinomycetes bacterium
TGAGTCCATCATGGAGAATGCTTAGAACAATGACCTGGGACTGACTATTTGAACGAGGGGTAGGAGACATCCCTTATTTAAACCAAGAGTGTCACCTATGTCTGGACACATCTGTAACCTATGTCGTGGAACAGGACACCTCACAACGCACTTTTGTTATGTATTACTTCGGCTGATCCTTCACACTTCTCTCATGTTTATGGAGATCAGGGTTTGTCGAGGAGGCGTGTTAAGTTCTTCGGCAACGGCATCAAGTTCTACTTCGCCATTTCGATGGTGAATCTTTGATGCTGCGCCATCTCCCTGCCTTGATCCCGGGTGATGGATTTTCTCAGCTGTCGGCTTCTCCAATGCGAAGAGCATCACATAGGCCGTGCTTCTCTCAACTAGCCTGCCCTCCGCGCTCTTGTCCCGACCCATGATGAGATCGCCCTCCCAATGGCTAGGGACAGTTCGCTTCGATTTCAGCAGACCTCTGTTAACCATGACCACATTGGGAATGTGGCCTTTTCCTGCAAAGGGTTGCGAACCCTGCCTGCTGCGCAAGGCGCGACCCGCGCTGGCAACAACCGGTGCAACGTCGCCAGCGCATTTATTAAGAGCCTCCGAAGCACTGATGTCGATGCCTCGCTCTGGAATCCGCGATTGCCGAGCTCGGCGCTTTAAAAAATGGTCTCGTACCGGCACACCTACATGACTTGCATTTCGGCGCACTTCGGGAAGCCGATGAAAGAGCAGCGCGTGAATTAGATACTTAAATCTATCCTCACGACTTAACTTTGGAAGTTGCGCAGCGGCAATACCTTACAGATGTGCTCGTCGGCCCCAAGCACTACCAACTCACAACGCACGGATAGAAAGCGCGCATACAAACATCTTTCGAACAGATTCGCAAAATGCTTAGAGGGAAGTAACCTCAGGATCAAGGCGGATCAATGAAGCTCACTGCAGTTCAGACATGACGAATCCCCGTCAAGCCAATCTTGACGGGGATTCACCAACCACTATGACCGCGAAAAAATTACTGTGTTGTCAATTTCTTTTTCGCAATATCGGCAATGGCGCGATTGACGAAGTCATTTGTGTAGGTTGCAGAAAGATTGACAGCAGCAACTTGAGCCTTAGTCCATCCACCTGTGGCCAGTTTTCCATACCCATCGATTTTGAGTACAGATGCGGGACCGCCGATAAGCATGCGACCGTTGACGTTGTACATGACCTTTTCATCATTTAACGCCTTTATGTAGAGATCTTTGCCTGGACCTGCGTAGTAGTCGGCAGGAATCTTTTCCGTGATCTGAGCCGCCGTATGCGTGTCAATGAAATACGAGGTATCCATCATTGCATCGACGACTTTCTGAACGAGTGCTTTGTGAGCATTGATCCAGTCAGTCCGTCCATAAACACATGTTGCTGGATATGGACCACCAAGTGCCACTTTGGTCAGATTTCCGTAACGCATATCAACCAAGACATATCCAAGGCCTTGGCTAAGTACCGTTGAAACTGTTGGTTCAGTTGTCATTCCGCAATCTATTGCCTTGTTTTTCATCGCAGCAATAAATGTGTTTCCTGCACCGGCGACATATGAGTGCATATCCTGAGCAGGAACTCCCGCTTTCTTACCAAGGGAGAGAGTAAGGAAGTTTGTAGAGGAACCAAGTCCTGTCACGCCAAGACTCGCTCCGCCTTTCCAGTCGGCAGGGGACTTGATCTTGTCCTTCAAGTCAATGCGACATAGTTCGACCTCACCTGGTGATTGAAGGAGTTGGGCTACCTCCATTGTCGACTTGCCCTTTGTTTGGAGGTCGATATTGTGATCGTAGAAGCCCAGAACTAAGTCCACGCTTCCAGCAAGCATGTCATCTTCAGCACTTGCACCAGCAGCCTCATCTGTGAGTTGCACGTTGACGCCGTATTTTTTGTAATTGCCAAGAGTTTCAGAGAGTTTGGCATGGATGTAAATCTGCTTACTAAGCCCTCCGACCTCGATGCGCACGATAGGCAAATCTGCGGCGCGAGCCACGTACGAGCCTGTCATAGTAAGAGCCACGGCAAAAGCAGATGCGATTGCGATGGTTCGGTTCTTTTTGATCATCCTTGCTCCTTTTCTCTGGGTTGTTAGAGTTCTAATCCAGAAACTTGTGATGGGCGCCAATTGAGTAGACGATTCTCTAACTGGGTTATAAGCCATTCGGCGGTCAACGCCATGATGGCAATTATTAACATGGCCGCGTAAACACCATTCGGATTGAAAGTCCCTTGTGCCGTAGCAATAAGCAACCCAAGCCCCCGCTGTGCTCCCAGGAACTCACCGACGATCGCGCCAATCAACGCAAAGCCAAAACTGACGTGCATACTCGCTGTAATCCATGAAAGCGCTGAAGGAATTACCACTCGACGGGTAACTTGTCCATTTGTGGCTCCCAGGAGACGCGCATTGGCGATCAACTTCGCATCTGCTTCTCTTGTACCTTGAAAAGCATTAAAGAAAACAGGAAAGAACACGAGTACGAAGGCTAAAGCCACTTTTGATATAGAACCCAGTCCTAGCCAAATAGTGAAAATCGAACCTAGAACAACTCGTGGAATTGAATTCGAGACTTTGATGTACGGGGCAAAAATGTCGGCCGCAGTCTTATTTCTGCCAAGAAAAATACCGAAAATAATTCCAAGGAATACTCCAGATAGAAAACCGTAAGTTGCCTCGTAAAGTGTCACCCATGCGTTCACCCATAGTGATCCGATCGCAGTTCCATGCTCCACCCATGTAACCAATTGCGTCCAAACGCCCGAGGGTTTTCCATAAAAAAAGGGATCCAATATTTTTCTGTCCGTAAGTAACTGCCAGCTCCCAATTAGGAGTACAGCGAAAAGTGTTTGAAAAGAATGGATTTTCACGCGCGAAATTAGTGCCCTTCGCTTAATAACTTCCTCAGTCAAAAAATCTTCATTCATTTCGCATTGCCTTTCGCTGGAGCCAGCAATTGCCTTTGATAGGCGATATCTACTTCATCTCTTAAAACTTTCCAAATTCCCTGATAAATCTCAAGAAAATGCTTATCGAAACGAATATCCCGTGCTTTCCGAGGACGGGGTAAATCAATGAGAAAGTCCGCCTTTACGCGTGCCGGGCCTGCTGTCAAAACAATTACCCGATCTGCTAAAGCTATTGCTTCCTCCAAATCATGAGTTACAAAAACCACTGTGGATCGATTTGTTTCCCATAAAGTCATAAGTTCGTCTGTCATGATGGCGCGAGTCTGTACATCAAGTGCGCTAAATGGCTCATCAAGTAAAAGTAAACTCGGCTCATTAATTAGACACTGAGCAAGGGCAACTCTTTTTTTCATGCCACCAGAGAGCTGATGCGGAAAATTGCTTTCGAAACCCGTGAGACCTACTTTTGCTATCCACGACTTTACGAGCGAATCAAATTCCAAAAGTTTTCTAAATTTCGGACCTGCCGCAATATTGTTATATACGTTCATCCAAGGGAAAGTAGAATCATGCTGAAAAACAAAACCAGTACTGGTATCAATATCTGTAACAATTTTCCGATTAACTTCAACGTTTCCAATGCTCGGCTGCTCCAACCCCGCTAACAGAGTTAATGCGGTCGATTTTCCACATCCCGTCGGGCCGACAAGGGCCACAAACTGCCCGGGTTCAATGTCTAGATTCAGCTCGGAAAGAGCTTGATACCAACCACCTTTTGGAGTTCTAAACCTTTTAGAAACATTTGTAAATGAGACTCGAGTTCCATTCGCCATAGACGGAGCGTATGAGTGCCTCGGATGCCAAAACCCGAATATAACGAAAGCGATACTCTATAAATCCTTTTACGCTCTTTTGCTCATTTTGCTCACCTTCAGCCCTTACCAACTGGAGCAATTCCAGCCAAACTAAGCGCATGGCAAAATGGAAATCGGTAGCACTTCGATTTGCAACCAATCGCACATTAATTGTTTTGATTGCAGCGATATTGGGCTTACTACTGACCTTCAACATTGCGAGCAATGTTGAAGACAATCAATTCAAGCAACGAGCCCTCGCAGTCGCTGAGTCAGTTGCTGCTATTCCGCAGGTAGCCATTTATGTGGAAGAAAAGGGGCATTCCTCGGAATTACAAGCGCTAGCCAACAAGGTAGCCACTCAAACCGGGGCCAGATACATTGTAATAGCGGACTCGAACGGCATACGGCTCACTCATCCGAACCCTGCCTTGGTTGGATTGCGAATTGATGGTCCATTGTTGGCACTTCAAGGTAAATCTTATACGACAGTGAATAGCGGATCGTTAGGACGATCAGCGAATGGAAAAACGCCGATTTTCAATGCATCAGGCAAAATCATTGGACTTGTATCTGCAGGTTTTTTGGCAAGCAGTTTTACAGGTGAAACGAGCTACCTTCGTCAAGCCTTTCTGTTATATGGAATCGGTTTAATAATCCTCGGCTTCTTTCTAGCAGAATTCTTAGCTCGACGATTAAGAAATAGAAAAATAGAGGCAGAGCTGCAAAGTATCCGAACAAAATATCAGGAACGTGAGGCAATGTTGCATGCAATAAAAGAGGGTGTCATTACCTTGACACCTCATAATCGAATTGTCCTTATTAATGATGAGGCTAAAAGGCTCCTACAACTTGACGAGAGCGCAATTGGCAATTCGATCGAATCACTGATTCCCCATGGTCGGTTACTTGATCTTTTAGAAGGGGAAGTTCACGAAGATGACGATGGACTCGTGCTTAATGAGAGTTTCTCTTTGCGAGTTAATCGACGTTCAGTCAAGTTATTGGGTAAGGACATTGGAGCCGTTATCACAGTTCGTGACAGAACTGAACATATTGGCTTGATGCGCGAACTTGATAGCATAAAGAACCTGACGAACGCTCTTCGCGCGCAACAACACGAGTATTCCAATCGTATGCATACTTTGACTGGGCTCCTCGAACTACAAAGGTACGAGGAAGCGTCCCAATATCTTGGCGAAATTTCTCATGTGGATGCAAATCTTGCAGAAACTTTACGAGATAAGTTGGACGACCCAACTATCACGGCTTTGTTACTCGCTAAAGTGTCTATAGCCCGCGAAAAGGGCGTAAAGCTTGATATCTCACCGTTAACTAGCATCGGTGACCTCGCCATTGATCAAAACGCGAAAATTACAGTTGTAGGAAACCTCATCGACAATGCAATCGAAGCGACAGCTGGAATGCAAAGCGCGCAAGTGAACGTAATATTTGACCAAGTTCGCCATAACGAGAAGCGGATCCAAGTTCAAGACAACGGACCAGGTTTGCCAGAACCATATCCACAGGTGGTTTTCGAGGATGGATTTTCCACGAAGTCACTTCAAGCAAATTCACACAGAGGTTTGGGGCTTGCAATCGTGAGTCGGCTGGTGAAGCAGGCGGCAGGGGTAGTTGAGTGCAGGAACGATGATGGTGCCATATTCACCGTCGTACTTCCGGTGAATGCATGATCCGCACTCTTATTATCGAAGACGATTATAGGGTCGCTGATATTCATGCGACTTACGTGTCAAATGTCGAGGGATTTGAAGTTATTGGCAAGGCGCCTACTGGCAAGGTCGCATATGAGATGATCTTGTTGCATAGGCCGGACCTGATACTACTTGATCTCTTTTTACCCGATGAGCAAGGTTTGGAGTTGTATTCCCGATTGCAGAAGATGCCAGAAAAATTTCACATGGACGTCTTTGTTATAACCGCCGCTCGTGATTCGCAGAGCGTCAAAGAAGCTCTTCAGCTCGGAGCGGCCAATTACATTGTAAAGCCGTTTACTCAAAAACAGCTATCAGATCGACTTGTTGCCTATAGAGCGGCATTTAGAAGTCTGAACGTATCACGCGACATATCCCAATTTGAAGTGGATCAACTTAGCGCTCTCATTCGCGGGCTAACTCCCACTGGGGATCTAAATAATGGGGCTAGAAAGCCAACTGTTGAGTCCATCATTAGTTTTCTTAATGAAAACGCACAGGCTATCAGCGCTGCGGAGTTAGCAAAAGGATTGGGAATCAGCCGAGCAACGGCCCAACGTTACCTTTCACAAATGGTTGATCGCGGAACCGTTAAGCTTGAACTCCAATATGGGACGGCAGGTAGACCTATCCACAAATATCGACCTGGGAAAAGAGCTTACGAAACTAAAACTCGGGACGCGATTTTGGATTCCACGATTCTTCCTTCGGAGTAATAGGAGCCTCCGCGATCGACTCACATTCGCGATCGTCCAGGAGTTGGCACTCTTTCCACGCAGATAACTCTTTTAGAGGCGACTAGCAGAGCATAATTTAATCTCATGAGACGACTATCAGCGCTTTTCTGCCTTGCTTTCATCGGCATAAGCATCACACTTGCGCCAAGTGCGAATGCGGTTACAAATATCCTTGGGGGAAAATGTACCAAAATTGGCGTGACCACAAAGGTGAATAACTCCACATTGATTTGCACCAAAAGTGGCGCAAAAAAAATATGGAAAGCAGCGCCAATAAAGAAAGTCACCCCTTCGAAAAACTCATCCTCTTCGGGACCAAAAATCGGTGATCTTTGCGCAAAAGTTGGTGAGCTACTTCCATACGCAGGTCACTCGATTCGTTGCATGGAAAATGGCACTTGGGCAGATTGGTAACCAACTCCATCGCACGAAGCCACTCTCGAGTGCATCAAACTTTCTTATTAAAGAGCAGGAAGTCTGCCCCAACTATTGCCGCAAAGATATGGGCGGAGAGAGCGCCCCTTACTCTGCCGAGGAGGGTGCATATACTGAGATTTGGCTTGCAACACCTGTATTTATTAGTGGCACGGATTAGACGGGCTTGCTCTGGGAGGACCGCGCGATCGTTGCCTGGCAGGGACCTAAAATTCGCAAGGTGAGCAAAGAATTCTCACAGAGTCTCCACAAACTCACAGGTAAATATTCCTTATGGGGCAATCAAGCCCCACTTTCCGAGGAGGACGTTATGAATTCAAAGAAACTGGCCGGCGTTGCGCTGCTGAGTTCAAGTTTATTGCTTGGATCTTTTTCAGTCGCACGTGCGGATGAAACAGCAAGTCCACAACCGACCGTGGTCGCTACACAATCTGCAGATCAAATCGCCTACGCCGCTAAGTTGGCCGCGTACAAAATTGCAATGACTCAGTATCGAGTCGCTATCGTTGTGAATAACATTAACTACCGCGTGATCATGGCCAAGTACAACGCCGATTGGAATTCGACTCAGGCAAAGTACCAAGCGGCATGGCAAACAGCACAAGATAATTTTCAAGTTGCAAAGGCTGCTTTCGAAGCCAAAATAGTTCCAATCAATGCAGCCCGCATTGCAAGCGTTAGCGCTGCGGATGCCGCATTCATGACAGCGATTGCTGGAACTCCAACGCAAGCCGCTCTTGAAACTGCTTTGACCACACACCAGACAGCCATGAATCTTGCTGAAGCCACCTATAAGGCCGCAGTTGCTGCACTTGGTGCCGGTCCAGTTAAGCCGATTAAGCCAGCCGAATTGGTTAAGCCACCAGTTCCTGTAAAGGCAGCCGATCCAGTAAAGCCAGTTGCACCAGAAAAACCAAGTAAGGGTGAGAACAACGGCAATACAAAGACTTCTGGAACTACGCAAGGATCACCAAAGAAGAAGAGTTAACCTCCCGAGAGAAGAGAAGCCCTCGACACTAGATGCCGGGGGCTTCTTTTTGTCACCTGGCCCTTGGCGCTTTATCACCCACTTCACACAGCTTTGATGAGTGCTGGTCTTCAGGCCTCATGGGCTCGACCGCAATCCTGTTTGGGCAGGTCTAACCTTGTTCTATGAAGGCTGCACTGATTATCGCTAGCGTCTTCGTAATATTGGGCGCGCTTGTAGCGCTCTACTTAATTTCTCACGACAATGCACGTGCCGTACTTTTCGTGGGCGTTTTTACTGTGATTGTGATGGGTTTACCTTTGGCAATCTCATTGGTACAAATCAGCGAGCATGTTAAGCCAAAGATTAAACCTTTCAATCTGCTTGACACCACCCAGTATGCCTCCTGGCAAATGCCCGACATGGAAATTCTCCTATCTGCTCTCATTGGCACCCTTGTCATAGTAATCGTTGCTGTGCTTTTTGAAATTTTGGTGGTAGTCACTAACCAGAGTCCAATAAAGAATAAGCTGATCAAAATTCCAAGAAACTTGCTAAATCATCCATCGCAGGGCACGTCGGTCAAAATCACTGTCCTTATTCCGGCGCACAACGAAGAGAAATCATTGCCCCTAACTTTAAATTCTCTTCGATCGCAATCTCGCCCTCCAGAAAGAATCATCGTCGTGGCGGACAATTGCAGCGATGGCACAGTTCAAGTTGCTTGCGATATGGGGTACGAGTCTTTTGAGACAATAAATAACAACCATCGCAAGGGTGGGGCGCTTAACCAAGCCCTTGCAGAATTACTTCCATCGATGGGCCGAAAAGATGTCATTTTGGTTATGGATGCAGACTCCCAAATCAATTCGACTTTTTTGGAAAGTGCCGCTCGTCATTTCTTGGAAGTTCCTTCTCTCGACGCCGTCGGTGGAGTCTTCTATGGTGAAGAAGGGCACGGATTTCTTGGTCAACTTCAAAGAAATGAATTTATCCGCTACTCGGATCAGATTCGTAAGCGTCGGGGAAGAGTATTCGTTCTGACAGGAACTGCGTCACTCTTTAGAGCTCATGCGCTTACAGCGGTGGCAAAATCTCGCGGACTATATATCCCAGGTGTAAACGGTCAGGTTTACGATACAGCCGCGCTAACCGAAGATAACGAACTTACGATTGCCCTCAAAAGCCTCGGCTGTCCCATGATTTCCCCTCCTGAATGTCGCGTGACCACAGAATTGATGCCCACATGGAAGAACCTTTGGGTTCAGAGAATGCGTTGGCAACGTGGGGCGGTGGAAAATCTTGCAGCATACGGTTTCACAAAAACTACACTCCGCTATTGGGGGCAACAGATAGGCATTGCTTATGGAACGATCGCATTGGCTTCGGCCTCTGCCGTCACTCTCTTTATGGTTCTAGCTCAGGATCATTGGGTCTGGTATCCGTTCTGGATTGGAAGCGGAATTATCTTCACGCTAGAACGCGTCATCACGGTCAAAGGAGGAGACAAGAAGGCAATGTTCCTGGCCCTGTTCGTCTTACCAGAATTACTCTTCGATGTATTTCTGCAAGCCGTATTCGCTAAGGTCTTAGTGGATACAGCAGCAAAGAGTCAGGCCAAGTGGGGTCATGTACAACACAATTCGTTAGTTTTGGTAGGTATGCCTAAATGATCGTTGTCGCAATGCATCAGGGAATAATATTCCCGTCGAGATATTTGGAACATCCCACATTTCTGATTGCTCTAACATTTGTTGCAATCAACACTCTCATCTACATGGGACTTACTCTCGCAAAACTCGTTCCACGTCCAAAACCCAGAATTCAGAAGAAAAGATTCTTTCTCGAAGACTAAGATATTCCTAGGTTTCGCAGGCAGGCATATCTCTGGACATAGAATTCCTTGATTCTTCTCACCCAATATCTTGTGAATTCCAGATTGACGTGCAATGGAAATGGACGTGGAGTTGACACTCTTTCTTGGCACACAACTCTTTTAGAATTTACTCGGCCAGCATATTTTTATCTTATGAAGAAACTATCGGTTTTGGTCAGCTTGACTTTCATAGCTACGAATATCTTATGTGCGCGAAACGTGAATGCAGTCGCAAATATCCTCGGGGAAAGTGTACCAAAATTGGCGTGACCACAAAGGTGAATAACTCCACATTGATATGTTCTAAAGGTGGCGCAAAAAAAATATTGAAAGCAGCGTCAATAAAGAAGGTCACTCGATTCGTTGCATGGAAGATGGCAGGTGGGCAGATTGGTAAACCTACTCTAAAGCAATTTTTCTTTACCGTATTGAAACAGCGAAGAAATCTCTACTACTTTTTTTTAGAAATCTATTTGCAGGGCGATCGAAAGCCAGTAATTTTTGCGGCCATGTTGAGCCGACTTTTGGATACCACATATACGAAATCCACTCTGGGTTAATATCTAGTTCCATTGCACGAACGGCACCGGCGCTTTGCAAAATACCGGCCAGACTTTGAACCGATAAGGCGTTTCCTGCGACATAAACTATGTTTCCGTCGGCCTTAATTCCTACACCCGAACGCCAAACAAAAAAATCATTTTTGATTGTGTAGCCCCATTTACTCAAAATATTCTTCTCAAGGTCACTCGCGACTTCCCCGTTATCAACCAAAAGGCTCAGGTTTTGCCGCACTGAAGAGACATCTTTTGTCATGCGCACTTCACTCCCCCACGACCCAATATCCACGTGCCCATCGTCAAAAATCACGAAGGAAGCTGATCCGTTTTGCATTGGCTTAGCAGTGAAGCCTTCGGAAAAATATCCACCCTTTGAATCTTTAAGTTTGAACCCACTATTAAATGTCGCAACCAGATTGGGCAGGTCCGTATTTAAGATCAGATTGGGCGTTTGATAATGAGATAGTTTGCCCGGCTCGAGAAAACCCGGGTGCAATCTGAATCGCAGTAAACTGCTCGTCATAACGGCGACGCCCGATAGATATGAAGTGTGCTCTTGGTCAGGTCGCAGAAATGCAATCCGCACAGCAGGTTGATTACTCAATGAAAGTACGGTCCTAAACACGCCTTCTCCTTGAATTTCCGGCGAAGCGAGAGGCGCGATTGACCCCAATGGCTCCACTTGAGAAGGCTCTGCAATTATGAGCTCATTGCTAGAGGATGAAGGACTCGCGGTCGGAGCGACCGTCGAATTCGCGGGGGTAGGAATGGAGGTAGGAATGGCAGTCGGCGTACGACTGGGAGTACTTGTCTCTGTCTTTGAAGGGTTCGCAGAAGAAGGTGTCGCGAAGCTGCGTAAAATCTCGGCCGATGGCGTTCCTCCTACTTTCGGCGGGTTGAGTTTGTATTGAATATTTTCAGCGAAAGTGACTACTGAACTTAGGTAATGGTCGCGGCCCCATTCTGCCAATCGTGCTGGCACGCTATCTGTTCCTGGTGCAATAAGCACTGAGAGAATTGACCAAGCAACGCCACAAAAGAAAATGAGGATGACGATAACGGGAATTGCTATCCTTTTTTTGCGAATAAGCACCCTCGGAAAAAAACTTTGCACTATTTAAGCCTTGCTTATCTTTAAGAATATCTTTTCTGGCAGGTGCCTAAAGACCCAGGCGACAATCTTCAACAGATTTGGCGCGTAAGCAATTTTTGAATCGCTTTGTAGAAGGTTTGCTCCGATGACACCAGCCCTTTCTGGATCAATATTAAATGGCGCTGGTTTCATGCCTACCGTCATTTTCGTGCGTACAAAGCCGGGTCGCAGGATCTTTACTTGTACACCCGAATTGATGAGACTGTCCGAGAGACCGCGTGCGTAAAAATCGATCGCCGCCTTTGTCGATCCATATCCAAAATTATCAATGCGAGGGCGTTCTTGAGCAAAGGAAGAAATAATCAATATCTGGCCGTGGCGCTGCTTCTTCATTTCAGACGCCAGCAAAGAGAGCAGATGTGCTGTTGCCACGTAGTTCACATCCATCATGTTGAGGAGATTTGCATCTTCGCTGAGATCACCATCATTGCCCAATGTGCCAATCGCTATAACCGCAAGATCTAAATCCTGAGTAAAGAGCGCTCTTACGGTTTCAGTTCGATTCAAAGCAGAAGCCACATTAAAATTCGAATTTGCCCGTGATATTTTTATGACCTCGGTAATGGCACCTTGAGGTAAGGCGGCAATGACGGCATTGCCAATCTCACTTGTCCCGCCTATGAGAGCGATACGTTGCGGGCTTCTAAAACTGTTCAGCAAAGTCCCAACCTTCTCCCTTGGTCCGATTTCCATTTGTTCCCAGGATCCATCTGCGCCCGAACCGTTTTCCACTCTTCACTTCGTTGATACATTTTCGGAAGAAAATCAGGTTTTAACCGCGAATCCTTAACGAGATAAATCCTACCTCCGCGTTGACAGAGCTCTTGATCAAATTCCGTCAAGGTGGCTTCCAGGCGAGGAATTCCGATGGGAAAATCGAGTGCCAATGTCCATCCAGGAGAGGGGAAACTCAGTGGGGCCCGAGAAGCGCTTCCAAATCGCTTTAATACTCCAAGGAAAGATGCCCCTTTAATTTCCCTGAGTTTGCTGAGAACCGTGAACAGAAAATCTTCGTGTCCATCCGGAATCGAAAACTGATACTGAAGAAAACCTCGTTTGCCATAGACGCGATTCCAGGAACCAATTCCATCTAAAGGGTGAGTGAAAGCATTAATTGATAGTTTCCCGGACTTCAGTGGCTTGTGGTACCAAAAACTATTGAACGACTTAACTGTCAGCGGCGTTATCAACGATTTGTTGAATGTAATGGGAATGTTGATAGATCTGCTTTTCAATCCAAATTTCTCATCGCGGTCTGTTGCGAAATTACCCATTCCTACCACTCCGCGACCCCTAAATTCTCCCGAAAGATCAACCCAAGCCACGGTGTGGTCGTACTCCGAATCAGCAGATCTGAGTTCTGCTAGGAGTATTGATAAGTCAGCGCAGCGAGATTCACGAACATCAAAGTAATTACCAGATATGCGTTTCAACTGAAGTTCAGCATTGACGATAATCCCCGTCAATCCCATACCGGCCACCGTCGCCCAAAAATGGGCGCTTGTGGGTCCGTCAGGATATAACTCACGGATGACTCCATCGGAATACAGAACTTGCATACTCTTTACAATTGACGAAAAAGATCCAGTCTTATGATGTGATTTTCCATGAATATCTGCCGCAATCGCCCCGCCAATAGTGACAAAGCCGGTACCAGGAACAATCGCTGGGAAAAAACCTTGATCCAAAGCAATCGATTCCAATTGTCGTATCGAAACTCCGGCTCCTACCCGAATCTCACCTGTCTCGCGATCAAGATTCCACTCTTGCAATTTCTCAGTAGAAAACTGAACTCCCCCCGAATTGAGTGCCGAATCTCCGTAACTTCGCTGGAGTCCGATTGGCAATGCGCCACGATGGCCCTCAAGATTTACCAGTTTCTCTTGCATTTCTTCGATCGAGTCTACGGCTCGAAGACTTGTCGATTGAATACTTCTACCCCAGCCACTACTTGGTGAAAAGTCAGGAGGCATCAATTACTCGCTTTATACACTGAAAGAAAAAGGAGCAGCGTTGTCGCGCAAACGCAGAGAAGTAAGTAGTAATCCTTAAATAACAATTCTTCAGGTGCCTCACCTGCTCCTTTGTTGACGAGCCAAACATACCTAAATAAACCCATACACACGGGGAGTAGAGAAATTTGTGCGAACGGGTATTTTTCTTGTAAGGCAAATGCCCAAAGGCTGTAGGAAGTCAAAGTAACTGCAGCAGCAACCGCCAGAACAAGATTGAGAAAATTTGGCGGATAGTCCTGCAGAACTTTACGCTTCGAAGCGTGATGAGGGTTTGTCGTCTCCGCAATTCGCTTTGCTACCACAATGACCAGCGAACCAAAACCTGTCACCACGAGGAACCACTGCGTAACTGGCAGATGGGTTGCCGCTCCTCCTGCAATTGCTCGAAGGGTAAAGCCAAAAGCCACGATAGTAAATTCGATGACGGGCTGGCTCTTTAAACCAAATGAGTAGATATTAGTAATTACAAAATAAATCAAAAGAGTCCATTGAAAATTAGAGGGAAGTGAAGTAGCGATGATAATACCTAGAACTAAAGTCAAGCCCGCAAGTATTACTGCGTTCTTCTTGGAAATCGCACCGGAGGCGATCGGACGATGTCTTTTTATCTCGTTCTGCCTATCTATTTCCACATCGCAGATGTCATTAATGATGTAGCAAGTACTGGAGATGAGTGAAAATGCTCCAAAGGCACAGGCCGCTTGCCAGAAGTTGTGAGCTTGGAACAACTTGCCTGCGGCAAAGGGTGCAGCAAAAACTAAGCCGTTTTTCGCCCACTGTTTGGGTCTCAATAATCTAAAAAAGTTGGTGACAACTCGCATACATCAAAGCCTAACCAAGACTCGCCATAGTATCTGGCGAAACTTTAGGGTGTTCTAGCAGAAATTTAATGAAACTTGCCGTAAAAGTTTTCGAGATATTCGGAACATGGCCCGCGCCGTTTATGCTCCAGAATTCAATCGCAGTGCTATCCGGGCACATTAAATACTTAGTGACTTGAGTCTCCCGGCCGGCTATCTTCCGATCGAGATCGAGCTGATTGGGCACTAGCAGAGTTTTCTTCGCACAGCGATTGAGTGAGGCCCACGTTGAAAAAGTCTTAACTGCTCCTGGAATGGTTCTTCCGGCGTAATGGTTCACTTTATAGGTAACATCTTTGGTCCCCCAGATAGTCAATACACTAACTGGGTTACTTGGCTTGCAAGATGAACTCTTAACGTAACTTCCACCCGCAATATTTACCACGGCCGCGAAGACATCTGAGTGTCCACATGCCAGTCGATTCACCATAAAACCGCCGTTTGAATGACCTACTAAATATATTCGAGCGGGATCGACAGAATATTTAAGAGATACCATTTCTACGATGTTCATAATGTAGGCATCATCATCGACAAGAGGAGTTTCATAGTCACAGCATTCGGGAGTTGCGTTCCAAAACCGAGTTCCTCTGCGATCCTCCGTACCATCCGGATGTACGTAAAGGATTCCCTCTTTTTCCGCAACTGGTCCGATATGCAGATAGTTTTCGAACTTAGCTCCTGATTGTGAAAATCCGTGAAGCGCAATGAGCAAAGGAGCCGGAACACTGGGGTCATATGAACTTGGTACGATAACGGTAAAAGGTCGCGCGCCAGTAAAAACCTCAGATGTGGCATGAGCGCCCTGCACTCCGATAAGGGTCGAAGAAAAAATGAGAAGTAGGCCACCAGTCGACTTCGTAAGGCTTTTGAAGAACATATGGATCAAAATAGCATTCTTGCGCTCCAGTTAAGAATTGCAAGAGCTTGTTTGGATAAATTCAAGAAAAAAGGCTGCCGGGGTTCTAGCGCTCAGCGTTCTTTCTGCGAATAACGGTTTTGCATTTGAAACCGCTCTTTCCAGCAAGAGACTTAATAATTTTGGAAATCCCTCCAATATCTAAGTCGTAGTTGACCATGGTGCCGTCTATCCCTAAAAAAGATCCCTTTACGTGCCGCGACAAGGTTTTCCCTGATTGAAAGGAGGACTCAGAACTGGAGCCAAAAGAAAATCCCTTGCTCTTCTCTGTAGTTTTCTCGTAAAGAAAAACCATTCTGGCTTTTTCGTCAACCAAAATCGAATTCTCATAGGAAATTTTCTTCTCTCCAGATCCGACTTTGGCATCCATTAATTCACAATCTACCGTGATGTCAGAATCCTTCCCTTTAGCAGGCGATAATCCCATTTTTTGCAATTCCAAGAACATCTCCTCGACTAATTCGTTTTTCATTTCACTTCCTAACTCTTAGGTGTCACTGCAATAAGTTTTGAGACAGGACTTAAACCATCCGAATATCTTGCTGTAACTCCGACGTAGACTTTCTGCAGTGCTTTTAAGCCATTTATTGTGCAGTAAAAAAGTTTAGCCATCGTTTTGCATGTAGTAATCGCTGCTCCACTCGGGGAAAAGACACCTACGCTGTAGTTCAGGATAGTTTTACCTCCAGTGACTGAAGGTGCCTTCCATGTAACTCGAACGGCTTTAAAAAGCGCTACAACCTTGACCTGTTGAGGAGCGGTGAGTTTTACGGAAGAGCCACTAGAACTTTGCGTGGGAGACGGAGTTGAAGATGAAGCAAGAGAAGCAAGTGCTGCAACCAAAAACCTCGGTGAAGATGGATAGGAGGATCCGACCGAGGAGATAGTTCTGACCTGAACATAATAATTGACGCCACTTTTTAAACCACCGATTAAGCAACTGCTCGCAGAAATTGATGAATCCGTGCAATATCCAGAATACGAACCAATGGAGATTTCTGGACTCGTAAATGCCTCCGCGTGGTACCAAGCAAATGTCGCTCCAGAAAACGAAGTTAGTGGCGCCCATTTAACGGTCATCAGCCCCTTAGCATCGATGGCAGCGCTCACACTATTGGGAGGAGAGCCAGCAGCACCGGGAGATATCGATCTTGCTGCACTAGGCGCTCCAGTACCAGCGCTATTTACGGCAACGACATCTACGTAATAGACGGTGCCTGAGACCAATCCACTTATGACGCATCCAAAACTAGTTGTCGTACACGATGCAAATACTGGCGATGCAGTCGGCGGAGGCAAAGTCCACACCCTGACTGTATATTTCAAGGAAGTTTCTCCCCCATTTGAGCTGGGCGCCTCCCATGTGACTGCTACTTGCGATGGACCCGCCATAGCCTCCATATATTGCGGAGCAGAAGGTGGAGAGGCGGCAAAAGTTGGAGAAACATTGAGAGCAACCCCAGAGCATAAAAGAAGAAATATGATCGCGATATTTCTTAGATTATTTTTCTCTTCCAAATAAATCTTCACGGTAACTATCCCTTCCGCTCTCCATAAAAAGATATGCAAAGTTCACGAGGAAGAACGATTTACGCAATTTGATATTACTGCTGGATTGTCCAATCTAAAAGCAATCTCGCAGGGTTTACCCCTCAAATCGCCTCCGCGGGAGCCTTAGTTGGCAGGCGGCACAAGAAGATCCCGAACAAGAGCATCTAGTTCGGCATCGGCTTCAAGAAATTGGCGCAAAGTCCGACGAGTCGCACCGAAAGAATCAAATTCTTCTATCGACAAACCATCCACTTCATATGCCCGACGAAATTCCGGAACTTTCTCACTAAGAACTCGAATTATGTCGTCATCAACCGGAATATCTATGCGATTTTCGGCAGGAATTCTATTTTCATTAATTCTCACTTGCCAATCAAAGGGGGGAGATACCACGAGATCACCACCAATTAGTTCACTCCATTGCATGTAATTGCGAAAAGCGGCGGATAAAACTCTGCTCCTATACCCGCGATCAACGAACAAATGGTGCACTTTTTTGAGAGTCGCAACTCCCGCCCATTCTAAATAACCAGGATCAATGAGTACTCGATCACGTGTTACGCAAAATTTTAGCCAATCATCTAATCGGCCACCCATTATTGTTACGACGGATCCAAATTCCCTCTCCTCTATGCCGGCGTTCTTGCGACGATTTAATCCGCGTTCTATTGCTTCAGCGGCGGCCAGTGCCTGGGAAACCGTAAAGGAGACAGTGACATTTACGCTCACGCCGCGAAAAGTCGCCTCCTCGATTGCTGAGATTCCAACCTTTGTCGCCGGAATCTTCACAATAATGTTGCGGGCAAGACGCGAAAAATATTCTGCCTGTTCAACGAGTGCTAACGCGTTGCGATGAAGCCGAGGATCAGTCTGAATTGATAATCGACCATCTCGGCCACCTGTTCGATCAAAGGCTGGTTCGAGTAATTTTGCAGCCTCGATCGATAGTAATTCAACTGCTAACCAGCCAATCGCTGATTCACTTGCAGTGGGATTAGCATTCGCGATCTCCTGCAGACGAGGTTTCCAAGTTGCGAGATTTCCCTTTATTGCAGCCAAGGCAATTACCGGATTGCAAGTAGCTCCTACTGCTCCAAATTCAATTGAGCGCGCAAGCTCTACTGGATCGGCTGAATCGTTCCATAAGGAAGTCTTAGTCGTTCTTGCTGCTTTGAGAAGCGAAGGAAATTCACTCGCACTTCCGTCGCTGATGCTCATTTTGATTCCTCCATTAGCTCAAGCCAATGATAGTCACCTGCTCACGCCTGAACTAATTTGAGCCAATTTCCTTAAGAAGGTCCTTGTACTCTTCGCACGAAACACCGCACAACGCTTTCAGCTTGGCTAAGTTTGATTTGGCAGAGGAGAGTTTCTTCGTTTTTAAGAAAAGTACCCCTTGGTACTCAAGAGCACCTAGATGTTTTGGATCAATTTTCAGCGCCTTGGAATAGTAAATCGCGGCTGTCGTGTATTGATTCATATTCCTACTTGTATATCCAAGGAGGTTATTTACATCTGCATTGTTTGGATATGCCTTATCAATTACTTTCAGCGCCGCAAATGCTCCTGAATAATTCTTGTCCGCAATCATTTTGCGTGGGTCGACAAGCACGTCAGTGATCGATCGGGTGAAGGTGGTAACAACTAGTGGTTTGGTAGGAGCAGAGCTTGAGGAAGGCTTTGAAGGTGACGTGGCCGCTGGAGTTGTTGACGAGGAAGTTCCAGTACTACTCGAATCGTTAGCAAAAGCGGATACTGGAAGAAGAGAAAGGGCGATTACCGAAGCAACAAATATACGTTTCATGAGCAGAGGCTACGACCTCTCGCACAATCTTGTCGACTCAAAAACGAGAATTCTTCCAAAGTTTTAGGCTCAAAGAATGAATTGAATCGTGAATGAACCATTCGCTTCTCTATTTCGTTGTAATGAATTTTTTGCCATTTTTCAGTATTTTGGCACCCTTGAAATACACTAGGTACATGAGTTCAAATTCTCGCGTTCCAGTATCAAAATTTGAGGATGACGAAAAATTGGGCAAGGCGCTTGCAATGCTTTTGTTTCATGACATAAGTCGGGCCTTATCTCGATCAGAAAAATATGTATTGGGCTGTCCGGGGGGAAGAAGCCCCCGATCTACGTATAAAGCGCTGGGTGATTTAGTAACAACGACGCAACTTTCTTTGAACCATCTCTACATCGCGATGATGGATGAATATGTATTTGAAAAACCTGATCGAACTTTCGTCAATGTTGATGCGTCGCTGCACTTCAGTTGCAAGAGATTTGCAGAGGTGGAAATTCGACAGGTACTGAATGCCGGGCTTCCACAAAGTTTGCATCTGCCTGTCAACAATGTCCTGCTACCGGATGCAAGCAATCCTTCAGCATATGAAGTAATTCTCAATTCATTGGGAATAGATCTCTTTCTTCTAGCTTCAGGAACTACTGATGGACATGTGGCTTTTAATGGAATTGGTTCGCCATTAGGGGCGAAAACTAGAGTTACCACATTATCGGAGGAAACTCGAACGGATAACCTCTTGACCTTTCCACAATTCAGATCATTGGAAGAAGTCCCCAAATTCGGAGTGACGGTTGGCCCCTCGACAATTTCAACTCTCTCCAAGAGGGCCGTCATGATTCTCCAGGGAGCCCATAAATCAAAGGCTTTTCACCAAATAACTAATTCTGCTTCGTACAACCCCGAATGGCCGGCCACGATCATTGCTGAATGCAAGAACCCTCAAATCTTCGCTGATGAGTCCGCTTCGAGGGCGTAAATAGCCGCGCCAATGACGCCCGAGTTGTTCACCTCTGCATCTACGACGGATGCGTTTAATCCCAGCGATTCACACGTATGATAAAAAGATTTAAACGTTAATTCTCGATACGCCTGACTTCCTAGCCAGAGCCCTCCCCCAATAACTATCGTTGAAGAATCCAAATCGAGAGCAAGATTGGCTAATTCCTTACCTAATACCTCCGTTGCCGATATGACAATTTGGCGCGCATCAGCGTCATTATCAATGAGACCCAGGAGCGCCTTTGCATCTATGGAGAAGTCATTGGATTTCTCCGCAAAACGGCGAGAGATACCCAGTCCCGAACAATAATTTTCAAGTACTACCTTATCTCCCGATACCTCAATTTCGATCAAGCCGAATCCGATTGCATCACCATGTAGACCCGTGATTGCTTTTCCCTCTAAAAAATGTGTGTGTGAAATTCCTGAGCTCACCGTCACGTAGATGAAATCATCCAAATCCCTACCGGCACCGGCACCGGCTTCAGCAATCCCCGCACAACGAACATCCGATTGCGCTAACCATGGAATTCCGGTTAAGGCGTTAAAGTCAATTTGTGGTTGGAGTTTCCAGTCGATGTTGTCACGCGTTGTGAGCTCTCCTTCCAGGTTTACATATTCTGGAAAGCCGGCGCATCCCCGCGTGAGGCTAATATTCTTGCTTTGCGCAATGTCACAAAGGGAGAGAATCAGATTCTTAGTTCGGTCGAGGTTCGGATCGGCTATACCTGCAATGGAATCCCTACTAGGAATCGTGGTTTCATAAATAATATCTAAATCTGAGTTTACAATCGCTCCGCATATTTTAGTTCCACCCAGATCAAGTGCCAACACATGTGAGTTCAACACTTAGGCAATTGATCTTTTCCAAATGTCAAAGATAGGTTTTGCTGCAGCTTGGGTTGCACAAAGAATGCCGCCAGATTCTGGAAAAAGATTTACGTCTCCGTTCTCGTCCCATACTGCCCCGCCTGCTTCGTGCACTATGAGGCAAGCGGCCAAATGATCGATGGGGCTGTAGTGACCAATAACCGAACCAACCCCGCGTGCTACCGAGACTCCTACAAGTGTGAGAGTGCCCGAACCCATAATTCTCATAGTGCAATAATTCTCTGCCAGCCCCTCCAAAAGTCCCAGCATTCCGGGCCAAGCTTGGTAAGCCGCGAGTTCAGTTGCGACGATTCGGCTACTCAACGGGTTGACTACACCGGATTGATCTTCAACTTGAATCTCACGCCCATCTAGTTTCGCGCCATGTCCTTTTTGCGCTTCAAAAAGAGAATTTCGCCACGGATCAATAACGACGGCTACCAACGGCGTCCGATTAAATGCGAGGGCAAGAGAAAACGAACTCCAGGGCATCCGATTGGCAAAATTTGTTGTGCCATCGATCGGATCCAGATACCAGGAGGGGGTGTTTTCTTCATACTTCCCGCCCATTTCCTCACCGATAAAATTGTGTCCCTGAAAATTTGCAGCGATAACTTCTCGAACGTGTGCCTCTATCATCACGTCAATTCGCGTGACGATATCTGCAGGATTCTGCTTCAGTGACATCTCGCCTGGATCCATGGAACTGGCAACCATAATCGCCCACTTCCCAAGATCTCTCGCAATCACCATTGCCTTGTCGAGATCAATCTCATCAATAGAAGATTCAAACGTATCCTCTTCATTAGATTTCTCGGAAATCATTCTCTGTAGCAAGGTCAATTGATTTGTTGTAATTGAGTCAACTCCGATGGCGAGAGCCCATCGCATTGTGGCTTCATCATCGATTGTCCAGAGTGAAACCTTGTATCCCATCTTGTGGAAAGTTTCTATACTTATGCGCGTTACAAACGAGTACTGCAGATTGATGAATTCTGGATTCAACTCATCTATTTCACTTTTACTAGGAACCGTAATCTCGCTCCAGGGCATCCATATTTTTGCGGTAGGTGAGAGAGCACGAATCTTTCTCATCGCAACTAGGTTTCCACACCAGCGAATTCGATCCCGAGAGACTGATCCTTGTTCAACAAGGCGAAACGCCGGCTCTGCCGGGTCTGCTTCCTCCATGTCTATCAACAGAGAGGAATCAGAATTGGAGAAAAGTTCCAATACTTCGCTCAGTAAAGGAATACGATCCATACGGTTGCCCAATTCTTTGATCTCATCCCAATCGAGTTCTCCAACGGGAACTGAGATACCCCAAAGTCTTTCTAGAGTGGGATCATGAATCACAACAACATGGCCGTCACGTGTGATGCGTACATCTATCTCGACAATCTCAGCTTTGGAATCAATTGCCGACTGAATTGCGATCAAAGTATTCTCGCGAAATTTGCTCGAATCTCCGCGATGAGCAGTTGAAAAGGTCATGCTGGGATTAAGCCACTCGAACGAGTTTGCCATCTTTATAGATAAGCGCCTTGCTTATCCTCGCAAAGCCTTGAGTCCCGGCGGTAGGAACGTCAGAGGAAATGAAAGCGCGCAATTTCACATCATCACGCTTCAAATACACTTCACAAAAATGTCCTCGCGGTACGACCAGTTCCACCGTGGCAGGAAAACTTCCTGGCACTTGTACTTTGCTGAAGTGCACATCTTCTGGTCGTATACCCACAACTGCTGAGCCTGAAATAACTTGACCTTCTGCATATTCACCCGTGACATGATTCAAGCTTCCAATGAAATTAGCGACGTACTCTGTTTCGGGCCTGTCATATAATTCCTGAGGAGTACTGAATTGTTCGATCTTGCCATTATTCATAACAGCAATTCGGTCTGAAATCGAAAGAGCTTCGTCCTGATCGTGAGTCACAATCACAGTCGTGATTCCTAGTCTGCGTTGAAGATCCCTGATGTCTTCACGAACTTTGACTCTCAGTTTTGCATCAAGGTTACTTAATGGTTCGTCCAATAAGAGAATATCTGGTTCTTGCACCAATGCCCGTGCTAAAGCGACCCGCTGTTGTTCGCCACCTGAAATCTGACCTGGGCGCGAATCCTTATGATGCATAAGGTTTACGAGGGCCAAAGCCTCATGAACTCGCTTTTCAATTTCTGGCTTTTGCATTTTTCGAACTTTAAGAGGATACGCAACGTTATTAAAGACTGTCATATGGGGCCACAACGCATAATTCTGAAAAACCATAGCGCTAGGTCGCTTCTCAGGTCCTAACGTCGTCACATCCTTATTATCTAGAAGAATGTCTCCTTTGTCGGGAATGAGGAATCCAGCAATCATTCGAAGCGTCGTCGTTTTACCGCAACCCGAGGGACCAAGTAGAGAGACCATTTCACCTTTCTTAACTACAAGGTGAAGGTTGTCGATGATCACGCGCCCACCAAGAATCTTGGTCAATCCATTGAGCACAAGTCCATCTTGTTGCACTGCCTCAGTCATCGCTTCTCTCCCTCATCACTTGATTTGGAAACCTTCCGCTAGCTGTCCTCCGACTATGTGCTTCCGTGCTAGCCCGATGAGCAGGACAGAAGGAAAGGCAAGCAGGAGGGAAAAAACGGCTGCGACTTGAATCGGGTAATTTTGAACCAATGAATACATTTCTGTTGGCATTGTAAAAATAGCTGGCGCACCTACAAGGTAAGTCCCTTGAGCTTCATCAAAGGACGCTAAGAAGGACATAACAATCGCAACCAAAATTCCCGGCATTGCCATCCTTAACGTGATGGTACGAAACACTCGAAACTTGGATGCGCCCGCATCTCGAGCCGCCTCTTCCAAATTTCGAGGGACTGCCGCGAAAGCCGCAGCGGGAATCCATGTCATATAAATAATCGTGCCTAACAACTGAATGATGATCACGCCTACAACAGTGCCCATCAAATTGAGCGCATAATACAAAGTCGCGATCGAGGCGAAAAGCCCGATTTTTGGGAAAGAATTGGCCGCAAACATTCCGATCAAGAAAGTTTTACGTCCTGCATAAGTCATCCTCCCCGCTGCATATGCGGCTGGAAGGCAGATGACCATTGAACAAAGAACTACGATCGGGCTAATGATCAACGAGTTGCGTATTGCGCCTTCGAGCGCGGAATCGTCCAGGACTCGTGTCCACCAATGCCAGGTCCAACCATCCGGCGTAAGATTTGGATAAGTCCAATTAGTCACGAATGCATGAACTCCAAGCCAGGCCAGTGGACCAAGAATAAAGAAAGCCATACAGAGCATGAAAAGTACAAGCAAAGCCTTGACCAATGGGCTACTCGTTTTTACTCGAGCCTTCTCCTTTTTCACCATTAGATTCGCCCGCTTTGCTTGGCGCTACGTACATTCGCCCAAATATACACAAGTGCAATTCCCGATGCCGCTGTAAAAACAACGAATGCCATGACGATCGATTGTTGCGGTCGATTGTATGCACCAAAGAAGTTTGAAATTTCGACCCCAAGCATTGTGGGCTGATTTGGTCCCAAAAATAGTGGAATAGTAAAGGAACCCATGATTCCGATTGCCGTGAAAGTTCCAGCAATAACTATCGGTGTGAGCGCTAATGGAATGAGAACGGTACGAATTATTCGGAAGAAGCCTGCTCCTGCATCTTGTGCAGTTTCAATGAGAGCATCAGGGACCGATTGCAATCCTGAAGTCACCATAAGAATTGCAAATGGTAGCGAAGTCCAAATTGTTCCTATTGCAATTGCAGTGGACGTGGAGGTCAAAGTTGGAAATTCGATTCCAAAGTGGGAGAAAATTGTCCGCATAAAGCCATCACCGGCATAAAAAGTATGAATTGCCCAGGAAGCGATAACGACGGGAACGAAGAGGGGCACTAAGGTCAAAGTCGTCATTATCGAAGCGAGGCGGCCACCGATCATTCGTTGATAAATACCGATACCAAGGGCCATGACGAGCACCATGGTCGTTGAAATTGTGGTTACGAGAAGCGTGGTTCGTAGGTCGCCAGGAAAACGAGAATCGTGAAAGACATCTTGGTAGGCGCTAAAAGTCCCCCACCAGTGATCCTTTTTATGAATCTCCTGGCCGATAATGGAGACAACTCGATTCGGTCCTTCTGTCCACCCTAGGCTGAAGGTGAAAGCAATGAGAATCGGTGCGCCAACAAAACAAATCACCAAGAGCATGGGTGGCAAAGCCATAAAAAAACCAAGAACAGAGAGTCTTGAGGCCGATTTAGCCTCAAGACCCTCTGTTACGACAACTGTTTTATCAGCTGTCACTTGATACTTTCTGTGAAGTCAAAAGGACTCCGATTACTTACCTGGCACGGCTGAAGCCCACGCGCTCTTCAAATCGTTTGCATTTGCACTGAGGTAAGTTGGACGCAGATCCGAAACATCGATATCGGCCAAGGTAGCCGCCACCGTTGCATCGAGTTTTGAAACTGGGATGACCGGCATTCCATTAAGAATTCCGCTCACGATTAAGTTCTGTGCCGTTGGTGAAAGAACCCAGTTGGCCAGCAATCGAGCTGCTGCTCTGTTCTGTGAACTCGAGGGAATACCAAGGTAGGCTGCGCCACCAGTGAAGGCTGGGCCCGAGATCTGAGTAACTTTGATGTTCGCTGGCATGGTCCCAGCTTTCTGCGCGCTAGCGAATTGATCAGACCACACTGAGGCCATATCAACTAATCCAGTGCTCAAATCCTTCAAAGTTTCTGCGTTGTTTGCTGGATATGAGCCATTCTTGCCATATGTATAAACATTTAGGCTACGCAGGGTCTCAAGTCCAGTTGCCCACTTGGATTGCAGTGGCTTGTTAATCGATTGAGCCAAAGTAGTGCGGTCTTTTGCACTGAGGTACTTATCAACCACGGTCTGCACGAATGCATATCCACTACCGCCACCACTTGGAACGTTGTATGTGAATTTTCCTGGGTTGGCTTTAATCCACGCCAGCAAATCATCCAAAGTCTTTGGAGGAGTTTTTACGTTGGTGCTGTTGTAAGCGAGAAGAACTGATGAAGCACGGTAAGGAATTCCACCCTTGCCAGCAGCAAGGACTGATTTACCGATATCGCGAAGGTTTGGAACCAAACCTGGAGTTGGATGCCAGAGAAGTCCGGCCAGACCTAGTTGGGTGGTGAATCCACCATCAATAAGATCAACACCTGAATCCTTATGAAGAACGGATGCAGCTGTGATCTTTGCAGTCTCCTGCGCATCATGATCGCCATGAAGGTCGAATGTAACGTTGACGTCATAGCCAGGATTGGCTGCTTTAAATGCGGGAATGAGGCTCTTTACCCAAAGGTCTTGGATATTTGTATCTGCTGAAATGTAAAGACGTACAGTCTGGCTCACGTTCTTATTTGCTGCCTGGCTACTTGGCGCTCCTGCACCAATTACGAGCGAAGCAACTGCCGCGGCGACGAGAACGCTCGCGTATTTTTTCTTAAGCACTATGTTCCTCCCATTGAATTAAGACAGGACAAAATGTCCCCCGACTTAACTTGCGTGGCGCTAGCCTATGACGCTCCAGATGAATCGTCTACGATTCCTGAGTGTCGCTGAGATGACAATCCCATAACTTTTTAGTTGAGGTGAGGAACCTTGCGGGATTTTTAGGGACCCTTTGAGACCTTTAGAGATTTAGGCTCTCCAGGAACCTGAGACTTTCCCGAACAGCTTCGACTGGACCCCCCGTGGCAGAAGGCTCGCCAGAGAGCATCACATCTTGTTCTAAAACTAATTTGCCACTGTAATCAATGCTACTCAGGAACCCAATCACCTCCGCAATTTGGGCGTCCCCCTGGCCTAGTGGCTTGTACATGCCGTTTTTTACTTCGACAGAGTATGTGGAAGTTCCGTTACGAATCCGCTCGGCGGCTTTAGCATCGCAATCCTTAAGATGAACATGCTTCACTCTCTGACCAGCACGCGTTGCGATAGCGAGTGGTCTACCGCCTCCGACAACGATGTGACCCGTATCGAGACAAATATCTACATCGGTTTCATCCAAAAGAAAATCGAGGTCTTGCGGAGTTTCAAACATTGTGCCCGCATGAGGATGGATAACCATCGCTAGCCCAAAACTTTTCGCAATTTCAGCGATAGTCGGCAATGAGTCCGCGAATACCGATTTTGCATTTGCATCCATTGGATCTCGATTATCGTAATCTCCATCTTCAGCGGGTGTAGCCAGTACAAAATTCTCGGCATTGAGTTCCGCCAAAACCTGTGCCTGGCGCTTTGCTCGTTCGTAGGAGGAGGCAAGTCGATCAGGCTTATGCAGAACTAGTGGAACAAATGCTCCGCATAAAGAAAGGTCATGGGAAGAAAGTAGTGAGGCGAGCGCTCGTGAATCTTGGGGAAGATATCCATCGGGCCCTAGTTCGGTAGCGGTCAAGCCGCATTCTCGCATCTCCGTCAAAACACGTTCTGGGGAAAGTTGGTAGCCCCAACCATTGGCTTCACATACGCCCCACGATATTGGCGCTCCAGCCAACTGTTGCGAAAGATCCATTCTGCTCTCCCTTGCCCTCTCTACGAGCCTATTACTGCTGAATTGGATTTTCTAGGCGAGACTCGCTTGAATGTTTTTCATTGATATACCCGAAGCTGCCTCAGAAGGTTCCCATGCGCTGTCCTGCTCACTCATCAACCAACCCGCATATGAAAATTCCGCAAGTGCTTCAAAAAGATTACGAAGATTCAGAATTCCAGTGCCAGCAGGAACAAAGAGTTTGAAATCTTCTACGGCGGTGTGCATCTTTGCGATATCGCCTCGCAACATCTTGGAGAGAACTTCACCACTGACATCTTTTACATGGACGTGGGTGATTCGCCCTGCGTAATCATGCACGGCTTTGATTGGATCGCCTCCCCCCACAATCCAATGGCCCACATCTAAACAGAGTCCTACTAACTCGGGGTTGAGTTGGTTCATTAAAAGTGCTGTTTCACGCTCACTTTCTACGAAGGTAGCTGCGTGTGGGTGAAACGAAGACTTAAGCCCCTGATCCGCCGCAACTCTTGCGAATTCTTCTACATGCTTTGCCAACTTGCTAAATCCGGCTTGTGACATTTGAGGACCGTCACTTGCTCGTCCAGCGCAGCGGTCGCGGTCTTCCGTGCCATCAACGGCAAAAACAAGCATCTCAACTTTTGCACCTATTGCCTGACGTACCGTCATCAATGAATCATCGTAACTTTCTTCAACTGGACCATCCGTCGTACAACGAACTGCTAGGTATTGTTCAGCGGGGGCGATATCTCTGACTTTCATTTCATTCAAAAACTCTAGATCCTGCGATTGTTCTCCCGAAATTTGGATACCTTTAAATCCATATCCTGCAATCCCAGAAAGAAAATCCTTTTTGTGCTCCGGCTTATAGCGCCAATTTAAAGGGACAATTCCGATCTTTGCCATCACATAACCTCCCACATTAGGTCTATCAGAATAGTTGACCAACTGAAATCGAAAGCGCCGTGTCCTCGGCCCTTAAAAGGATTGTAATATTCGCGCACTCCAGATTTTCTTACCATCTCGATACTTCGTTTCGCAATGTTTAAAGCCAGGTCTGGCCGTCCCTGCCGTATGAGTCCTCTCGCTAGATACCAATTACTAGACAGCCATGTTGGTCCTCGCCAAACGAGGTTCCCCACAACTGTGTCAGGACTAAAGGCCGGATGATTCATGGCGACACTGGGAACAGGAAACGTTGCCCAATACTCTTCAGGGTTCAACAAATGGCTCAGAATTCTGGCTGATTTGTCATGGGAAAGATCTTCAAACAGTAGGGGCATCAGGGAACTAAATGTATTAACTCGAATCTTTATATTTTCACCTCCATTGATATCGTAATAAAGCCCATCTTGTTCATCCCAGCAAAGTTCATCGAGGGATTTTCGAGCCATCTGCGCTCGAGATAAGAATTTAAGGGAACGCTCTTGATCGCCGATTTCAAGAAACAATCCACTCAATTGCGAAAGATTTTCTATATAAATGGTATTCGACATGACATCAGCAACAACAAACCGATTTATTGCAATCATTTTCTCGATATCGCGGCTCACCAACTCATAGGGGTCGCAAATGGAATGCCAACCTTTTATCCAACTCTCTTTCTCTTTATTCTCTATCCCCATGATCTCATCCCACTTGGGAGAGTGATCAAGACCCGTCTCATCGGGCTGGATAACTCGAAATAGTCCATCTCCGTATGGATTTCTCGTGCGGTCAATCCAGTCGTAGAAGAGCTCAACCGATGGCAGGATCTCTCTTAAAAAATCCGTTCCTCGACCGCGCAATGCCACGGCCTTAACCGCTTCCGCGAGCAAGGGCGGCTGCATCTCGTCCGATAGATACGGTGTCCGAAATGCAATGTCATACGTTGAAACCATCTCCTCGTAAAAATTTCGTTGCCAAAAGGTGACATGAGATATAAATCCGTCTGGGTGTTGATTCTTGAGCAAACTAAAAAGTTCCGCCTCTGCTTTTGTAATGTCAATATGACTTAGGGCGATCGCGTGAAAACACGAGTCCCAGAACCACTGAAATGGGTATGTACCAGTTGAAGGGCAGGTAAAATCAAAATCTAATCCACACCATTCGGCGAATCCTCTTTGACGATTTACAGTGTGGATTCGCTCCACTTCGCCTTTAATCCACTCCCATTCTTCCCAAGAGACCGGCTCTAACGCGCCAAATTCCACGCGCGTACTCCTCCGAGAATGCCTGCAGTATTGGAAACGATCACAACATCATCACCGAGTTGCTCTAGTGCTTCGGGACGAATGCGACGGGAATTCCCGCCTCCGATGTAAAGGCGATCCCAATAGAAAACCGGACGTAGATCGTCCACCATCAGCCTTATACGACGTGACCAGAATGAATCTCCAAGTCGCCTTCTTTCATGTTCGCCTATCCATGTGTCGTAACTCGTACCTCTACGAATAGGTGCACGTGAAAGTTCGAAGTGTGGAGCCAATTTTCCTCCGTCAAAAATTGCAAATCCCAGTCCCGTTCCAAGGGTGATGACAACCTCAAGCCCAGAGCCGTTGATGAGACCAGCCCCATGCACTTCGGCATCATTGAGAACAATTGTCGGTTTTTTGAAGTGCTCAGAAATAGCTGACTCGATATCGAGTCCGCGCCACGCTTCCAGGAGAGAAGGTTCCACTCTAGTTCGCGGACCCTTCGCTGTGATGTAGTGAGGTGTATGTACGACAACCCCGTGACGAATCATTCCCGGCATACCAACGGTGATGCGATCAAATTTTGGAAGTGATTTACTCAATGAATCTAAAGACTGAATGAAATTCTTAGGCGCCAAAGGATACGGAGTTGGAACTGAAATTGGTTGTGCGTGAAAAGTGCCAGCGCTATCCAACACTGAGGCTTTGAGGCTCAAACCGCCGCAATCTATAGATAATGTCATCGGTTCCAGCAAAGTCATGAGACCAGTTTGCCAAACTCTGCTCGATAAAGACACTCGGCTCATTTATGTACCACTTATTCATGACTCGCTAGTATTCATGCGTGCGCAAGCCAAATTCTGCAGTTGCCTGGCGATGAAAGAGCGATATTTCCCCTTTGCCGAGGGCAGAAAATCCATAACCCCAGAAATCGCGGGCTGGAAATACTGCGGACTTGAAATCGTCGAAATTCGGGCTGGTGAAATTTTTATTCTTGGCCCCGAAATTCTTGCTCACTCTGAAGGGAGCCTCATTCCCCTCAACGCCGTCGACATACAAGTTACGGTCGATGAAGAAATATTTTCCCTCGTGGGACGTAAGGGAGTCTTTACGGGTAGCACCGACTGGCTATACCTCTCGCCCGGATCACGTGTCGAGATAACATCTAAAGGGGGCAGCGAAATAGCGCTCGCCACATCGCTGGCTGAGAAGAAATTCAAAAGTTGTTATGTGGATGCTCTCAAAGAAATTGAAGTACGCGGTGCAGGAGATGCAACTCGTGAAGTTCGCCCTTTCATGCACCCCGATATTTATCAGCAAGCGGATAGATTGATGGCGGTAGAACTCGTAACTCCCGATGGAAATGTTTCAAGCTATCCTCCTCATCGTCACGATGGGATGGGAGATTGTTCAACTTCGAATGAGGAGATTTATTATTTCCGTATTGGCAAAGGGAAATCTCCGCATGGCGATCCAGAAGGTTTTGGGTTACATCGCACTTATTCTGGACCTGAAGACGCGAACCCTTTTGATGACAATATTGCGGTCAGAGACGGGGATATTTATTTAGTGCCCCGCGGCTATCACGGTCCTTGTGTAGCTCTACCTGGGTATCCCATGTATTACCTCAATGTGTTAGCAGGAGATACGAGACCGCGAAGTATGGATTTTTGCGATAGCCCGGACCATGCTTGGATACGAGAGAGTTGGAAAAAGCTCTCGCAGGATCCTAGAGTTCCGTGGAAGGCAGATTAGTGGCCATTCTTACCACCGCGCAGGCGATCGTTCGCTGGCTAGGAGCGCAGAAGATATCGATAGACGGAGAAATCCAGCCATATTTTCCGACTGTCTTTGCAATCTTTGGTCATGGCAATGCTCTAAGTCTTGGTGATGCGCTCTACGATGCACAGGATGTGATCCCAACGCTTCGAGGTCAAACTGAAGAAGGCATGGGATTGGCCGCCGTTGGATATGCAAAAGCGATGCGAGGACAGCAGGTAATGGTTGTCACCACCTCCATTGGTCCAGGTGCTCTCAATGTGGTCACGGCCGCCGGCACGGCTCTGGCAAATCGATTGCCAATGCTTATTCTCTCTGGAGATACATTTACCAGTCGCACTCCCGATCCAGTTCTGCAACAGGTCGAACATTTCAGCGTCCCTTCCACTACGGTAAACGATGCGTTTCGCGCAGTCGTGCGCTACTGGGACCGCATAACTACCCCATCACAAGTCCTTACCTCTTTTCCGCAAGCGCTGATGACGATGCTCGATCCTGCATCGCGTGGCCCCGCCTTCATAGCTCTGCCGCAGGATGTGCAAGCCGAAACGTACGATTTCCCAGAAAGTTTCTTTGATATCCGAGTACACGAAATTCCTCGGCCGCGCCCTGCACTGAGTGAGATAGAAGAATGCGTGAGCTTGATCAATGCCTCTCGCAGACCAGTGTTGATCGCAGGGGGTGGAGTTCATTACTCACTTGCCGAAAAAGAATTAGCTGACTTTGCTATGCGATGTGGCATTCCAGTCGTGGAGACGATGGCGGGAAAATCCTCGTTGCTCTGGTCTAATCCATCACTTATTGGCCCGCTTGGAATCACAGGCTCGGATCCAGTAAATAGTTTGATAGAGCAATCGGATCTAGTTGTGGCAATCGGAACTCGATTACAAGATTTTACAACTGGATCGTGGACATTATTCAAAGACAAGAATTTGGTTGCAATTAACACTGCTCGGTTTGATGCATCAAAACGTCACGCATATGCCGTGGTCGGGGATGTCAAGGCCACTCTTGAGGAACTAGCAAAGCTTGTAGAGCCAAAGTTGGATCCAGAGTGGCTTTCGATCGCCCGAGCGCTAAAAAACAAATGCGAGGAAGATCGAGAAAGTCGTAGACAATTCACTTCGGATCTTCCCACGTATGCGCAAATAGTTATTGCGACAAACGAGATCGCGCAAAAGGAGGATTATGTCGTCACTGCAGCAGGCGGACTTCCAGGCGAAATCAATAACAACTGGTTATCAAAAGGTGTAGCTACTTTCGATTGCGAATATGGTTTTTCATGTATGGGATATGAGATCAGTGGCGCGCTAGGAGCGGCCATCGCCCAGAAAGAGAGTAAGAAGTCGGGTCGGGTTATCGCTCTCACGGGTGATGGCTCCTACCTCATGCTCAACTCTGACATTTATAGCGCAGTATTACTTAACTATCCCTTGACTCTGATCGTCTGCGACAACGGAGGATATGCAGTCATTTCACGTTTACAGCAAGGTCACGGCGCACCTTCATTTAGAACCATGCTGACTGAAACGCCGAATGCGCCACGCGTGGATTTTGTTGCGCATGCTTCATCAATGGGAGCGGAGACTCATAAAGTCTCCAAGATCGAAGAACTCTCTCACGTTCTTTCCCTGACAAAAGACAGTTTGAAGACAGTAGTGATCGTGATAGAAAGTGCGCCTTCTGCGTGGACCGAAGGTGGCGCATTTTGGGAAGTAGGAATTCCACAAAACTCTACAAAAAAAGGGGTAATAGAAGCACGACGCGCAAATCTAGAAGGAAAGAAGAACCAAAGGACTTTTTAGAAAAGCTTGCCAAGGAAAAGGGGAAATCATGTCTGGGACGATTGTAAGAATCGGCGTTGTGGGTGCAGGTGCGGTTGCTACTTCGGTCCACTTACCGATACTGACGCGAAGAAGTGATCTCTTCGAAGTCTGCGCGGTGGCCGATTTCAATGTTGCATCAGCTCAACATCTTGCTGAGAGATTTGGCATTCCTTCCGATGCTCGATTCACATCCGCATACGAGATGATCTCATCCGGAAAGATCGACGCGATCGCGATAATCAATTCAGGATCACACTGTGCCCTTGTAGTCGCGGCACTCGAGGCGCACCTCCACGTTTTTTGTGAAAAGCCACTTGCCTATTCAAAAAATGAAATCTATTCGATAAAGGCCGCTCTCCAAAAATCGCGAGGCACTTTAATGATTGGGTACATGAAAACTTTTGACCCAGCAGTCGTACGGGCAAGGATCTTGATTGGAACAAAGCGTCCCAGAAGCGTTGACATCTTGGTTCTACATCCAAGTGGTGAAAGTCAACTTGCGACGTCCGAGATTTCTGTAAAAGCATTTCCGCCCACTCAAGAACTCATTGCGGGCTTTAGAAAGAGTGCACACGAATTGGCGGTCGAAGCGCTGGGCGAGCAAGCAGCAGATGCTATTGGTGATGAGTATGCCGACATTATTTTGGGAAGTATCGTTCATGAGTTCTCGGTACTAAGAGCGCTAGATATTCATATTGTAGAGATTGATTATGTTGACCGTTGGCCGCGTGAGAGTCGCTCTGAGTCTTTTGTCATTCATGCCCGAACTGCCGATGGAGTGCGGGTCACCATTCGTTGGTTCTACCTAGATAAATATCCTCTTTATCAAGAAGAGGTGCGATGGATGAGCGACGAGGAAGGCCATCACATAATCTTCCCAGCTCCTTACATCTTGCGAGTACCCACAAAATTGATTTCAACGACACGGCTCGGACTGGCTCATGATGTGGCAACGTTTGAAACATATGAGCCTTCTTTTGAGATAGAACTCGTGGCATTCCACAGCCTTGCAACCTCTGGAAAGCAGGCTGCCGATCCCATTGCGGATGGACTTGAAGACTTAGCAATCTCTCAAAAAATTGCTTCTAAAATTTGCGAGCTTGAAAGTATCGCTAAGGGTGGCGATCTATAGAGGGCTTATAGGAGACTTCGTATAGAAAAGTAACCTCTATAATCAGGGCGTGGAACTTCAAAAAGTTATTCTTTATTATGCTTTTACGCCGCTTCCCGACCCGGAAGCAATTCGGATGTGGCAACAAAATCTTTGCGAGAGCCTTGGCGTCAAAGGCCGAGTTTTAATATCTCCTCACGGAATCAATGGAACTTTGGGCGGCGATATGTCTGCCCTCAAAAAGTATGTGCGTGCAACTCGCTCCTATCCTGGATTCAAAAAGATCGCTTTTAAATGGTCAGATGGGAATGGGCATGATTTTCCTCGCCTGAAAATTCGAGTGCGCGATGAACTTGTCGCTTTTGGAAATCCCAACGAACTCGTCGTGGATGAAAATGGAGTCGTGGGGGGCGGAGTTCATTTGCGCCCAGAAGAAGTGAATGAATTGGTGGCCGCGAGAGGTGATGATGTGGTCTTCTTCGATGGCCGAAACGCCTTTGAAGCAAAAATTGGCAAATTTAGAAATGCAATAGTCCCTGACGTCACCACCTCTCATGACTTTGTCAATGAAATTGAAAGTGGAAAGTACGATCATCTCAAGGGAAAGCCAATTGTTACTTACTGCACTGGGGGCATCCGCTGTGAAATCCTTTCCTCAGTAATGCTTAAAAGAGGTTTTCAAGAGGTTTACCAAATTGATGGTGGAATTGTTAAGTACGGAAAGAAGTATGGTGACAGAGGTCTTTGGGAAGGTTCGCTCTACACTTTCGATGCCAGAATGGCTCTGGATTTTAGTTCTGAAACTAAAGTAATCGGTGAATGTGAAAAATGTCGTGCCTCAACAAAGCAGTTTTATAATTGTGCGACGGCAACCTGTCATGAACTCGTTTTACTTTGCGAAGTCTGTGCTAAACAAGAATCGAATCGCGCATGCACTCATTCTCAAAGCCATGATTCCGAAATGGTTGGGTAAGTTCCACACAGCCAAACGGTAACCGACCCTCGGACAGCAGAAACAATTCGCGGACCACCCGCACTCACAATCCTTTGTCGCAAGCGGGATGCCTGTGTATCAAGCATCAATTCCTCGCGATATTTGAATAGATGAGGTCGCTAAGTGCTTTGGTCGAGACAAGATATTGTCCCTCAATACCTGCCTTTGGAAAGAGCGCAAATAGGGCAATGAATCCAAATTTTTGATGCTTCTCTACAAAAGACTCGTTAATCGTGATCGTTGTAGATTGGATTTTGAGAAGTTGTTACATCGTGAATGGATTGCATCACGATGTAACAGGTTGGCAATCAGGCTGTCGGCTCTTCAAGATCTTAAGCTTGGTTTAGCGTTAGACGTCTGCGTGGTAAAGCCACCCTAGCTCGCCGTCACCGGCTGGAAATATCCTTCCACAAAAATTTTTCTAATGAACGAGCGAATGTAGCGGTTAGGTGTCCACCATCAACATATATCAAAGTATTACCAGATATCGGGGAACAAGGATCTGATGCGCAGATCCAGGTCGTGGGATCTACCCAAGTAATATTTTCTGCATTTGCTATATCGGCCTCATGGCCTAGCCAATCAAGAGAAACGGCCTGCGCAATCGGAGTTGAACATGCCAGAACACTTTTCGCATGAGAGGACAAACACTTTGGGGGATCGACGGTTGAGAACGGAGAATCGCTAATATAAATCACGCGAGGAGAAGCGACTTTAAGAGTATCTAGAGTCCTTTTCATCCCCGCCTCCCAAGCCAATTCCCTTTCGTCGTTGATAAGGACCGCGCCTCGGTAGTTAATAGTAGAAAAGCCGCGAGTTCCCGTGACAAAGACCATCGCAGGATGAAGTTGCACAATTTGCTGCAAAGTATTTTTTCGCCAAATCGAACAATTGCTCATTAACTTCTTGGTCGTAGAATTCCACGCGGGAATATCAGAGGGCCAACACGACGACATAGTCAGAGAAATCAAACGCCAATTTTTTGCCTTTGCCAAAAGTTCTATGGCCGGAAACCAAGAAAGAGCGTGACTGTCCCCAAAAAGAACAATCGTCGTCTTAGAGTTTGGGTTTCCATATATGCAGTCGCCCGTGGATGCGGTGAGGTTTTGTTGGGTGTGGCAGCGATCCTGGTAAGGAGTCGGTCGATCACTTGCAACCGTCGCAAGAGACGGGTTGAGGTTTGCAGGTACGGCTCGGTCAATAGTCTTCGGTAAAAGATATGGGGGGTGGGGAGGAACGCTCCGAGTGGTCACAGAATTCGAGGTCGCATCTGGACTTGCTGGCGAGGCACCAATCACCGGAGTCGCAGTCGGCGAAGGACTGTCGGCAAATACGGCCGGGGCCGCCACAAAAACGACGAGTACCGCCACTACCCAGATTGCGTAACGTCTCAATTCTCGCAAAATCACATTTCATTCTTACAGTGCGCTAGCCAAAGAGCAAAGTAAAACTTTCCGGAATTATGCCTAGAAAATGAGAATTTCATGTGAATAATGGTGCCCTTCAGTAATTCTTCGCTAAAAATGAATTATCCAGGGGAAGGCCGTCACAATGATCGCATGGCGCATGGCGCGAAATCGATTACGACGACATCCAATTGCCCTCCTTTCTCACTCCTTATCCATAGCAATTGCAGTTCTCGCACTTTTGGCAATTCAGACAATCTCTAGCTCAAGCCAATCAAATCTCGCGCAATTTTCACTCAATCAACTCTCTCCTGGCGATCGTCACATCACCATCTCATCGAACAGAGTCATTACCTCCGCATCGACTGCGCGGGAGATCGACAACTTCTTTCGAACTCAACTTTACGGAAGCATCGAAACCGACATTACACAAGAACTCCTGTATCACCAGATTTCCGATGAACACGGCAATAGTGCTTACTTCGGCGGAGTTGATCTCCTGAGCAAAAGAACTTCGCTCATTAGTGGACGTCAACCTCGAATCTGCCATGCGGTCACGTGCGAAGTACTGCAAATCGGAGGTATAAAAAACGAATCGCAATTAGCCAACAGATTTGGACTCACAATTGTCGGACATGCAAAAATTATCGATTCTAAAATGTTCTCCGGCACATATTCACCCGATAAGGGGGTTGTGCTTTTCACTTCTAATGGAGTTGTTGGAGCCAGTTCGATTTCTTCCCTGTCCAATCTGCAAGGTTCAAATGGATGGGTCGCTTCCATCAACTTAGCGTCGTTGCGCATCGAGGGTACGGATCGCTTATTGAAAAAACTTTTGGCATTCGAAAACGATATATCCACTCACTTTTCAGGTCTATCTCTCACTTGGCCATCCGATTCACTTTCCCAGTCACAAAATCAAACGCATGCCTTGAATCAAAAATTGGGAATTTTGTACTACACATTGATCATTATATTTCTTGCATTTCAAGTTATCTTGGCCAGACTACGAGTAAAGGAATTTGCTGACTTTCACCAAGGTATAGTGAGAATCGGGGCTCGCAAGAAACACATTATTCAAACTCATCTTTTGGAAACTGCGGCACCGATGGTCTTGGGGCTTCTGTTCTCCACAATTCTCGCAGTGATAATTAGGGACTTCTGGTGGAATGCAGGGGCCGAGTTCCGCATTCACCCTAATGGGCTAGCTATAGCCTCTTTGGGATCAATCGTCTTATTCGTCTCAGCGGTAACTTTCGCCTCTCAATTCGTTGGTAACCGCACATGGAACAAGGTTTTTCGCTATTCGATGGTAGTGACACTTCTACTTCTTACTAGCACGTTCACCACGAGTCGAGGCATCTTCACCACTGAATTGACTACATCATTTTGGCTCACCGCCCTCGCCTACATCTTCTGCATTGCCCTCTCCGTATTTCTAATTGGTCACATCGTTGTTGTCTGGCGCAAGAATCATGGAACGACTTTCCTGCTTGCGCAGGAAGGTATGCGTACGTGGCAAGGAGTCAGCGCCATCCTCGGAATTTCGATTGCATTGACATTAGCTTCCCTTGGATACCAGCGGGTCGTACAGACCGACATCCGCGCAACAATCGCCGAACAAGTTCCTCTTGATCTCGTCTTGCGCGTAGGTCCAGCCCTTATTAAGCCATTAGATATCGAAAGCCTTGATGGGTACAGCAAGAAAGTTGAAGGTTCAAGGGCTTGGTCTGTATTGCGAATTGGCGGGTCTGTAAGAAATCAAGGTTCGGTGGTCGACTCAATTCCAATTATTGGAATAGCACCAAACCTCCTACCTAAATTACCCGACGCCTCTTTTCAGGGTCTGCAAAGTATTCTTTCTCCCAGAGCGCGATCGCAAGAAGTCGGTATACCACTGGGTTCTGCTCGGAGCATTTCCATTACCCTGGAAGGAATTTCAAAGGCGGTTGACCTTGTCGGTTGGTTGAAAACGCCTCAAAATTTACATTTCAGCGTGATGTCGCCTGATCATGGGAGCGTGCGCACGATTGTTTTGCCACGCAACATTCCATCTGGGAGTACTTTGACCGGACTGGAGTTTCATGAAACTTCCAATTATTTGTCTCGACGCCTTCACGCCCTCGGAGAGGGTAAATATTCAGTACCCTCGATCAAAGGAACCGGGCATGTTCTGGCAATGTCAATTGATGAAGTACCAATCAATGTCGCAACGCTAGGTTGGCTAATTCGGAAATTTCCGTTTGAATTTGATGGAGCGAGTGTGTTTATATGGCCACCCCAACCCATGGAAATGGCACGAGTGATTGCAGACCCAATCACGGCCGCCTTGGCATCAGATTCGATCCTTACCCTTTCTGCGGTCTCGCAAGACAATTTCAAAGTAAAAATTGTTGCCGTGAGAAAATCCTTCCCATCAGCGGGTAACAGATTTGTCATCGTTGATTTCGATACACTGCAAAAAATAGTCGGTCGCTTCACACCGGGCGCTATCGATCCGACAGAGGTTTGGATTTCAACTCCAAAACCTCTTCAATATGCCCACATAATGGATGCGATTCCATATTCCGACCTGGAAAAAATAAAGAGGCTCGACATTGAGGGCAAGGAAAATGCCGAGCCTGCACGCCGAGGAATCAACGCCGCCTTTCGCCTTGGCATTAGTTACACACTCGCACTTTCCCTTTTGGTTCTCCTAGTGGCGCCGTTCCTCTGGTTCAAAGAGAACTTTGCCTTATTTCAGTATCTAAAAACTCAAGGCGCGTCGAGAGTCGAAATCATAAGCGGGCTTCGAAGGGTCATTCTAAATCTATTTCTTGCCGGAGCAGTGTCGGGATTAACTTTCGGCTTACTCATACTGAAGTTTGTCGGAAAATAGAATGAAAATTGATATCCACGATCTCTTTTACCTATACAAGCAAAATGGCACGTCCAACGTCGCATTAAGGGGTTTAAATTTATCGGTTAAATCAGGCGAGTGCTTGGTTATTAACGGCCCAAACGGATCTGGAAAATCCACACTCGTAAAGATATTGAGCGGTTTACTTTCACCTTCGGCTGGCCAAATCTTTCTTGACGACGAAGAAATTACTGAAATATCAACCCAAAGTTCATTGAGGTCCGTAGTTTCAACTATTGATCAAAGAGGTCTTCTTCTAAATGACTTTACGATTCGCGAATATCTATCACTCAGTCGAGCCCTAGTAGGCGTCTCACTTATGGAGGCTGATATGTGGGCCAAAGAAACACTCCAACGGTACGAACTAGAACATATTTCGACAATGTACCCCAAGTCAATATCCGCGGGCGAAAGACAGATCTGCTCTCTAGTAGCTGCGATGGCGACAGATCCGAAAGTGATCATTGCGGATGAACCCAGTGGAGATCTCGATGATCAGTCATCAGCGAGATTATTCTCTGCACTCTCGTCGATTTCTGGAAAAACAACTGTGGTAATAGTTTCGCATGATCCTCGAGCCGAGGCCATCGCAGATAGAGTCGTACGAATTCATAAAGGAAGAATTAGCGAAACATGGATTCCAGGCCAAGAGGAGAGATCGGTTCCTGATCCTTTCGGATGGGTTCGCGTGCCAAGTTCAAACGAGGTCGCACCTCGTTCAACTCGTCCAAGTGGGGCTGGCTCGTTAGTTTTACTTGCTGTAGAAGATGTGAGCCTTACGACCGATTCCCGCAAACTTTTTTCTAATATTAGTTTTGCGGCCCGGGGCGGGGAGCTTGTACTTATAACTGGTAAATCAGGCAGTGGTAGAAGCTCCTTTTTGAGGATACTTTCTGGGTTGCAAATCCCCACTTCAGGTTCAGTATTCTTTCAGGATCAAAATTTGGCCAAACTCTCGCCGACGGAAATATCAGATCTGCTTGCGGAGACCATTGGATATCTTGCTCAAGAAGAAATTCCGATTGAGCGGCTGCTGCTTCGTGATCATCTGAACTCAAGGGGCGCACTCTTGAATTCAGATTTGGCCGCTCGTGCGAAGGAACCCCTTTCTGCATTCTCTGGAGGCGAAAGAGCGAAAATTGAATTGTTAAAAGTGTTTTCTAAGCAAAAGCCATTGCTCATTTTGGACGAACCAACTTCTTCTCTAGATGAGGAAAGGGCAGAAGAAATTATTGACTTAATTCGCAAGTACGTGGAGGAAGGTGGACTCGCGATTGTGACTTCACGAGAGGAATCACTGCTACGCAACGCAACTCAAATTCTCGAACTCGCGTAATCAATCACGCAAAACAAGTAAGTCCATCAGTGTATCTACCGCTGTATCTTCCAATCTATCCCTGTCCAGAGCCAAATTCAGGATGCTCAACTTCTGTTCGCCACTAAAAATTCGGCCGAGATTTCTCTCAAATTTCTCCAACAACAGTGGCATCCCTTCGACACGACGTCGGGCATGGCCAATCGGATACTCCACAAAAACCTCGTCGAAAGAAGTGCCATCTTTAAATCGCACCGTCAGACCATTTGCGATCGATCGCTTGGCGGGGTCGTGATAGTCGGCAGTGAGTTCAGAATCCTCAACGCAAATTATTTTTTCACGCAAAAGATCTATTTCAGGTTGCGAGGCAATGTCATCTTCGTAATCTCGAGCGGTAAGCCGACCAAAAAGCAAAGGGATGGCGACCATATATTGAATGCAATGATCACGATCGGCTGGGTTATTGAGTGGCCCTTTCTTATCGATAATTCGCACGCATGCCTCGTGTGTTCGAATCGTGACACTTTCGATATCTGAGGCGTTCTTCCCCTTCTCCCTCATCAAACCAAAAATCGTCATCGCGGCTTCTGCAGCAGTTTGCGCATGGAATTCAGCTGGGAATGAAATTTTGAAAAGAATATTCTCCATTACGTACGACCCATAGCCACGCTGGAAAGTGAAGTGCCGACCTTTGAAGGAGACATCATAGAAGCCCCATGTTTTTGCGGTGAGCGCCGTTGGATATCCCATCTCACCAGTGGCAGCCATGAGTGCGAGTCGCACTGCCCGAGATGTTGCATCCCCCGCGGCCCACGATTTGCGAGACCCTGCATTTGGAAAGTGACGGTAAGTTCGTAGCGACTGGCCATCAACCCACGCTAACGACACTGCGTTAAGACTTTCTGTGCGGGACAGACCCATCATTTTTGCGACGACTGCGACCGAAGCCACCTTCACCAGTACGACGTGGTCGAGGCCAACTTTATTAAACGAATTTTCAAGAGCAATACAACCTTGGATTTCATGTGCTTTTACCATTGCTATAAGTACATCGCTCACGGCAAGAGTCGGCAATCCACGTTTTCGATTCTTGCGGGATATCCAGTCAGCCGTTGCGAGAATTCCGCCCAGGTTATCGGATGGGTGGCCCCATTCCGCTGCAAGCCAGGTGTCGTTGAAATCCAACCAACGAATAATTGTTCCGATATTGAACGCGGCTTGCACAGGGTCTAGCTCGTAATGTGTTCCAGGTACGCGTGCTCCATCTTTCACGACAGTCTCTGGAACTATCGGCCCCAATAACTTAGTGCAGGCTTCATACTCGAGAGCTTCCAATCCGCACCCAATAGTGTCGAGAAAGCAATACCAAGCAGTCTCAATTGCGACATCGGAAGATACTTCATAATTCTCAACGTAGTCGACGATATCAACGATTACTTGATCAAAATCTTGAGATGTTTTGGCAACTAAATGAGACATGAAGAGGTTTACCGACTTTCAATAGGAGTAAGAGCCAGGTCATCGGGACCGATATAATTCGCAGTGGGGCGAATAATTTTTCCGTCCACTCGCTGTTCCATAACGTGAGCAGACCACCCTGTTGTTCGGGAGAGTACGAAGATCGGCGTAAAAAGCAACAGCGGAATTTCCATTGCGTCATACGCTACGGCCGAGAACCAATCCAGATTTGGAAACATTTTTTTTGTATCCCACATAACTTTTGCAATTCGCTGCGCAATTCCATATAACTTCAATGAATCTTCATCAGTTGAAAGTTCAGCCGCGATGGCCTTGATGATGTCACTTCGAGGATCTTCAATCGTGTACACAGGATGTCCAAATCCGATGATTACCTCTTTATTGGATATGCGATTTTCAATATCGGCTTGAGCCTCATCAGGGTCGGTATATCGGCGCATAATTTCTAGAGCTACTTCATTTGCTCCTCCGTGTTTTGGACCACGAAGTGCTCCTATCCCGCCCGTTATGGCTGAGTACAGGTCAGAGCCAGTCCCAGCGATTACCCTTGACGTGAATGTCGAAGCATTAAATTCATGTTCAGCATAGAGTATTAATGAAACATGCATCGCTTTAATCCACGCCTGACTTGGCCGTTGGCCGTGGAGCAGGTGAAGAAAATGTCCACCGATAGAATCTTCTGCAGAATCCACAACTATTCTTCTTTCAGAATTCGAAAAGTGGAACCAATAAAGCAAAGCAGATGAGTAACTTGCGATCAGTCGATCAGCGGCTTCCCGAACGCCCGCTTCCGAATGATCTGCTGCTTCTGGCGATTCGCACCCCAAGAATGAAACATAAGTGCGCAAAACATCCATGGGGTGCGCGGTCTTCGGAATTGACTCCAAAACGATCTTCATCGCATCTGACAACCCGCGTGACTTTGCCAACTTCATTTTGTACGATTTGAGTTCTAGTTGGTTGGGCAAAGTTCCGTGTATGAGTAGGTGAGCGACTTCTTCAAACTCGCACCCTTGAGCAAGGTCCTTAATATCAAACCCGCGATAATGCAGATCATTTCCACTTTTTCCAACTGAACAAAGTGCTGTATTTCCAGCCACCACACCTGAGAGCGCAACAGATTTCTTTGGTTTGAATTCAGACATAACTCTTCTCAATCCTCTTTGCTATTGAATTCATCTAGTGCACGTTCGTAGTCGTAATAGTTAATGCGATCGTAGAGCTCTTCGCGAGTCTGCATTTCATCCACTACTTCGGATTGAGTCCCATTCTTACGGATCGACTCAAATGTCTTTTCGGCAGCCTTATTCATAGATCGAAATGCTGAAAGTGGATAGAGAACCATGGATACACCGCTGCGACCCAGCTCCTCGACCGAATATAAGGGCGTAAGGCCGAATTCGGTGATGTTGGCCAAAATTGGTGCATCAAGTTTTGACGAAAAGTGTTTGTAGGTTGCTAAATCTGCGATTGCTTCTGGAAATATCGCGTCTGCACCCGCCTCTAGATAGGCGTGGGCTCGATCTAGAGTCGCGTTGATCCCCTCAATTGCGAGAGCGTCAGTTCGCGCCATGATCATGAAAGAAGAATCGGTGCGTGCATCAACAGCGGCTTTAATGCGATCGACCATTTCAGCTTTGGTGACCACCTCTTTATTGGGTCGATGTCCGCATCTTTTCGCACCGATCTGATCTTCTATGTGCATGCCTGCGGCGCCATTCTTAATCAGCGATCGCACTGTGCGTCCGATGTTAAACGCCGAAGGTCCGAAACCTGTATCCGCATCTACCAAAAGCGGGAGATCACACACGTCAGTAATTCTTCGGACGTCGATAAGGACATCTTCAAGATTGGTAATTCCAAGATCCGGAACTCCGAGTGATCCAGCGGCTACCCCACCACCAGAAAGATAGATGGCTTTGAAACCAGCCCTCTTCGCAAGGAGTGCATGGTTTGCATTGATGGTTCCTACAATTTGAAGTGGCCACTCAGAAGCGAGTGCAGATTGCAATCTGCTCACTGTGCGGTCCAACCACCATCAACCGGAATTGCTGCTCCAGTTATATTGTGCGCCGCCTTATCGCAAAGCCAGAGAGTGAGCGCTCCTATCTCTTCAGGAGAGGACATTCTCTTACTCGGTTGCTTCTCGCTGAGCAGATCGGCGATCCCAGCAACTCTATCGCCACCATGTTTATCGACCCGTGTCTGAATCTGTGGCTCTATGAGTTCGGTTCCAACCCAGCCGGGACAAATTGCATTTACCGTGAGTCCACCAGTTTGCGACGAACCCACATTCGCGCATTCGAGAGCAGCAACTTTAGTCAGACCCACAACTCCATGCTTTGCGGCAACGTAAGGCGACTTAGCCATCGAGGCGACAAGTCCATGAACCGAGGCAATATTTATTACTCTCCCGAATTCGCGCTCTTTCATGCCAGGAAGGAGCAGTCGCATTGTGTCGAAATATGAAGAAAGATTTATAGCAATGATGTCATTCCATTTGCTTCGCGGCATGTCTTCTATATTTGCAGTGTGCTGAATGCCTGCATTATTCACGAGGATATCCACCGCGCCACCGGATAATATTTTTCCAATGACACTTTCCGTTGCATCACAATCTCGAAGATCGCTCACATAACTTTCAACTCTCGCAGCACCCGCTGCTCGCACCGCGGCTTCACCCCTTGCAACCACCTCTGCATCACCGAGCCCAAGAAGAACTAATTCTGCCCCTTCACTTGCAAGCGCCGATGCAATTCCCAGGCCTATCCCTTGAAATGATCCAGTTACAAATGCTCGTTTACCTTCTAAACGCCCGCTCATATTTTCGCCTCACCACAAATTAAGTTCACGCATTTTTCTGCACCATACGTATTAATTACCAAATCGTAATGATTTGTATCAGCGACTGTTTCAAGTCTAACTTTCGGAAACTTTGTGAGTTCGGCCGTCAAAATAGGCCAGGGGTATAGCGCCGTCTCTTCATTTTGTAATCCCCGCTCTGCACGAATAAGTAGGACTTCGTCTTTCAGATTCTTTAAGGTTTCCTGATTCAAGTCGAAGGCCCTGAAATTCTCCGCGGTGTCATCCTGAACGGACTTGGGATTCACACTCGATTTCATCACGGGAGGCTTTCCTCGAAGATCGTAATCAACATATTCATCGAGTCCGGTCGACCAGCCACGCACAAAGGCTGGTTGTACCTTCCAATATTCGCGGTACGCCTGCTTGGACTCATATGTCATCGCAAGTCGAGCAAATGCTGGACCGAGAACGTAACCGATAACTTGCTCAATGGTCACACCTTCGGGAAGTGGGAATTGAATCCCGCCGTCTATCATGACCAATCTCTTGACTCGCTCTGGGGCTATCCCAAGAAGTGCTACCCCAACGAAAGCTCCGCTCGAGTGACCTATTACATCCATGGATGCAAAGCCCAAATGATCCATTACGGCGATTAAATCTTTTACATGCGCTCTCTGTCCAAATGGCCCCGGTAGATCACTTGAATCACCTCGACCTCTCAGGTCCACCGCATACGGTGAAAGCCCTCGCTCAATGAGTCCCTGAGCAATCCACTGCCATGCGCGGTTCGAGGAAGTAATTCCGTGGATGAGGAGTACTGGGTGGCCACCATCTGCTCCATAGCGAAACACCGCTAAATTCCCGCCATCTACTGGAACGTTGATTTTCATTTCCGGCAAGAAAACATCGTTATTCATGGGGTAACTATCTCGCGATACTGAGTGGAATGGAAAGGATTCATACGTTAATTCGATAACAAAAGGTTATGGCGTAATTGCTTCAAGTTTCCACTTCTCATATGTAAACTCGCGCTAGCCCTTCGCCAATCGATCGGCTCTGAAAATTAGGAGAAGAGTGAATGCGTAAGCACACCTCGTTCATGAGATTTGGAATTACAGCGCTCTCAATCGCTGTACTCATTCCAGCTGGTCTCTCGGTCCCTGCACAGGCAGCGTCCGAAATAAAGATCGGTGTTATCACCTCGACCTCGGGTCCCTTGAAGTCCTATGGAGATGCTTATACAGATGCCCTTGAGTGGGGACTGAAGTACTACACCGGTGGCAAGATGAGCGTCAACGGCGCCAAATTAGTTCTCACAAAGAAAGATGATGGCGCAGATCCAGCATCAGCGACCGCATCATTCAAAGAGATGGTTGGTAACGGCACAAAAATCATTGTCGGTACAGCATCTTCTGGAGTGGCTCTGACTCTGGGACCATTGGCTGCGCAAAATAAGATTCTTTATATTTCTGGCCCAGCCAAGAATGACTTAGTAACAAGTAGCGCTAATAAATATGTATTCCGCTCAGGAAATACATCAAAGCAAGATCTGGCACCACTGGCTGGCATCAAGCCAATCAAAGGCAAGAAAGTCATTCTCTTTGTCGAGGACAATGCATTTGGTGCCGGAAATATTGCGGCTGCTCGTGCTCTCCTTGGACCAAAGGGAGCTCTCTTTGAAGAAGTGAAGGTCTCCACAACGGCTACCGATTTCACTCCGTATTCCAAGAAGGCGCTGGATGCGAAGGGTGCTTATATCTTTATTGCATGGTCGAATGCTCTTACTGCTGGAGGAATGCTCACTTCGCTCAAGCAGCAAGGTGTATTTGCCACAACACGCCCAATTACAGGTCTTGCTGGAGTGGCTTCATATGACATTTATGGAACTCTCTTTGACGGATCCAATTCAATTCTCACCAATAGTTACTTCCCGGGAGTTATTCCTAATAAAGTAGCTACGCAACTTGCCTCAGATTATGCAGCCGCAGGAAAGTCTCAAGATCTTTTCACCGATGCTGGTGTAAATGCTGCTCAGATGATTCTGCGCGCTCTTTACAATAATAAAGGCGTCGATGTTCAAACAGCGATCTCCAATCTAGAGGGTTGGACTTTCTCTGGAATTAAGGGACTCACTAAAGTGCGTGCCGATGACCACGTTTTGATCATGCCAATGTTCTTGGTGAGCTTGGTTAAGAATGGTTCCCACTATCAACCGGTGCTTCTCACAACACTTCGAAATGTTTCACCTTAACTAACTAATCAGTAAGAGAAGAAGCCTGGCGCTAAATCATCAAGCGCCAGGCTTCTTTTATGCCAATTTTTGCCACTTTTAAGTAGGATATCGCCACAACTTAAGAACCCAACCTCCACTCAAAAGGAATTCAATGACTTCAGCATTTTCGATAGAAGATTTGAGTCTTTCCATTGGAGGAGCGCTGATTCTCGAGGGCATCACCCTTGACGTCAATGAAAATGAGACCCTCGGTATTATCGGTCCGAATGGTGCGGGTAAGACTTCCCTTTTCAATTTACTCTCGGGAATTCGAAAACCAACTCGTGGAAAAATCCGTCTCGGCCCCACAGATATCACCCACATGAGTGTTCACCGCCGAGCCCAACTTGGAATTGCAAGGACTTTTCAAACGTCAAGTATTTTCACTAATTTAACTCTCTTAGAAAATGTTCGGATTGCTGCGCAAGCAGCCAGTGGAAAATCAATGAATTTCACACGAAACGCATATAAGTTTGAAGAAATAGTTGCTCAGTCTTACGAATTGCTTGATCACGTTGGACTAAAAACACAGGCCCTTCAACGAGCAGGATCGCTTTCTCATGGTGACAAACGCCTCCTTGAAATAGCACTCGTGCTGGCTTCCAAAGCGAAAATTGTCCTTCTCGATGAGCCTATGGCTGGAATGAGCGTCGAGAACGTCCCCGCCCTTGTTGAAATAATTAGGACGCTTGCAACCGTGCACAAGAAAACTGTCCTTATCGTTGAACATCACATGGAAGTAATTTTGGGTTTAGCCGATCGAATCGCGGTACTTAATTACGGCGAACTCCTTGTCTGTGATACTCCGGACGCAGTGATCGCAAACCCGATAGTGCAAAGTGCATATCTAGGTGTAAATCTATGAACGCACTGACAGTTAAAGATCTTCATGTTTTCATCCAAGGTTCGCACATACTTCAGGGCGTCAACTTCGAAGTACCGGAGAATCAAGTTACAGCTCTTTTGGGGCGCAACGGCGTAGGCAAATCAACAACTTTGAAAGCAATCATGGGTCTTTACCCATCAACTGGGTCGGTCTTTCTCTTTGATAAAGAACTCAATGGAGTACCCACTCACAAAATAGCGCGCGGTGGGGTCGGATATGTCCCCGAGGATCGTGACATCTTTTCAACTCTGACTGTTAAGGAAAATTTGAATCTTGCTGCGCACGGCGATGATGCCAATTTTGAATTGGCATACTCTCTCTTCCCTGAACTCCAAAGCCGCGGCGGACAACGAGCAGGAACACTTTCTGGCGGACAACAACAAATGGTTGCAATTGCGCGGCCACTTTTAAACAGAAATCAGATTCTGCTCGTCGATGAACCCACCAAAGGTCTAGCTCCAAAACTCGTTGCAGAGGTGGCGGATGCGCTAGCGCTCGTGGCGCGAAAGAGCACCATGCTTGTTGTGGAACAGAATCTTGCTCTCGTAAAAAGGATTGCACAATTTGTTGTTGTTATGGATCAAGGGCGAGTGATCTTTGAAGGTGGCCCAGAGCATTTGCATGATGAGGAATTTGTGCACTCTATGCTCGGGGTAAGTGGGGGCCACAAGTAAATGGATACTTTCATACTAATTTCGATTACTGGCGTCGGCCTTGGCGCTTTATATTTTCTTGTGGCCTCGGGATTATCACTTATTTATGGCCTAATGGGAGTGCTCAACTTTGCGCACGGAACCTTTTTGAGTATTGGCGCATATGTTGGACTATGGTTTTCGACCCAAGTAGTTCACACAAGCAACACCTGGACATTCTTTGGGGCAATGTTTGTTGGTGGCCTGGGCGGTGGATTATTTGCACTAGTTGTTGAACGTCTGGTGATCACAAGGCTTTATGAAAGACATATTGATCAAGCCCTAGTGACCGTCGGAGTTGCTCTCGTCGTCGGCGCAGTGCTCGGAGGTTGGTTCACAAACGATTTACGACTTCTGCCTACTCCCGCATGGTTCATCAATATCATAAAGATACGCGGTGCGATCATTCCCGTTGATCGCTTCCTCTACATTGGAGTAGCAGGATTTCTTCTCGTCCTTATGCTCGCGATTCTAAAGTTCACAAGGATTGGTCTGATCATTCGTGCCGGAGTTGAGAATCGGCAGATGGTCACCGCGCTGGGCATCAATGTTCGACTTGCATTTAGCGCAGTCTTCTTTCTCGGCGGTTTTGCTGCGGGCGTCGGCGGCGTCCTTACCGCTGCCTATCAAAACGGAGTGTCTCCGCTGACCGCTGGAACATGGTTGATTTACGGATTTATCGTGGTCGTAGTGGGTGGCATGGGGTCAATCGGTGGGAGCGCCCTTGCAGCACTTCTCATCGGCATTACTCAACAATTCGCGAATTACTACATTCCTGGACTGGGTGACTTTGTCATCGTCTTCCTCTTGGCTGCAGTTCTACTCACTAAGCCACAAGGACTGTTGGGAAAGGTGAGTGCCTAAATGTTACGTTGGAAATATTCTCGCCCACTTCTCAGCGTATTTGTTGCTCTATTAGCAGTCGGTCCTCTCTTCAACTTTGGACCTCTTCGAGGACCAGGACTGCAACAGACACTTGCCGTTGCTTTTTTGTATGGGGCGCTAGCGCTAACTTACGATCTTCTTTTCGGCTTCACTGGACTTTTGTCATTTGGGCACGCACTCTTTTTTGCCAGCGGCATGTATCTCACAACAATCTTTGTTAATACCAGCCATATTAATCTCTTTCTCTCTTCATTCATGGCAATAGGGATTACAGGTATTTTGGCAATTTTGATCGGCTCCGCTTCTCTTCGCACTAAAGGGATAACTTTCGCCATGGTGACCTTGGCTTTTGGCCAAGCAGGGCACGTGATTATCAGTAGAAACTTTGGCAATTTAACAAATGGCGAGAACGGCTTGCCCATCAATGCCGATCGCATACCGCAAATCTTCATCGGCGT
>JANYDL010000053.1 GCA_025363635.1 Actinomycetes bacterium
TCTCAATAGAGTTTCGGCGACCATAGCGTGAGGGAAACACCCGGCTCCATTCCGAACCCGGAAGTTAAGCCTCACAGCGTCGATGGTACTGCACGGGTGACCTTGTGGGAGAGTAGAACGTTGCCGAACATCCTTTATAGAGAGGGGCACTTTTCACTAAGTGCCCCTTTTCTATTTTTCATTTAGCGTGACATATTTAAGTTAACGCAAAGTTGCCCGCTCGGAATGGAGTTTGGCTATGGTTTCTGGAAATGAATCGGGCAGACCTCCCGCGCGATCGAACGCGGGTCGTCCATCATCGGGTCGTCCATCATCGGGTCCACGTTCTGAATCACCACGTTCTGAATCATCTAGAGGTGGTCGTGCAGATCGTCCTGGTGCCACGCGACCGGGGATTTCCAAGACTGCCGGAGATCGAAGCGGTCGCGCAGTTACTCCGCGCACTCCCATGGGACGTTCACAAGATCCAACGCGTTTTCGTCCACGAATTTTTGAACCTGTGATTCCTGATGAAGTGACAGGAGAAGAGTTGGAAAAATCTGCGCGTGCAGAACTACTTTCCCTTTCTGCAGATAATGCGAAAGTTGTCGCGCGTCATTTGGTATGTGTAAGCATTTTTATCGATAGTGATCCAGATCGTGCCTACCTTCATGGGATGGCCGCTGCCCATCATGCCGGTCGTTTGGCGGTGGCAAGAGAATCTGCAGGCTATGCCGCCTATCGAGCTGGAAAATATGAAGTTGCGCTAAGAGAGTTGAGAGCTGCTCACAGAATTTCAGGTGATGTATCGATTTGGCCAGTGATGGCCGATTGCGAGAGAGGGTTAGGACGTCCTGAAAAGGCGCTAGAAATGGCCGCGTCTAAAGAAGTTAAGAAATTGGAGAAGCCTGAAGAAATTGAGATGAGAATAGTTGCAGCGGGGGCTCGCAAAGATTTGGGACAGATGGATGCCGCAGTTGTGACCCTGACATGTAAGGAGTTAAAGAATGAGACTGCTGAGTGGGCAGTTCGTTTACGTTATGCATACGCTGATGCGCTGGAGGCTGCAGAACGGCCTCAAGAGGCGATGGAATGGTTTAGGAAATGCGCGGATCTTGATTCTGAGGATGAAACAGATGCTGAGTTAAGGGCACAGAATTAGCATTTTACCCACAGGACTCTAGATTCACAGGGACCTCACTTCAACTCGATTTATGTCTCACCTTAACGTGAACCTTTTCTTCTCAGGCATCCATGTCGATGCCAAGTAAGGGGAGCGAAAAATGGCAACAAGGACTGTCAAAAAAGCAAGTGCGCCCTTAGATAATTCCCTCAATTCGGTTCTCCTCCGAGGTCGCGTATCTTCCCTTGCGATCGAGAAGACCATGCCAAGTCAGGATCGTGTGGTGGAGTTTCGTTTGGTAGTCAATCGAGATACACGTACTGGCGTAGATGTTTTAGATATTGGCGCATGGAATTCCAAAGCTCGACGCATCGCTCTAAAGTTAAAAGTTGATGACTGCATCGAGATCAAGGGTTCTATCCATCGACGCTTTTGGCAAAGCCCGCAAGGCTTAGCCAGCCGTTGGCAGATCGAAGCAAGCGAAATCAGTAGAATTTAGGTAACGTTTATACATACGAACCTCTTTTCTCAGGAAGGTCAATCAAATGGCAAGCGATTTTTTTAGCACATTACGTGTTTACCTTTCGAAGTTTTCAGAAGGCGAGCGAAATCCCAGTGAAGTTGTCGCAGCGCTCAACACATGGCTTCGCGATAGTGGAGAGAGCATCAAGATTAAGATTGAAGAAGAGGTCGAGCGTTCGGTAAAGAAAATGGGCTTTGTAAAACAAGCGGATTTTGATCGGCTATCCCAAGAGGTTGAATCGTTGAAGAAGGCGAAGGGACCCTCCAAAGGAAAGACGGCTAGGGTTTCTTCTCCTTCCACATCCACTTCAAAAAAGCCAGTCAAGTCAGCAACCAAGAAATCTGCAGTTAAAAAAGTTCCTGTCGCGACTGCTTCGACTAAGAAGAGTGCAAAAAAGGCGACGTCAGCGAAAGAAAAGAAGTAGTGAAAATTCTCGATGTTGAAGAGTTTGTGGAGAAGGTCAAAGCAGATCTGGTAGCGATTGATTCTTTGCCCATCGGAGAACACGCACAAAGACTCGAAAACGTCCACCGCACCCTTGAATCTACTCTCTCCACCATCGATGGCTTATAGAAATTTGTAATGAAGACTCGACTAGATGCAGAGTTAGTGCGGCGAGGATTGGCACGTTCACGTGATCACGCTGCGGATCTCATAGAGTCTCGTTCGATCCTGGTGGGAGGAATTCCTGCCTCCAAGCCGGCCACGCAGGTAGATGCTGAAACCTCGATTGTTCTCCAAGGCGATCGTGATGATTTCGTATCACGGGGCGGGCATAAATTGGCCGGAGCTTTGGATGTCTTTACGGAAATTGTCGTCGAGGGAAAGCGTTGCTTAGATGCAGGCGCATCTACCGGTGGCTTTACCGATGTCCTTCTAAGACGGGGCGCATCACAAGTTGTCGCCGTTGACGTTGGATACGGACAGTTAGCGTGGGAGTTGCGACAAGACCCACGTGTGATCATTCTCGACCGCACAAATATTCGTCACCTCACAGGTGAAATGGTGGGAGAGCCGATTGATCTCGTCGTCGCTGATTTATCCTTTATTTCGTTGACTCTAGTTTTGCCCGCACTTGCAGCTGTGTCTAAGTCGGAGGCTGACTTTGTTCTGATGGTTAAACCACAATTTGAAGTGGGACGTGAGAGGCTCGGAGCGGGAGGTGTTGTCCGCGATCCATCGCTTCGACGCACAGCAGTACTCGATGTTGCAGAGTCTGCCTACGATGTTGGTCTGGGGACTCTCGGCATTGCCGCCAGTCCTCTTCCAGGACCCGCCGGCAATGTTGAATACTTTCTTTGGTTACGTCGAGGCGCTGGCGAAATATCACCGGAAGAGCTCGATCATGCGATTGCAATTGGTCCACAATGAAACAAGACGATCGGAAACAAGACGATCGGCACCAAGCAGAGCACGCTATTCTCTTTGTCGTCAATCCAAATCGATCCGATGCACGCGAGGCTGCTCATGAGATTGCGGTTTTCTTTGCGAAGTCCGGGTACACACTTTTTGCTAATCCAGAGGCGGAGCTCGAGGGAATAGTGCCCTTTGATACTCAACATTTGGACTGCGTGCAGATCGCGATCGTTTTGGGGGGAGATGGAACGATGTTGCGGGCTGCAGAAGCAGTCCGTGGGACTCAAATACCAATTCTTGGCGTAAATCTTGGTCGAGTCGGATTTCTCGCTGAGGTTGAAAAACCTTCGATTGCAGAAATTTGCAGCGCCGTCCTGGAAAAGAATTACATAGTGGACGAACGCCTAGTTTTAAGTTATTCCGTTTATAGGCGCGATGAATTAGTTACTCAGGGTTGGGCCCTTAACGAGGTAACGGTAGAGCGAAACGAAACAATCATGGTTGAACTACTTGTCCAGATTGATCACCGCCCTTTATCTCGGTGGGGTTGTGACGGTTTGATTTGTTCAACTCCTACGGGTTCAACGGCATATGCCTTCTCTGCCGGCGGACCAGTCGTTTGGCCCCAAGTAGAAGCTTTTGTGGTGGTTCCCATTTCGGCACACGCATTATTTTCCAAGCCATTAGTCGTCTCGGCGCAATCGACAGTGGTCATAGACGTTGAATCAAGTGATGCTTTGCTTTCAGCCGATTCGCGGAGAAAATTTTCGTTGCTCAAAGGCGATCGAGTCGTGATGACTCGAGATCAAGAATTGGTGCGGCTTGCACATCTTAAAGAGACTCTTTTCACCGACCGATTGGTAGCCAAGTTTAAATTGCCAATTGAAGGATGGCGCGGTGAGTGATCGTTCTTTTTTAGAAGAGATCAATATTCGAGCAATCGGCGTTATCGAAGAAGCTTCACTACACATCGAAAGTGGATTTACGGTGTTCTCTGGTGAAACTGGCGCTGGTAAAACCATGGTTCTCACGGCCCTCGCCCTTGTCCTCGGAGGGAAAGTGGATGCTGCACTGGTTCGACAGGGCAAAGAACGTTTGACGGCCAGCGCAACCTTTCGCGTGCCAGAGGGAATAAAGCAGATGGCGCTGGAAAGGGGAGCTTCGGTTGACGAGGGAGTACTCATATTGACTAGAACCTTGGGAATCGATGGGAGAAGCAGAGCTATTGCCGGAGGCGTCAATGTACCGGTGAATGCACTTTCAGAACTTGGCGAATTACTCGTAGAGATTCACGGTCAGTCTGCGAGTGCCAGTTTAGGCAAATCTTCGAAACAAAGAGAGTTGCTTGATCGCTTTTCGGGAGAAGAATTTGATCGAACGTTCCAAGAATACGGAAGATCTCTTGAAAATTATCAGAAGATGAAAAAGAAAATTGATTCCTTACGTAAGAGTGCCTCCGGTCGTGAAAGCGAAGTTGTCGAGCTTCGAGAATTTGCGAGCGCATATTCTAAAGTGAAACCACTTCCTCACGAGGTGAGTAATTTGTTACTAGAGATTTCAAGACTTTCCTCAGTTGAAGCGCTTCGATTTGCAGTGAATGAAACCACTGAACTTCTCGACGGCGAAAATGCAAGTATCCTCAATTTCCTTGCCGCAGCAAAGAGATCTTTAGAAGTTGTTGTAGAGAAGGATCCATTGATCGGCGAAATTCTCGGAAGCATTTCGGAAAGCTATTATCTGCTGACAGAGGCCGCATTGGACTCTCATCGCTATCTTTCCGATCTTGATATGGATCCAGAAAGGCTGGAAGCAGCGCAGGCTCGTCGATCTGAAATCAGTGCCCTGCTGAGAAGATATGCCACTACAGAGGATCCTGATCTACAGATCGAGAAGTTAACACAAAGATTTGGTGAAGTTGCCGAGAAGATTGCAGATCTTTCAGGAGGAGAGGCGCGATTTACCGCACTTGAACAAGATCTGGAGAAACTATTGGTTGATTTGAAGTCAAAAGCAAAGTCACTCTCAGATTTGAGACATACAGATGCGAAAAGGCTTTCCACCCTCGTGACTCACGAAATCCATTCTCTCTCAATGCCACACACTAAATTCATTTGTGAAGTTGACGCTCCGGATTACTTAGGTTCTATGGATGAGAAGAATTTTTCGAGTCATGGGTGTGACGAGATCACTATGAATATTCAAACTCATGTCAACGGTTCAATTGTCCCTCTGGCAAAGGGTGCAAGCGGTGGAGAACTATCTCGAATCATGCTTGCTCTGGAAGTGGTTCTCGCGCAAAGTTCGCCAGTGGGGACCTACATTTTTGATGAGGTAGATGCGGGCGTAGGCGGAAAGGCCGCGATTGAAGTTGGACGACGACTTCATGCACTTTCCCGTCATTCGCAGGTCATAGTGGTTACACATTTGCCACAAGTGGCGGCCTGGGCAGATTCGCATTTTGTTTTGACAAAGAATGAAAGTGGAGCAGTTAACCAAAGTAGCGTCACTCAAGTGACCGGCGAGGCGCGAATCGCAGAAATTGCGCGAATGCTCGCCGGGCATGAAACTTCCAAAAGTGCGAGAGAACACGCCGCAGAACTGCTGGGCATGAGGGAAAGCAAGAATTAGCGCTCAGGGATGATAGGTTGGTCTTCCATGGGCCAGCCACATGTGACTAAACATCTTTTTGTAACCGGAGGCGTGGCTTCAAGCCTGGGTAAGGGCCTCACTGCATCTAGTTTAGGAAGACTGCTTCGCTCCCGCGGACTTCGGGTGACGATGCAAAAGCTCGATCCCTATTTGAACGTCGACCCCGGAACAATGAATCCATTCCAGCATGGCGAGGTTTTTGTCACAGACGACGGCGCAGAGACCGATTTGGATATCGGACATTACGAGCGCTTTCTGGACACCAATCTGCATGGTTCAGCCAATGTCACTACGGGCCAAGTTTATTCTCGGGTTATCGCCCGTGAACGTCGCGGTGAATACCTTGGCGAAACTGTGCAAGTCATTCCTCACATCACGAATGAAATAAAAGAACGTATCCGTGCCATGGCTGGACCAGACATAGATATTGTCATTACCGAGGTGGGCGGCACCGTCGGTGATATCGAGTCACAACCTTTTCTTGAGGCGGCCCGCCAAATTCGCCAAGAGGTTGGGCGAGAGAATGTTTTTTATGTTCATGTTTCCTTGGTTCCGTATATCGGACCTTCGGGCGAGTTAAAGACAAAACCAACGCAACACAGCGTACAGGCGTTAAGAAGTATCGGAATCGCTCCAGATGCAATCGTGATTCGATCTGATCGAGCAATACCAGCATCAGTAAAGAAAAAGATTTCAATGATGTGTGACGTGGATATGGAAGCAGTTGTCGCGGCGGTGGATGCTCCTTCCATTTATGACATCCCTAAAGTTCTGCATTCGGAAGGCTTGGATGCCTATGTCGTGCGTCGGCTTGGGTTACCTTTTAAAGATGTTGATTGGCGCGAATGGGATGGTCTTCTCCAAAGAGTTCATCACCCGGCTCATCGTCTAAAGGTCGCACTTGTCGGAAAATATGTTGATTTGCCGGATGCTTATCTTTCGGTTACGGAAGCCCTTCGCGCAGGAGGATTTGCGAATAATGCGAAAATTGAAATTAAATGGGTAGTGAGCGATGATTGCGAAACCCAAGCAGGTGCCGCTGCGCAACTCGCTGATGTGGATGCAATTTGTGTTCCGGGAGGCTTTGGAATTCGAGGTATAGAAGGAAAAGTTGGCGCGCTTAAGTTTGCAAGAGAAGCGAAAATACCAACCTTGGGACTTTGTCTAGGACTTCAATGCATGGTAATTGAGGCGGCTAGAAATCTTGCTGGAATTCCAGATGCGAATTCTGCGGAGTTCGCACCTGAAACCCTTTCTGCCGTGATTTCTACAATGACAGATCAACGCGATGTCGTTAACGGAGAAGCCGACATGGGCGGGACGATGCGACTTGGACTGTATACATCAAGTTTGCAATCCGGTTCATTGGTGGCAGAACTTTATGGATCTTCAGAGATATCTGAAAGACATCGACACCGGTATGAAGTCAACAATGCGTATCGCGAACAATTGAGCAAAGCCGGGCTTGTATTTTCTGGTATTTATCCAGAGCGTGATCTTGTGGAGTTTGTTGAGTTACCAAGAGATCAACATCCATTCTACGTCGGAACACAAGCGCATCCTGAATTTAAATCGCGTCCTACTCGACCTCATCCATTGTTCGTGGGTTTAATTGCCGCCGCATTGCGAACAAAATGATTTCAAATTCACGCGATATGTGCGTGTAGTCTTCACTCTAAAGCAAACTAATTAACAGGAGTTCACAATGATCGTTGGAGTTCCAAAGGAAGTTAAGAGCCAGGAATCTAGGGTTGCAATTACTCCTGAAGGCGTTGGTGAATTTGTTCGGGCGGGACATCAAGTAGTTATTGAAGCTGGCGCCGGTTTAGGTTCGGCCGTCACGGACAGCGAATTTGAATTGGCCGGTGCAAAGATCTTCGCAAGTGCAGAACAGATTTGGGATTCAGCAGAATTGATTTTGAAAGTGAAAGAGCCGATAGCAATTGAGTATCCGAGAATGAGAAAAGGCCAAGTGCTCTTTACTTATCTGCACCTCGCGGCTTCAAAAGAATGTACCGATGCCTTGGTAAGTAGCGGAATTACGGCAATTGCTTACGAGACGGTGGAGAGCAATGGTCAACTTCCACTTTTAGCACCAATGAGTGAAGTCGCGGGGAGAATGGCAACCCAAGTCGGTGCTTCTGCACTACAAAAACCGCATGGTGGACGGGGAGTTCTCCTCGGAGGAGTTCCTGGAGTCGCACCGGGCAAGGTGGTGGTTATCGGCGGGGGAGTCGCTGGACTAAACGCAGCAACGATCGCCATGGGTATGGGTGCAGACGTCACAGTAATTGACCGCAGTATTTCGCGTCTGCAATATATTGATGCGCTGTACGCAGGCAGAATTAAAACTTTGGCGGCCTCGTACCACGCAGTTGATAGCCAGGTGATGAAGGCCGATCTCGTAATCGGAGCTGTTCTCGTGCATGGAGCGAAAGCACCGAAATTGGTCAGCAACGAACAGGTGAAAGCGATGAAGCCTGGCTCCGTTCTGGTTGATATTGCGATTGATCAAGGTGGATGCTTTGCTGACTCAAGACCGACTACGCATGCAGATCCGACTTATCCGGTTCACTCCAGTATTTTCTATTGTGTAGCAAATATGCCTGGAGCAGTACCTGTGGCATCTACCTACGCATTGACAAATGCAACACTTCCCTTTGCGCTAGCTCTGGCGAATAAGGGGTGGAGAGAGGCAGTGAAGCAGGATCGGGCTCTTGCTCTGGGACTCAATGTTCATGAAGGCAAGATCTATTACGAAGCCGTCGCTGTTGCTCACAATTATGAGTGCTCTCTGCTTGATTCCTAAGACTTGATGGACTTCCAAACCGAAGCAAGATCGTTTTTGGATTATTTACGCGTAGAAAGAGGACTCGCTGAAAATTCCATCGTGGCTTATCAACGCGATCTAAAACGCTTTGGTGGATTTCTGGAAGAGCAGAATATTTCTCTGAGTGATGTACTTGCGACACATATTCTTCAATTTCAAAGTGTTTTACGTGGTTCTCATCTTGCTGAAGCCTCTATAAGCCGAAGCGTTTCGGCGCTACGAGCCTTTTTCAACTATTTGGGGCGCGAGAAGAATTTTCGGGATCCAATGAATGAGATCGAACAATCTCGACAGACCCGCCGATTGCCCAAGGCACTTACGGTAAGCGAAGTTATTTCTCTTATTGAAGCTTTCTCTGGCGGCGGTGACGTAATTAGATTGAGAGACCGAGCAATATTGGAATTACTGTACGGTACCGGCGCTCGTGTGAGCGAATTAGTTGATCTAGATCTTGTGGATTTTTTGAAAGTAGAGACCACAGAGAATGCGGTAGACACTATCAAATTGCGCGGAAAAGGAGGCAAAGAAAGGCTTGTGCCTCTGGGCACTTTTGCGAGCGCTGCAGTCCAAGAGTATTTAGTAAGACTTCGACCATCTTTAGTATCAAAATCTAGCCGACCAAGCAATGCTCTTTTCCTTAACCAGAGAGGAGGCAGACTCACCCGACAGTCCGCTTGGCATTTTGTACTAGAGGCCGCTAATAAAGTTGGGCTTGAAGGGAAAGTTTCACCTCATGTCTTTAGACATTCGTACGCAACGCATTTGCTAGACGGAGGAGCAGATATTCGTGTGGTGCAAGAATTGCTTGGCCATGCGTCAGTGACTACAACTCAAATTTATACATTGATAACGATTGACAAGATACGCGAGAGTTATAGCAGCGCACATCCTCGGGCTAGAGGTTAAACGAGAAGATATTTTTCTATTGACCTCGAAGCCGCCTTGCAAGGATGCTTTGTTCACCTTTAGCTTCCAAATCGGCAATGAGAACTGCAATTGATTCGCGGACGATTCGACCTCGATCTGCTGCTAATCCGAGATCTCCTCTAAGCAAAAGTCGGGCCTGATCGAGATCGAATAGTTCTTCGGGTGAAAGATAAACAGTAATTTTCTCCTCGTGCCTTTCTCGCCCAGATGGTGACCGATCCACTGCTACCGCGCGACGTCGAGAGGTTGTTCGAACGCCCTTTCTTCCAGATGAGACAGGAGCAATCGGGGTCATCGGCACAGTCTGCGTAGGCGTTACATTTAACTCGACAGGCGTGTCTCGCACAGCGCTCAATGAGGGCGACGTAGGACGAAAGAGTTCATCAGCTCCAGGCAAACTCGCTCTGCGGCTCATCGTGCACCTCCGATTGCTATCAATTCGCGAGCGAGGCGTCGATAAGACGCAGCCCCACCGGAGCTACCCGCGTATGTCGTGATGGGTTCGCCAGCGACAGTTGTCTCAGGGAAGCGAACGGTTTGCGCTATCACAGTTTCAAAAACTTTATCTGGAAAGGCCTCAAGAATTCTTTCTAGAACTTCTCGGCTATGCAGGGTTTTCTTGTCGTACATTGTCGCCAAAATCCCGACAAGTTTGAGAGTGGGATTCAAACTCACTCGCACACGTTCCAAGTTCTCTTGCAACTGTGCGAAGCCTCGAAGTGCAAAGAACTCGCACTGTAGAGGAACAATTACACCGTCAGCAGCCGTCAGCGCGTTGAGGGTGAGAAGACCCAACGTTGGCTGGCAGTCGATCAGGATAACGTCGTAATAATCGCGCACGGATGCAAGTCTTCTCTTCAAAAAATATTCTCTCGCCATTTCATTGACAAGTGTTACTTCAGCACCAGCGAGTTCCTTATTGGCTGGGAGAAGATCCATACCAGGAATAGAAGTTTTCAGAATCACTTTTTCAATATCTGAGTGAGCATCCATCAGAATTTGATAGACAGTCTCTTCTTGTTTGAGATCATGCGCACTGACTCCTAGACCCACCGAGAGAGCACCTTGGGGATCAAAATCTACGAGAAGAACTTTCCGACCCAACTCGGCCAAACTTGCACCCAGATTAATTGTCGTCGTAGTTTTACCGACGCCGCCCTTTTGGTTTACGATAGCGATGATCGCCGCGTCCCCATGATCCTTAACTGGCTTGGGTACCGGCCAGCTCTTGGGAGTTTTCTTGAGTAGGGTCGATGTGGTAGCCACATCATCATCAAATGTCGATTTAACGCTCAATCGAGAAACCTCTCTGCCGCTTTATGGTCCGACTCTACGCATGGAAAATGGCAACAGCAAGTGGAGCCTCCATGCAAGATTGTTTTGAAAAAGTGAAGTACGGTTCGCAAATGGAAGTTAGCGCGAGCGATGTAGATCAAGAGATCGCTTCTGGTTTTGACGTCCACCTAGATAATTTTGAAGGACCATTCGACCTGCTCCTGCAACTCATTTCACGTCACCGTATGGATATAACGGAAGTGGCTTTGAGTGAAGTTACTGACGAATTTATCTCCTTCATCAGAGCATTAGAACTTTCAGGGCAGGGATGGCAGCTGGATCAGGCCACGGAATTCCTCGTGGTGGCAGCCACCCTTCTGGACCTAAAAGCGGCTCGCCTCCTTCCCAGCGGTGAAGTTGAGGATGAAGCCGATCTTGCTCTTCTAGAAGCGCGAGATCTCCTCTTTGCGCGATTGTTGCAATATCGCGCATTTAAAGAGATTGCCGCTACTTTTAACGATCGGATTGCTCTCCAAGATAAGATTTTCCCTCGGTTAACAGCCCTGGATCCAGCTCTCGCCGCGTTGCTCCCTGAGGTACTTATTGGGGTAGGTGCTCAACGTTTCGGTGCCATTGCGGAAAGGGTTTTAGCTCCGCGCGTTACCCCGTCCGTGGCCCTAGAGCACCTTCATTTACCCCTTGTAAGCGTGGCTGAGGAGTCACGGTGGGTAGTCCAGGCCTTGAGAAAAGGTCGAACGATGAGTTTTCGTCATTTGGTCGCCGAGGCGGAGAGCACATTGGTGGTCGTTGCACGTTTTTTGGCACTCTTAGACCTCTACCGGCTGGGGGCCTTGCGCTTCGATCAAATGGCAGCGCTGGGTGAGTTGCAGATTAGTTGGACTGGTCCCGATTCTGGTGTCATCGAGGCTGGAGACGAGTTTGATATCGAGGTTCCAGATCTACTGAGTGAGACAAAGGAAGGTACAAATGTCTGAACTTGATCTTGAAGGTTCAATAGAAGCGATCTTGATGGTGGTTGATGAGCCCGTTAGTGAGATCATCCTTGCTCAGGTATTAGAAAGACCCGTGGATGAAGTCGTACACGCCCTGGCGGGGATGACGAAAGGGTACGAAGATCGTGGATTCTCCCTACTCAAAGTAAATGAGGGATGGAGGTTTTATAGTCGCCCCGAATACGCAAGCGTCGTCGAGAAATTTGTGCTTGACGGTCAGCAATCCCGCCTTACTCAGGCTGCCCTTGAAACTCTTGCCGTCATCGCTTATCGCCAACCCGTATCTCGGGCTCGAGTCTCTGCGATACGAGGCGTCAATGTAGAGGCGGTCATGAAAACTTTGGTTTCGCGCGGCCTTGTTGAGGAATTTGGAACTGAGCATGAGACCGGGGCAATTTTGTATCGCACCACGAGTTACTTTTTAGAGCGGCTCGGTCTAAATTCCATTGGAGATCTGCCCGCTTTAGCACCTTACCTTCCCGATCTAGATCGACTAGATGAAGTCTTGGGGGCGCTGACTGATTAATTCCGGGCCCTAGAGCTCGCTGAGATTTCTACAGTAGACTTATACCTTCGCTCTTCCTGTGAAGGATTGGACCTTATGGCACTCATTCGACTAAATAAAATCATTGCAGATGCGGGTATCACTAGCCGTAGGGGTGCTGATGAACTTATCTTTGAAGGTCGAGTCACCGTGGACGGGGATGTTGTCCGTGAAATGGGAAGTAAGTTCGATCCCAATATGTCTATAGTTATGGTTGATGGTGAGATAATTACTATCAGTTTGACTAAGAATTACTTAGCACTTCATAAACCAAGAGGTGTAGTGTCCACCATGTACGACCCTGAGGGTCGGCCCTCTCTTTCGGATTTCATTTCTCTTCGAACTGAGCGTCTCTTTCACGTAGGCAGACTTGATAAGGAGAGCGAAGGTCTGATCTTGCTCACCAATGATGGGGATATGACTTTCAGGGCAACGCACCCTTCTTACGGTTTAGAAAAAACTTATCTCATCGAGTATGCCGGGAAATTGCCACGCGGAGCCGAAGATTCTTTGAGGAAGGGCATTGAGTTGGAAGATGGGCTCGGCCGTGTTCTGGATTTTAAAGCTCTTTCGCCTACCTGGATAGAAGTCACGATCCACGAAGGTCGATATCACATCATTCGTCGTTTAATGGAAGCAGTGGGTGTTGAGGTGCTACGTCTGATCAGAACGCGTTTCGGACCCATTTTGCTAGGCGATATTTTGGAAGGGCGATGGAGGGATCTCAATGAAGTTGAGTTGATAAATCTCCGTAAGGCTTTAAGTCTTTAACGCTTTATCGTTTTTAAAGAAAAAAAGATAATATTTATTTATAACTTTATCGATTTTATCTATTGTTATTTTTATAGTTTTATCGACATTGAAGTTTGCAAATGTGTGGCAAATGAAGCGCTTTTTGTTAATTTATTGACTTTTGTCAATGGACGGGAATCGGGTCGTTCATTGTTATTAGCGTTTTATGGATGAACATGTACAACTATTATTTAATAAAACCTTTTATTAATAAAACGCTATTACGCACCTCAGTTGTCCCGAAGCGGTAATCTATTGCCATGACGGTGAAAGCGATTCGCGGTGCAATTCAGGTAGATTTGAACACAGCTGAGCATATTCATTCTGGAGTGAAAGAATTATTGGGCGCCATTTTAACTATAAACCAACTCGTCCCTGAGGACGTCATCTCCGTGATCCTCACTTCGACCCCAGATTTGGTTGCGGATTTTCCTGCCGTCGGTGCTCGAGGTATGGGTTTTGAGTCCGTCCCTCTCTTATGTGCCACTGAAATTGACGTACCAGGAGCCTTGCCTCGAGTTATCCGGGTCATGCTTCATTGCAACACTGAGTTGAGTTCGAAAGAGGTGAGCCACATCTACCTCAAGGGTGCTGCGGCACTTCGTCGCGATTTAGCTCAATGATGAAAATTCGAATCATTGGTTCGGGCTTGATTGGCACATCCATTGGTCTTAAGGCTCGACTTAATGGATTCTCGATTGAAATGGTTGATGTAGATGAGCGCAATGCTCGCTTAGCTCAAGATTTGATGGGATCTCCTGGGAGCGAGGCGCCATCGATTGTTATATTTTCCCTGCCGACTTCCCAACTGTCTTTGGTCATAAATAGAGAGTTTGCGTTATATCCAAACTCGATATTTATGGATGTTGGCAGTGTTAAAACTAAATCTCAACTAACTATTGATGCTATTCCAAGCCTCGCTCCGCAATTTTGCGGTTCTCACCCGATGGCTGGACGCGAATCTGGAGGTCCTGAAGCGGCTCGAGGTGACCTCTTCGAGGGACGTCCCTGGATACTTTGCCCGAGCGATGAAACTGCGGAGGAGACCTATCGGGGAATTCGTGACTTTGTTCTAGGTTTGGGGGCCGATCCGATTCGCATGTCGGCCCATGATCACGATCGTACGGTGGCAAGCATTTCGCACCTGCCTCAATTGGTTTCATCACTTTTAGCGCGCCAATTGCAAAGGATGTCGCCGGAAAGGTTGGCCCTTGCCGGACAAGGCTTGCGCGATACAACCCGAATCGCTCATTCTGATCCGCATTTGTGGCGAGAAATTATCTCGATGAATCGCGAGGAAATTCTTCCACTTTTGCATCTCGTGCAAGCGGATTTGGCAGAACTCATTGGAAAATTTGACGACCCGTCAAAGATTGAAGACTTTATACGCTCCGGCAATGACGGTGCATCGCTGATTCCCGGCAAGCATGGTGGTCGTTCACGAGATTATTCTTACCTGCCGATAGTGATTGAAGATAAGCCAGGGCAACTGGCGGCGCTCTTTGATGAATGTGCAAAAGTTGAAGTGAACGTGGAAGATCTTACGATTGAACACTCACCTGGACAGTTCACGGGATTGATCTCATTGGCTTTATCTGCCGAAGATGGCGAGAAACTCTCGCGGCATCTCTCTGCGATCGGGTGGAAGGTTCACTCTCTTCGTTAGCGACTAGACTTGAAGCATGGGCATAGTTGTAGCAATTGACGGCCCAAGTGGAGCAGGCAAATCCAGTACTTCCAGGGCGATAGCGATGCGCGCTGGCTGGGACTATTTGGATACAGGGGCTCTCTATCGCGGAATTACTTGGTTATCCCTTCGCGAAAATATCGCTGATGCCTCAGCTTTGATTGATTTGCTCAAGAAGAACTCCTTGAGGTTTGTGACCGATCCCATGGATCCGCGTTTGTATTGCGGAGAGGTTGATATCACCGAGCAGATTCGCGGCTTGGAGGTCACCGAGAGGGTGAGCGGGATAAGTGCCGATCCCGAGATTCGTCGATATTTACTGGGTGCTCAATTGAAGATTATCGAACGAGCACTGAAGGGGATCGTAGTCGAAGGTCGTGATATCGGCACGGTGGTCGCACCAGATGCCGCCTTGAAAATATTTTTGACAGCGGATTTAGAGGCCAGAGCGATACGCCGCGAGGCCGAACTATCCGGTATCGGTCTGGATGCGGTCGGGTCTTCCTTGGCCAAGCGTGATGAGATTGATTCAACCAGGCAAGCCTCACCTTTGGCCCTGGCAACGGATGCGATCGTGATTGATTCCACCGGGTTAACTTTAGAAGAGGTAACTGCCCGTATCTGGGAAGTTGCTAAAGAACGCAGGTTGCTTGGATTGCCGATCGTCGCACTTCTCGGTCGACCCAATGTAGGTAAATCCACGCTCATCAACCGTTTCCTTGGTCGGCGCGAAGCGATAGTGGAAGACACTCCTGGTGTAACGCGGGATCGAGTGACATATGAATGTGAGTGGAATGGCCGTGATTTTATGGTCATGGATACGGGTGGATGGGAATCAAAACCCGATGGAATTTCTGTCGGAGTCAGCGCAATTGCGGAGTTGGCGATGCAGGAAGCCGATGTTCTCGCCTTCGTAATTGATGCTCAAGTTGGGGCGCTGGATGAGGATGATGTCCTCGTCCAACATTTGCGCAAGATGAAGAAGCCCATTCTTCTCATTGCCAATAAAGTTGATGGTGAACGTGAAGAATCAGATGCACACGCTCTCTGGAACCTCGGATTAGGAGAACCGTATTTTGTTTCAGCCCTGCATGGTCGCGGCGCCGGTGATCTACTCGATCGCATCGTCCTGGTTCTGCCAGAGGTAGGTGCAGCTCAGAGCCAGGATGGTTATCGAAAAGTGGCCCTCATCGGGCGACCGAATGTGGGCAAATCAAGTTTGCTCAATACATTGGCGGGCAATGAGCGTTCCCTCGTCGATGACGTTGCAGGCACAACGCGCGATCCGGTGGATGAACTCATCGAAGTAGGTGGATCGATATGGAGATTTATCGACACTGCGGGAATTCGTAAGAGGGCCAACCAATCAAGTGGCACTGACTATTACGCAACATTGCGCACGCAGGTAGCCCTTGAGCGAGCAGAAGTTGCGGTGGTGGTTTTGGACGGTTCACAACCCATCAGCGAGCAAGACCTACGCATTATTACGATGGTGGAAGAAGCAGGAAAAGCTCTCATCATTGTGATGAACAAGTGGGATTTGGTGGATGAAGATCGCCAAATCTCCCTAGACCGAGAGATTGACCGCCATTTAGATCAGGTCGAATGGGCCCAACGTGTAAATCTTGCGGCGAAGACTGGCTGGCATCGGGACCGTCTCGCTCCGGCGCTGCGAACCGCCCTCACCAGTTGGGAGAAACGAATCCCCACTAGTCGCCTGAATTCCTTCCTAGGCACCCTTATCGCGGCTACACCTCCACCGGTGCGTGGAGGCAAGCAACCGAAGATTCTCTACGCAACTCAGGCCGGGATTGCGCCGCCGCGTTTTGTCATTTTCACGACAGGTTTTCTTGAGAGTTCGTATCGGCGCTTCATCGAAAGGCGCTTGCGCGAGGAATTTGGATTCCCTGGAACTCCCGTGCAGATTTCGGTGCGGGTTCGGGAGCGAGACTAGGATTTATCGTTATTGGCGAGGAATCGTCACCGGGGCGTAGCGCAGCTTGGTAGCGCACCAGGCTGGGGGTCTGGGTGTCGCAGGTTCAAATCCTGTCGCCCCGACATGGCAAAGATCGCGACAATTCCCAACGGCCTTACAGCCTTGCGCGGTTTGGGAATTCCGCTTTTCATTTATCTAGCACTAGATAAAAAAGCAGACGCTGCTGCGATTTTTGTTTTAGTGATCGGCGGGGCGACTGATTATTTAGATGGAAAACTAGCACGCGCCTGGAACCAAACCTCGCGTTTAGGTGAGTTAATGGATCCAGCAATAGATCGACTCTACATCGCTTCGACTCTGATCGTCCTCTACATTCGTGATGCATTGCCAATCTGGATGCTTGCACTCCTTATGGGACGTGATCTTATCTTGGGAATTCTTACTGTGGTCATGAATCGATTTGGAATTCCTCCCTTTAAGGTGACATACCTAGGAAAAGCGGCAACCTTTAACCTTCTTTATGCATTTCCCTTGTTGCTCCTGTCACTTTCAAAGAATTTTCTCGGAACAATCTCGTTTATTGTCGGATGGAGTTTTGCGATGTGGGGAATTGCGTTGTATTTGGTAACCGGTGCCAGTTATTTCAGAGACGGATGGCGCTCGATCACCCTTGCGAAGTAAGGTATCCGTATCCAGTTTGTATCGTCGTGATGGGAGAATTACGTGTCTGAAGCACCATTGGCTCTTCGCTACACCAAAGAACATGAGTGGGTCGCGAATACCCAATCGCCGACTGTTTTGCGAATGGGCATCACTGACTTCGCGCAAAGCGCACTTGGGGATATTGTCTATGTCCAACTTCCATCAATTGGGGAGACAGTAGAAGCTGGAAAAGTTTGTGGGGAGGTTGAATCGACAAAAAGTGTTTCTGAACTATATGCACCTGTCAGCGGAAAAGTTACCTCTGTCAATGGTGCACTGACTGCAAATCCTGAAATTCTCAACAGCGATCCATATGGTTCTGGCTGGATTGCGGACATTGAGGTCACAAGCGAGCCGGGGGACCTGCTTAGCGCCCAGGAGTACATAACTTTTACGGGCTAAATATCCCGCTTGACCTGCGGGGCGCTGATCTCTAATGTCAGCCTCAAGTAGATGTTGAGTTGGGAGGTCGAGATGGAAGAGAAGAAAAATCTCGATCTGACAACGACGATTCATCTTGGCAGTGTTAGCGGATCAGAAGAAATCTCGTCTCAGGGCGAGTCGCTAATGGGGCTCTCTGACGAGGAACAAGTGGTGGTCGCAAACTTAGCCCTCGGCGATGGAATGCTTATTATTCATCGCGGTCCCGGCAAAGGTTCCAGATACCTCTTGGATGCATCGACTTCGGTCGGAAGAGAGATCGGAAGTAGCATTTTTTTGGATGACGTGACAGTTTCGCGAAAACATGCACTTCTTATTTCACAGGATACAAGTTTTTTCTTAGAGGACTTAGGAAGTTTAAACGGAACCTATGTCAATGGAGAATCGATTACCAAGATCGCACTTAAAAATGGTGATGAAATTCAGATTGGAAAGTTTCATATGCTCTTCTTTGGAGGAAATAAATGAGTGTTCCGGCCCGCGCTTATCTAAGCATTGGTGAAGTTCTAAATAAGTTGCGCGGTGATTTTCCTGATGTAACGATTTCAAAGATTCGATTCTTAGAGTCAGAAGGGCTGATTGAACCTCAACGAACACCTTCTGGGTATCGAAAATTTACGAATATGGATCTTGAGAGATTGCGTTACGTTCTCTTGGCGCAACGTGATCAATATTTGCCTTTGCGTGTTATCAAAGAAAATCTTGATGCGCTAGATCGCGGTCTTGAGCCGTCACCTGTATCTGGGGGAGTTCCCGTGCCGAGATTAGTGACACTTGACGGGGAATTGGCGCCGGCGAATTTTGGTGAATCAAGCGACCTACGTCTTTCTCGAGATGAATTACTCAAGGCCAGTGGTTTAAGCGAAGTGCAACTAGTTGATTTGGAATCTCACGGACTCATCGCCCCACGAGGCAGACATTACGATGGTGATGCATTAGCCATTGCCCGAGCCGTTACCGAAATGGCCGGTTTTGGAATTGAGCCACGACACTTGCGTTCTTTCAAATCTGCAGCCGATAGAGAGATCGGCTTGATAGAGCAGGTGATCACACCCTTGACGCGGCAAAAGAATCCTGAGGCAAAGGCAAGAGCTGAAGAAGTGCAACGCGAAATTGCTTCACTATCTGTTCGACTACACGCTGCTCTTGTGCGCGGCGGATTGCACCGATTTAGGTAGCGGTGATGATTCCCGTGGAAGTGGTGGGTGTTCGAGTTGAGATGCCCTCTAACCAACCCATTGTGCTGTTGAAAGAGATAGATGGAGCGAGATTTCTTCCGATCTGGGTGGGGTCGGTGGAAGCGACCGCAATAGCTTTTGCGCAACAAGGGATCGAACCGCCTCGACCTTTAACTCATGATCTTTTGGTATCAATGCTCACTTCTATGCGAGCCATAGTTGAAGCCGTCCACTTGACTGAATTGCGGGATGGCGTTTTCTATGCCGAACTTCACCTCACGACAGCGACGGGGGAAGGGTTAACGATATCTTCGCGACCTTCAGATGCAATTGCAATCGCACTTCGAGCCCATTGCTCAATCTTCTCGACCTCCACACTTTTAGACGAAGCCGGTATCGAGATTCCCATCGATGATGGAGTCCAAGCCAATGAAGAGGTGGAGAAATTTCGCGAATTTCTTGAGCAAATCACTCCAGAAGATTTTGCAGGGTGAAAGATGCTGATCCGACGTGCGGCGATGGTCCTTCGGGTAGAAGCAATTCTTCTCTTCCTGCTCGCCATTCTCCTGATTGCCAATCCAGTATCTGTCGCACTGTATTTACAGTTTCCGAAATCCCACACCACCGCTGAACTCCTCTGGCTCTTCAGAGTGGTGGGAGCTACCTTTTTGATTCCCGCCCTTCTTGCTCCACTGGTTGCTGCCTTTGCCGGAGAGCGGGGTTTGCGTCAAGCTGCTTCGGGAATGGCTTTCATCTCCCTTGTTGTCGGCACGGTCTGCTTACTTGCGCCCGGAGGGCTGAAGATGGTTACCGTTGGCACAAGCGTGGGGTGGTACTTCTTCGCACTCCTCTACTTCTTTGCTTTACGAGGAAGGGGGCGAAACCGTTAACCTCTACTTGAGGTTTTAACCGTGTCGCTCGTTGCTTCTACTGCCTACCGCTCGTACCCTTACCGTAGTTGAATGGGTCCCTTCCGAAACCCTTCGCAGAATCGAGAATTTTCGTGACCGACCAGTCCCTTGATGAAGTTGGGTATCGGGGAGCAACTGCCTGCTCGGCGGCAGGTATCACTTATCGCCAGTTGGATTACTGGGCACGAACGGGCTTGGTTGAACCAAGTGTACGTGGGGCAAGCGGGTCAGGAACTCAACGCTTATACGGATTCCGGGACATACTCGTTTTGAAAATAGTCAAGAGACTCCTTGACGCTGGCGTTTCTCTTCAGAATATACGAACCGCTGTTGATTACCTTCGAACGAGGGGAGTGACCGAGCTAGAGCGCGTTACCTTGATGAGCGATGGTGCCTCGATTTATGAATGCTCTAGTCCTGATGAAATTATTGATCTACTGCAAGGCGGGCAAGGAGTTTTTGGAATCGCGGTCGGAAAAGTATGGAGCGAAGTGGAAGGCTCCCTTGCCACTCTGCAGGGCGAGATTGACGGTGAAATCGTCAGTGGCGAAGGTAACGATGAATTGGCCCTTCGTCGCAAGCGTAAAGGTGCATAACCGCCTTATCCTTCAACCCTAGGATCATACGAAGGTAGCTTCGTGTTGAGAATTATCCGCGCTCACATTCTTGACAAGTTGATCTGATTGAGAGAATAGGGAATCCATGGAGTTTTCATACGATGCATTTGAGTCTAGACATATCGGGCCTTCATCGGAGCAAGAGAAATTGATGTTGAAAGAGTTAGGTTTTTCCTCTCTTTCGGAGTTCATTTCCAAAGTTGTTCCTACAAGTATTGCTAGCGCCAAGAAACTCTCCGAACTTTTACCATCGGCGGCTACCGAAGTTGAAGTAATGCAAGAGTTGCGAGCGATGGCCGATACCAACGAAGTCTTCTCATCTTTGATCGGTGTTGGATACTACGGCACCATCACGCCGCCAGTGGTTCTGCGAAATGTTTTGGAAAATCCTGCTTGGTACACCGCATACACCCCTTATCAACCTGAAATTTCACAAGGCCGACTCGAAGCTCTATTTGCCTTTCAAACAGCTGTCAGCGATCTCACGGGATTGCCCATTGCAAACGCCTCTATGTTGGATGAAGCAACCGCAGCAGCGGAAGCAATGACTTTGGCACATCGAGTTTTTAAGGGCGATGCGGAGGCAGTTTTCTTGGTGGATAAAAATCTGCATCCGCAATCCTTAGCTGTCATCGGTACTCGAGCAAAGCCGTTGAATATACAAGTGTCGCTTTTCGATCCCACCGCACCATTACCGGACGAGTCATTCTTTGCTGCTCTTGTCCAATACCCAAATACCTATGGAACTGTGGAAGATTTTGCATCTTTGGCTTCAGAGATTCATCGACGCGAAGCATTGTTCTTGGTGGCTACAGACCTGATGGCTCTTACTCTCTTAGTTCCACCAGGGGAGTGGGGTGCAGATGTCTGCGTGGGTTCTGCCCAAAGGTTAGGCGTGCCCATGGGATTTGGGGGGCCGCATGCTGGATTTATGTCAGTACGCAATGGACTTGAAAGATCCATGCCCGGACGTCTCGTTGGACAGAGCATCGATTCTGATGGGCACCCAGGTTTGCGTTTGGCATTGCAAACTAGAGAGCAACACATTCGTCGCGATAAAGCAACGAGCAACATTTGCACTGCTCAGGTTCTTCTTGCGGTGATGAGTGCTTTCTATTGCATGTGGCATGGACCAATTGGCCTTCGAAGGATCGCTGCAAGAATTCATAATCAAACAGATCGATTTGCCGCAGGCTTAAAAGCAAGTGGATACGTGCTGAGTAACGATAAGTATTTCGACACGATTACTGTTGAAGTAGTGGATGCCGCATCAATTCACGGAAAAGCCCTTTCGCTGCGCGTAAATCTGCGTCCAATTGATGCAACGCATATAGGAATTTCGCTAGATGAAACAGTAACCGAAAGCACTCTCAGGCAACTTGAAGAAATATTCACGATCGTAATTCCTGCGTCGGTAAGTGGTTCTACCTCGCTTCCAGCTTCGTTAATTCGGACTTCGGAATTCTTGAGTCACCCGATTTTCAACACAAACCATTCTGAAACTGGAATGATGCGCTATTTGCGCACGTTGGCAGATCGAGATTTGGCATTGGATCGAACGATGATTCCTCTAGGTTCGTGCACGATGAAATTGAATGCAGTTACTGAGATGGAATCTGTAACATGGCCGGAATTTTCGTCCTTACATCCTTTTGCACCTGTTGATCAAAGTGCGGGGTCACGAGAACTTATCAAGCAACTCTCTAACTGGCTGATTGCGATTACGGGATACGACGCAGTTTCACTACAACCTAATGCTGGTAGCCAAGGAGAATTCGCCGGATTACTTGCCATTCGAAATTATCATGATTCCCGAAGTGATTTTGCGCGGCGCATCTGTCTTATTCCTTCCAGTGCGCATGGCACAAATGCTGCGAGTGCTGTCATGGCGGGCATGAAGGTAGTTGTCGTTGAATGTGACGAAAATGGAAATGTAAGCCTGACGGATTTGCGTGAAAAAATTGCAAAGGCAGGTAACGAGCTTGCCTCCTTAATGGTGACTTATCCATCAACTCATGGGGTATTCGAAACTGCCATCACAGAAATATGTGCTCTCGTGCATGATGCAGGCGGCCAGGTTTATGTTGACGGCGCCAATCTCAATGCACTTGTAGGTCTTGCCCAACCTGGAAAATTCGGAGCAGATGTTTCTCACTTAAATTTACATAAAACATTCTGTATTCCTCATGGCGGTGGGGGACCGGGTATCGGACCAGTCATTGCGCGCGCGCATCTGGCGCCATTCCTGCCTAATCATCCTTTAGACGCTACCGCAGGGCCCTCAACTGGTCCTGGACCTGTTAGTGCGGCTCCGTTTGGATCAGCGAGCATTCTGCCGATTTCTTGGGCTTACATCCGATTGATGGGGGGAGCCGGGCTCACCCATGCAACGGAGGTTGCAATTCTTTCAGCCAATTACATCGCTCATAAGCTCACTTCCTACTATCCAGTTCTCTACAGTGGCGAAAGTGGTTTGGTAGCTCATGAATGCATTCTTGATCTCCGCGAAATCACAAAAACAACGGGCGTAACAGTTGATGACGTTGCAAAACGTTTAATGGATTATGGCTTCCACGCACCCACCATGAGTTTTCCAGTCGCTGGGACTTTGATGATCGAACCGACAGAGAGCGAAGATATTGCCGAATTGGATCGATTTATTGGAGCCATGATTGCCATTCATGGCGAGATCGAAGAAGTGCGTTCAGGGGTATATTCCAGCGAAAATTCACCACTTCGCAATGCGCCACATACCTCGGAGCGGATATCGACCCAAGAGTGGAATTTGCCATATAGCCGCGAAGTTGCCGCCTACCCGCAAGGAATGCACCTTGAGACACTGCTTGGCCGTAAAGGCAAGTATTGGCCTGTGGTTGGACGCATTGAAGGCGCACACGGAGATCGAAATCTCATTTGCGCTTGTCCGCCCATCCAGGAGTATCAGGAGTAAAGGGAACCTTCGGGGGGTACTTACGGGGAAGCGGTTTGCACCTCTGCTCGGTTTACTTTACATAATGTAACTTATCGGCGTTTTAAACGCCGCTGCGTAAACCACCCTTTGGACCAAATCAAGCTATTTCTTTCACGGTTGTGGCTTTCTGGAATTTCTGCGGGCTCTGGGATTTTCGCTTTGTCCATGCCAACACATAGAAACCTATTATCCAAAGCGCAGGGATTGCGGCCAGGAAAGTTTCGATCTGCGATCCAAAACGATCAGAGAAAGATGCGTCATCGATAAGGCCGACAGTCGACTCCAGTGCCACAATTGCACCGAATTTACTCTTTTCCAGGATGTGACCTGAGGGGGTAATGATGGCGCTTATGCCGGTCGTGGAGACGCTCACGATGTATTTTTGGTGTTCAATCGCTCGGGTGCGTGCGATTCCGAGTTGCTGTGCGCTCTCTGGGCTACGCCCAAAGGTGGCGCTATTGGTTTGAACCAAGAGCAAATTCGATCGTTGGGACATGGCCCTTCCCAGAGAATCATCGAGAAGTTCGTAGCAAATGATGGGAGCAATTACTGCATTTCCGCTTGTATGCAAAACGAGGGTTCTTCCCGGATGAAAATCCGCGACGCTGCTGGCTAGCGGTGAAATAAATTCCGCCAGGTTTCTGAGTGGGATGTACTCACCAAAAGGCGTTAAATGCTCTTTTCGATATATTGAAGTGGCACCCTTCTTTGGCTCCCAAAGGATAGAAGCATTTGAAAATCCTTTCGACTCATTTAGCACTGCGCCTATGATCAGTGGAATTTTCCACTTGTCGACAAGTTTTTGTAAATCGCTGTTGACAATGGGATCTAGGAAGGGGTCCAGATCAACCGAATTTTCCGGCCAGAAAACTATCTCTGGAGGATGTGGAGCGCTCGATAGATAATCTTTGGTTTTCTTCACATGCATTGTGAATACTTCACGTGCCCTGGCATTAAAATGTAACCCCAGCGATGGAACTCCCCCTTGTATTGCCACGATTGATTTCCGACCGATGATTTTCGAGTTGGGAAATATGGATAAGGAAGACAGCAGAATAAATGTCGCAACGATGAACGCCCAGTGCTTTAGTTTTAGAGTGAATAAAAAGTAAATGAAGAGAGCCGATAAGGAAGCGGTAAAGGTGAGCGCAGGCGTTCCACCCCACCTTGCAATAAATGAATATGGTGCATCCGCTTGACTGAAACCTATTCTTCCCCATCCAAATCCACCAAAAGGAAATCTTGAGGAAAGTGCTTCGGTGAGTATAAGAAGAAAAGGAAAAAGCAGAGCCCTGCCAGGATATTGTTTTGAAAATGGAACAAGAGCAATAGGTAAAAGTAGAATTGATTCAAGAACAAACAATACGATCCACGGCAAATCTCCGACGTAGATATTGCTCCATGAAAGCAGAGGAGCGAAGAAACCAATTCCGAAGGTGAAAACAATTGCCAATCTTTTCACGAAAGATGCATCGCTCAGCGTTTGCAAAAGAACTGCCATGGAAATTGGCGCAAGCCACCAGAGAGAAAGTGGCGCGAACGCTCCAAAAGCCAAAAGTCCTGCAATAAATCCTTTGATGATTACCATTTAAGTGCGGCGATAAGTTTGTCGACGCTGGCACCCAATCCATAACGCTCCTGCAAATCTCGAAGCTGCGCCAAATCTCTTGGTCGCTTTGGAATATTCAGTGAGACCTGGGGTAGGGAAAGTTCGGTAACGCATTGCACCAAGGTCGGTGCAAACTCTAAGTATTCACGACCAGCCAATATTTTTTTTGCAAGAAGGGGCGTGAGGGATGGATGAGCGTTCTCGGCACCAACTAGCGCCTCTTTCGCAGATGCAAAGTTATTTGCAATCAAGGCCGCGCCCTTTTCACCTATACCTCGAACGCCAGGTAAACCATCAGAAGGATCTCCCCTGAATGTGGCGAAGAGTCCGTAACGATCTCCTGGAATCTCATATCTATCCGCTATCCATTTTAAATCAACGAGTTCATGAGCAGATAACCCTTTGGCCAAATAGACGACCGCGACATCTCTGGAATCATCGACAGTTTGAAACATATCTCTATCACCAGTAACAATGCGTACTGGTCCAGGTTGTTGCACGGCGAAGGAAGCCATTACATCATCGGCCTCGTAGTCATCTATTCCAATAATCGTGATGCCGAACGCGTCGATGACGTCTAGTAAAATAGGGATCTGCGGAGCTAACGTGTCGGGCTCTTCCTCTTCCCCTTCTGCATCCACGCGATTGGCCTTGTAATCCGGAAACAACGCCACGCGCCACGTCGGGCGCCAATCGCCCTCAATACAGGCAACAATTCGATCGGGCTGATACATCCCGATTAGCCGCGCCGTCATGTCAAGATAGCCTCTAACAGCATTTACTGGCGTGCCATCTGGAGCGACAAGAGTGTCGGGCATTCCGTAGTAAGCCCGATACCAGAGCGAGGCGCTATCTAAGAGCATCAGCGTCATGCTTCACCTACCAAATATGTCACCACTCCCCGATCAAGTTTCTTGACTGCTTCCAAACATTTAGGACGCAATTTTTCACTGGCCACGGAAATCTGACCCAATAAATCGATTAGCTGCTTTACTGATCGCACAAAATCTCCCACTGATAAATCACTGCCCTTCAAGACGTTCTGAAGTGAATGACCATTCGCCCACCTAAATGATATCCAGCAGAAACCGAAATCTGGTTCGCGCTGAGTTTTGACTTGATGCTCTCTCTCCACTTCCTCCAATCTTGACCAAAGTTTGCTCAATTCCAATAGCGCGACCTGCACATTTCCTGATGGGATTCTCGGTGCTTGACTCTCTTGTGTTCGCGCTTCAAATATCACACTGGAAACAACGGAGAGCAATTCAGATGAAGACAATCTTTCAAGAAATCCCTCTCGGATCGCTTCACTGAGGAGTAAATCAGATTCTGTATAAATTTTGGCAAGAATCTGTCCTTGATGAAGAGTGTTGTCATTCTCTATGTATCCTAATTCAGTGAGTACCTCGCACACTTGATCAAATGTTCTGGCTATGACATGAGTACGATTCTCAACACGTGAACGTAAGCCAGCGTTCTCTTTGTGAAGCCTATTAGACCTCTCGGCGATTCGAGCATGAGATTCTCTCTCGTTGCAAGAATGGCAGGCATGGCTACGAAGCTGTTTGCGCAGTTCGATTAACTCGGATTCCATATACACGCGTTGACGAGGGTCGAATCCGCGTTTTGCTTGCCTATGAGAAAGCAAAGTCTCGGTCTCTTTGATTTCACGTCGAAGCGCCGCGTAGCGAGAAAAGTCACCTAAATGACATACTGCGCTAGCTTCAAATTCAGCAATCGCAATTTCATTCTTTTGAATTTGGCGATTGAGTCCTACGACGGCTCTATCAGCCTGGAATTGTGCAAAGGAGGATTCAAGGGAACCTCGTGCGCGTTCACGCCCAAATTGGCTGATGAGATTGATTGCCATGTTGTACGTAGGAGTGAATGAAGATTTAAGCGGGTACGTGCGAGTGGAAGCCAATCCGGCAGCGGTGGCCGAATCCACAGTTGGAGACCATTGAATGACAGCGTTACCCTCAATGTCGATTCCGCGCCTTCCCGCCCTACCCGTTAGTTGTGTGTACTCCCCCGGAGTGATTGGCAGATGGGCTTCCCCGTTCCACTTCATCAATTTTTCCAAAACCACTGTCCTTGCAGGCATATTGATGCCGAGGGCCAAAGTTTCAGTTGCGAAAACAATTTTTACCAGGCCCCTTTGAAAGAGTTCCTCCACCGTGTTCTTAAAACTCGGCAGAAGTCCCGCATGATGTGCGGCAATTCCGCGTTCAAGGGCGGAGAGCCATTCAGAAAAACCAAGTGTTTCCAGATCCTCTTCGGCAATATTGTGAGTGTGGCGAAAGGCGCATTCGCGTATTTGTGATTTTTCCTCGGTTGAGGTTAATCGAATTCCACCATTGAGGCATTGCCGAACCGCTGAGTCACACCCGACTCGGGAAAAAATGAATGAAATGGCGGGAAGCATTGCTTCCCGATTGAGCTTTTCTATGACTTCTGGACGACTCAGGCGTCGACCACCATCTGTCCAATCTTTACTCTCCCTGCCTCGCGGAGTTCGAACTCGACGCATCGCTTCTTTCTCGCGTCGGAGAATTTCAGGATTGACCTTTCCATTTTCAACGAAGAGATCAATGAGTCCATTATCAATGAGTACATGTTGATAGAGAGGTACCGGTCGCACTTCGCTCACAATAACCGCGGTATCGCCTCGAATAGTTTGCAACCACTCACCAAATTCTTCTGCGTTTGAAACCGTCGCAGAAAGGGAAATTACTTGCACGCTCTCCATGAGGTGAATGAGAACCTCTTCCCAGACGGCTCCACGGAATTTGTCGGCAAGGTAATGAACCTCATCCATCACTACGTAACCCAGTCGCGAGAGAGTGGATGAGCCCGCATACAACATATTTCGCAAGACCTCGGTCGTCATAACCAGGACATCGGCCTCACCGTTGATACTCGTGTCCCCAGTGAGTAGGCCGACGTGATCTGGTCCGAAACGTTCAACAAATTCCTGATATTTTTGATTCGACAAGGCTTTGATCGGAGTTGTGTAGAAACACTTTCGGCCCTTTTCCAAAGCGAGAAAGGCGGCAAACTCTCCGATAACAGTTTTCCCCGCACCAGTGGGAGCAGCGACAAGAACGCCATGTCCCCTTTCGACGGCCACGCACGCTTCTGTTTGAAATGGGTCAAATGAAAAATCAAAGGTAGCAGCAAAGCGTTGCGTAAAAGGTGAACTGCTACGCGTCTTTGCCGCCGCAAAACTTTGCGCTGGAGTACTCATTCACACCAAGTAAGAAGCGCGCCACGTATGGTTTCAGCTTTCACGGGCAAGGGGCCAACACGCTCCCCATCGGCATAAGCAATGGCATCTGCGTCAATGGATATCTCCTTACCTCGATAAATCTTAACGGCAGGATGAGACACATGAGAGCCACTGTATACGCGAGGAAATACTTTGAGGAATCTAAGTTTTGAAATGGGACTCAAGACCATCACGTCAAATAAACCATCATTCACTTCCGCTCCCGGACAGGCTTTCATTCCTCCGCCATAGGATGAACCATTTCCTATCGCTATGAGCATAGCTCGCGTTGATATTTTCAAACCATCGATACTGAGCTCATAGTTGCGCGGTGCAAACCCAACAAGCTCCAAGAGAATGGCAACGTTATATTTCATCGGACCTTTCGGCCATCGCAATTTATTGGCTCGCTCATTTACTAATGAATCAAAGCCGGTAGATAAAATAGCTCCGAACCACTCTCCGTCCACGACTCCCAAGTCGATAGCAGTTGGCGAGGTAAAAAGGGCCGCCGTAAGGACTTTTTCTATCTCATTAAGCGGCCACCCTAATGTTCTATAGAAATCATTGCCCGTGCCAGCAGGAACAACCGCAAGAGGAACCTTAGTGCCGGCAACTTGTTGCAGTACGAGGTGAACCAATCCGTCGCCACCCACCGCTATGACACCATCACAATCTTCATTTAACAAAAATTGGCGCAGCGCTTCACTTGTCTGTTCTGCACTAGAACCTGAGAGAATGCGATATGCGACGCCATGGTTGCTGAGGAAATTCGTTACTTGAATCCCGAACTGCGCTCCGACTCCCCTACCTGAGATCGGGTTGATCACGACGCCCCACATCAGAAGTCCGCTTCTTCCTTCTCAGCGCGCTTAGAACGGCGTCGATCGACAAGAAGTGCAATTCCGCCTGCCATGAAATATAAGAGACAGAGTGGCACCGCAAGAAGTGCCATCGTGAGCGGATCTCCGGTCGGCGTAAATGCTGCAGTAAACAAGGTGATACCAAATATCCAGATTCTCCAAGGACGAAGAATCGCTTTTCCAGAAATAAAGCCAATGAGATTGAGAGCGACCAAGAAGATAGGAAGTTCGAATGCAAGGCCAAACAACAAGATGACTCGGAGAACGAAATCTAGGTAATCATCAAATTTCACGAGATTTGCTAAAGAGGTGGGAGTAAAACCAAAAAGAACTTTGATTGCAACGGGCAAGATCAAGTACCCCAATGTCGCCCCTGTCGCAAAAAAAGGCGTGGCGGCCAAAATAAAGAGGATTGAATTACGCTTCTCTTTCCTATGTAGACCTGGTGCGATAAATGCCCAAAGTTGATATATCCACAGTGGCGCAGAAACGATTAGACCGGTCAAGAGTGCAACTTTGATTTGTAGATTAAGTGGCCCGAGGACTCCATTAATGTAGAGAGCTCCGCAATGTGAAGAGGCAGTAGCTTGCGCTTTCCGAAGATCACATACCGGACGCGCCAAAGTTGCGATTATAGGATTATAAAAAAACCAACCCACACCTGAGCCAAGCAGGATAATGATGGATGAACGAACAACTCTCCGCCGAAATTCACGCAGGTGTTCTAAAAGCGGCATTCGGCCGCCAGAAGTGGCCGCCATATAAATTACTTCTCCGCGCCACCTTCTCCGTCGGTCTTCTTTTCGTCTTGGTTGATCTCTTTCATTTCACTTTTAAAGATACGCATCGACTTTGCAAGTGATCGCGCAGAATCAGGTAGACGTTTTGCTCCAAAAAGGACGACTAAGACCAGGAGCAGAATGAGAATATGGCTTGGCTCTCTGAGAAACATGGCAGAGGACTCCTTTGAAGTAGTAGGACGGTGGTCGAAGTTCGTCCGACCCCGACTTTGCTAGTAAACGTCTAGTGCTTGTCCATGAATTGGGTAGTCATTGGCTAGTAATTGGCTAGTAATTGGCTAGTTACGGTCAGGGGCTGATGGGGTAACGCTACCTTATTGAACCAAAATTGAGTGAAACCCTTAAACTACCCGTTCTGATGCGAATATCCCTCCAAGGCGCGCCAAGCGCGGGCTCGTATGGCCGACCTGAGAGATTTTGGAGAGGAAACAATGACTTCTCCTCCAAAACTCATGACCTCGCGAATAGTCCATTCAGGACTAAAGCTCTGAGCCGATATCTCTGCATTAATATCACTATCCGAATGAGCGATGGAAAATCTTTCCAGAACATCTCGAGCCCGAGAGGAAATGCAAATGGAAAAGAACGATCGATTTTCATTATCTAATTCAGTCCCTCCCTGCTTTCTATTTTCCGCCGTTGGTATTGATTTTTGACTGGAAGCAGAAATAATTCGGTCCAGTCGGAAGGTTCGGTATCCGAACGAACGGTGACAATAAGCTTCGAGATACTCCATTCCGTTATGAATCGTAAAATCCACTGGTTCTATTACGCGCTCGCCAACTTCGTCTTGAACTGATGAATGGTAAACAATCTTCAACAGTTCACGGTCGTCAATCGCTTTTGAAATTTTTGCACGTAGCAATGATGAACTCGATGTACCTGCCTTAAATCGGTGCGAGGCGCTCTCATCAATCGTAGAAGAAATCTTCTCGATTAGTTGAGTGATTGATATAGCAAGGTCGCCATCTTCAGTTGTGACCTCTTCGCGAAGTGTCTGCAATCCAAGAAGTAAGGCAAGCGCCTCGTTTCGCTGTAGATTTCGAGGACGCTGTAGAGTTTCAGCGTTTGAAATTGTTACGAAACCGGACTCAAACGAAAGGTCAATGAGTTCGTAAGCCGTATATCCCGGTAAACCGCACATCCACAAAGTCGTTAAGTCCGAAGTGATCTCTTCAGTCGTCACAGAAAACTGGAGTGCCAAGTCAACCAGAGAGATACCCTGATGCGAAATAAGAAAAGGTACTAGATCTAGCAAACGTGCCGCATCCTCCAATCCAGCGTTTGCTTTTGGACTACTCATGAGTCGTGACCAAGTTATTCAACTTTCCCATCACTTGCTCCCTCAGGAAGATGGGAGATTCAACAATGACGTCGTCAGCATGCCAGAGAATTTGATCAAGAAATTGTGCCTCATTTTGATATTGGATTTCCAACAATTCGAAGTCACCATCCGAAGAAATGATCGTGGCCCCTGTTCTTAGTGTGTGTCCTTTCCCAAGTCGAATCTTCACTCTCGCCCGATACTTTTCAACAAACAAATTGGAATCCAAGTAGTGGAGAACATCAAATGCGGATTCAACTGTAAAGGTTTCTCTATTTTTTTCTACGGATGCTTCTCCAATAATCCTAGAAATTCGAAATGTTCGTATTGCATCACGAGTGAGATCTCGACCCACTAAATACCAAACCCCTTTACGGCTACCTAATCCATAAGGCTCTATTCGTCTTTCTTCACCTACCATTTGCGAAGATAGATATGTAAACGCGACGATTCTTCGCTCGGCTACCGCTTGGGCGAGTGGGAGGAAATTCGAGGAATCGATATGAACTTTCGGTGATAAAGCGGGTAGTGAATCAAAGTCAGATTCAATTCCTAATGAGCGCAATTTTACGAGTGCGCTTTGTGCCGATTCGCTCAGAGCGGCTCCCCGCCAAGCCTGTGCAGCCAAGGATAAAATCGCGATTTCGGCACCTGACAAGTCGCCCAGCGCTAGCGAATAGGATTCGGGGTGAATGCGATATCCAGGCTCATCATCGAATAATGGGTCTTGGCTCCTAACTTCGATCGCAATGCCGATATTGCGAAGGTCATCTTTATCTCGTTCGAACATTCTCTCTTTAGATTCTTCATTGCCGGAATAGCCGTCGATAGTGCGAAAAATTTCCGACTTTGAAAGATATCGACGAGTTGCAAGCAAAGCCATCGTGAGATTAATGAGCCTTTCACTCTTGCGCGATGCCATCATAGCCTCCCTTCGATGGTCGTCTTCGTCTAGGTAAAACTTCCACCCCCGGTGCCATGCGTCGAGATTGAATGAGAAAACCTGTGTGTCCGATCATTCGGTGTTGGGGCCGCACGGCCAATCCTTCGTGATGCCAACCGCGAACTAGAGATTCGCTACTCTCGGGCTCAGTGAAATTTCCATCGGACTTTAAAGCCTCAGCAGTAACGGAAAGCTGAGTTGTAGTAGCAACATAAGCCAAGAACACGCCACCAGGTCTCAGTACTTTTGCGGCTAGTTCTACACATTCCCACGGAGCTAGCATGTCAAGAATAACTCGATCGAATATTTCGGAAGAGTCTTGGTCTTGCAACGAGCCCACCATGCAATCCCAATTAGAAGGTTTACCTGAAAAATAGTCGGTGATATTTCCTATCGCATTATCGGCAAAATCTGCTCTTCGTTCTATTGAGCGAACATATCCGTTCGGACCAACCGCTCTTAATAGAGAGATCGTGAGAGCTCCACTTCCAACTCCGGCCTCGAGTACTCGAGATCCAGGATAGATATCAGCAAATCCAACGATAAGAGAAGCATCCTTGGGATAAACGATCGTCGCACCCCGAGGCATTGAGAGAACGTAATCACTTAAAAGTGGTTTAAACGCAGTGAAACGTAGGCCCCCGGTTGTGGAAACAACCGACCCTTCAGGTAAGCCAATCATTTCATTGTGGATGATCCAACCTTTATGAGTGTGCCACTCCTTTCCTTCTATCAATGTAAAGCTATAAAGCTTGCCTTTCGAATCGGTTAACTGAACGCGATCGCCTATAGCGAAATAACCGGGAATGGACACGTGAACATCTTAGGCGGGAAATCCCGCCCTTGCTGGAGAACCGAGTACCTTGTCCGCATGAATCCGCTTCGTCTATCTCCAAGCCGCGTCAACGATTATTTAAATTGTCCTCAGCTATATAAATATCGCGCAATTGATCTCCTGCCAGAAGAAATCAGTTTGGACGCGGAGAGGGGCACGTTAGTTCATACCATCTTGGAGAGACTTTTCGACGCGCCTGCGCCAACGAGAACACCTGAATTGGCTTTTGCATTGCTGCCAACTTCTTGGGAGGAACAATTAATCGCGCGTCCCGGACTACGTGAGAAAGTACAAAATGATAAAGAGTGGATTGATAGAGTTCGGGCTCTATTAACGACTTATTTTACCCTTGAATCACCCGCAACCTTTGAACCTACCGAACGAGAAGTCCATGTTGAAGTCAACCTGACTGAATCGATCTATCTGCATGGCTATATCGACCGGCTGGATATTGCCCCCTCAGGCGAGGTCAGAATCGTGGACTATAAGACAGGTAAATCGCCCAAGCCTGGGTGGGAAGAGAAAGCACTTTTCCAATTATGGATCTACGCTTTCATTTATTGGCGAACGATGGGGGTTCTCCCAAAACTGCTGCAACTCATTTACCTCGGCAACGGAGAACTACTTCGAAATGCTCCGACTGAGGCGGATCTATTGCGCACCGAAAAAAAACTTATTTCTATTGCAGAAGAAATTGTCTATTCTATTGAGAATGTTTCGTGGAGACCTCGACCTTCTCGACTGTGTGATTGGTGCTCCTTCAAGAATATCTGTCCAGCGTTCGCAAAATAGCAGGTCAATCGGTGATATTTGGCCGCGTAGAATAGAAGTTACTAAGTTCCATAAAAGTTAATTCCTCTAATGATCGATAGGTTTTCACACGACCCTTAGTCTCAATCTTTACCAGGTGAGGAATCGCAATGACCCACCCACCACTTTTCTCCGCTGCCTGCACACCTGTAGCCGAATCCTCAAGTATCAACGAATTTTTGATTGAAACCTCAAGCAGTTTGGCGGCCTTCAAATATCCCTCGGGATCCGGCTTAACATTGTTGACGTCATCAGATGAAATAGAAATCTGGAAAGGATGATTTGAGAGATTATCGAGCACTGAGTCAACTAGCACGCGTGGGCTCGCTGATACCAACGCTAAAGGCACATCCCTCGAAACACATAACTCTAAAAGTGCCTCGCTTCCAGGCATCAAAGCAGCGCCAAGGCGCAACCGATGAGCCATCAAATCAATCAGAGAATTGGTGAAGAACTCCGGAGATTCCGCTTTGGTGAGGCCGTGCATGTAGTGCCCTACTCGATCAAGGGGCCCCCCGAGACAATTGGCTTGATCCTCGGTCGTCCAGTGGTAACCATAATCAATAGTCAATTCTTGTTCACACAATAGCCATAGTGGTTCTGAGTCCACTAACGTGCCATCCATATCAAAAAGAACAGCCGAGAAGAACGAATTAGTTTGCATTGAAATATTTTGCCTCGGGGTGATGCACGATGATCGCAGATGTTGATTGCTCAGGATGAAGTTGGAATTCTTCTGAAAGTTCCACAGCAATTCGTTCAGGCTGCAAAAGTTCACATAGTTGCACTTGCTGTTCCAAATCAGGACAAGCCGGGTAGCCAAATGAGTATCGAGATCCTCGATAACCTTGATCTAGAATTTCAGCAAGATCACCAGAATCCTCACCTTGCACTTTCAACTCATCTCGTACCCGAGCGTGCCAATGCTCCGCTAAGGCTTCGGTGAGTTGGACAGACAGACCATGTAATTCCAAATATTCACGATATGCATTTGAGGCAAATAATTCTCCTGTAGCAACACTCACAGCATTGCCCATTGTGACAATATGAAAAGCCGCAACATCAACTCGTCCCGAATCCCGTGAAGCGAAGAAATCTGCTAAACACAATCTGCGGTCTCGCGATTGGCGGGGAAAAGTGAATCGGAGACGATCCTGACCTTTAAGTTCGCCTTCGTGGTGCAAAATCACGAGGTCGTTGCCTTCGCTTACGCAAGGAAAATATCCATAGACAACTGCTGGATTGAGCCAGCCTTTTGCTATTGACTCGTTGAGCAGAGACCGCAGTCGGGGGCGGCCTTCACTTTCTGCCATTTCCGCATATTCACCCCGAGCTCCGCGTAAACCCCATTGACCTACGAAAAGTGCTCGTTCATCAAGCATGGATGCATAATCTGTAAGGGGAACGCCCTTGACTACCTTGCTCCCCCAGAATGGTGGGGTAGGAATGTCATAATTTTGAGAAACGTCACTCCTCTTAGTATCCGTTTTTGCGAACTCTTGCGCTGAAGTCACAACCTTCACACGCCTTTCACGTAAAGGTGGGAATGCGGCTCCAACTTCTCCCCGTTTGATCGCCATAATCGTATCCATCAATTTAAGACCTTCAAAAGCATCTCGCGCGTATCGGACTTCACCATTGAACTGATTCGCGAGATCTTGCTCTACGTAAGTCCTCGTAAGCGCAGCACCACCTAAGACAATGGGCCAACGTTGATCGAGACCTCGAGAAGTCAATTCTTCAAGATTCTCTTTCATGATAACGGTAGATTTAACGAGCAACCCACTCATACCGATTGCATCCGCATCTGAATCGACTGCTGCATCGATAATTTGGTTGATAGTCTGCTTGATTCCAATGTTGACTACCCGATATCCATTATTTGAAAGAATAATGTCGACTAAGTTCTTACCTATGTCGTGAACATCACCGCGAACTGTGGCTAACACCATTACACCTCGACCACCCACCCCGGTCTTCTCCATGAAGGGTTCAAGAAATGCCACGGCACTTTTCATTACCTCTGCACTTTGCAGAACAAATGGCAACTGCATCTCGCCTTTGCCGAAAAGCTCGCCGACCACTTTCATACCCTGTAGTAAGTGCGTGTTAATAATCTCCAAAGGTGGAAGCCCATCGTCCAGTGCCTTTTGCAGATCGGCTTCAAGCCCAACTCTTTCGCCGTCAATGATTCTTCGACTTAAGCGATCCGTCAGTGGCAGAGCCGCAAGTTCTGCCGCACGAGTCAATCGTGAATTCGATACCTCTACTCCTTCAAATAGTCTAAGAAACTCGGAGAGTGGATCGTAAATGCAGTTCTCACCATCAAACACGCGACGGTCATAAATCAGATCTAAGGCAACCGCGCGTTGTTTAGCGTCAATGCGCGACATTGGAGTGATTTTAGAAGGATGAACAATTGCAGAGTCAAGACCTGCTTCCACGGCCTCGTGTAGAAAGACAGAGTTGAGGACAATACGCGCTGCGGGATTAAGTCCAAAAGATACGTTGCTGACGCCTAAAGTTGTCTGTACTTCTGGGAACTCCGCCTTAAGTTGTCGAATTGCGTTGATTGTTTCGATACCGTCTCGACGCGTCTCCTCTTGACCGGTTGCAATAGGGAAAGTTAAACAGTCGATAAGAATATCTCCGAGGGCCATTCCCCAAGTGTGCGTGAGACTGTCGATGAGACGGCGCGATACTCGAAGTTTCCATTCCGTATCTCGCGCTTGACCACTTTCGTCAATTGTCAAAGCGATAACGCTAGCTCCATGCTCTTTGACCAAAGGCATTACACGAGCAAAACGAGACTTGGGGCCATCTCCGTCTTCGAAATTTACTGAATTGATGACGCTACGTCCGCCTAAATGTTCCAGTCCCGCTTTGATGACCTCTGGTTCCGTGGAATCCAGAACAATAGGTAGTGTCGATGAAGTCGCGAACCTGCTCGCCAACTCTTTCATATCAGCGACACCATCTCGACCAACATAATCAACCGAGAGATCAAGAAGATGGGCACCGTCTCGAATTTGATCTCGGGCTATTTCAACGCATGTCTGCCAATCTTCGGCAATGAGCGCGTCCCGAAATGCTCGAGATCCATTAGCGTTCGTTCGTTCACCAATGGCAAGATAGGTAACATCTTGTCGGAATGGCACATACTGATAGATAGATGATGCACCAGGCTCAACTCTAGGTTCACGAATTTGAATTGGTGCATTATTCAATCGCTGTACAACGGCCTGCATGTGCTCTGGAGTTGTACCGCAACAGCCTCCAATGAGTGAAACTCCGTAGTCACGAACAAAATGCTCAAGCGCCGAAGCCAACTCATCAGGAGTGAGTGGATAGGTAGCTCCATTGGGTCCAAGAATGGGAAGGCCCGCATTTGGCATTACCGATATCGCGGCAGTTGAAGACTTGCTCAGAAACCGTAAATGTTCTGACATTTCGGCAGGACCTGTGGCGCAGTTCAGTCCTATCAAATCGATCTCGAGCGGTTCAAGTGCATTGAGTGCGGCGCCGATTTCAGATCCCAGCAGCATAGTTCCAGTTGTTTCGACCGTGACTTGAACAATGAGGATGACATCACGATCGATTTCTTTGATTGCCTTTCTTGCTCCATTGACGGCAGCCTTAGCCTGTAGCAAATCCTGGGTAGTTTCGATAAGGAGTGCGTCGACGCCGGCATCCACAAGACCCTTTGAGGCGGTGAAGTACGAGTCTTTGAGAATCTCATATGTCGTATGTCCAAGGCTCGGCAGTTTGGTACCAGGGCCAAGAGAGCCAAGAACGTATCGCGGTTTCTCGTGCGTCGAAAAACGGTTTGCGCTTTCGCGGGCAATCGTGCCGCCAGCGAAAGCCAATTCGTAAATTCGTTCTTGAATTCCGTATTCGGCCAAATTCGCCCAATTTGCACCGAAAGTGTTCGTCTCAATGGCGTCAACTCCGACTGAGAGATATGCCTCATGCACTGAGCGGACAATGTCGGGACGACTTATGTTGAGAATTTCATTGCAACCCTCATGTCCCTGGAAATCAAGCAAAGTGGGAGCGGAAGCTTGGAGCATTGTCCCCATGGCCCCATCTGCAATAACGCAGCGATGGAGTAGGGCTTCACGAAGGCTTTGCGTTGAGGTCGTCACTTGAGAAAGGTTACCGTAAGGTAGATGAGTGGAAATTCTTCAAATACCTTCATTGCGCGGACCGATCATGATAGTGGCCTTTACGGGATGGAACGATGCAGGAGAGGCCGCCACAGGTGCGGTATCGCATTTGCTTAATACATGGGTCTCAACACACATCGCATCCTGTGACCCCGAAGATTTTTATGATTTCCAAGTTAATCGTCCACAAGTATCTATCGATGGCTCCAAAATTCGACAGATCACGTGGCCCAACACTGATGTTTACGGTGTAAACGTGCCGAGTTTTCCCTTTGATCTCGTTTTGGTACGCGGTGCCGAACCTTCGATGCGTTGGAAAACTTTCACTGCACAAATTTTAGATCTTGCCGATGATCTTGAAGTATCCATGATCGTAACAGTTGGATCTTTACTGGCAGATACACCGCATACCCGTCCGATTGGCGTGACGGGTAGTGGGTCTCATCCAGATCTTGCGAAGAAATTGGGAGTCAGCATCAGCCGGTATCAAGGACCTACGGGCATACTCGGAATCTTGCTAGATGGAGCACAAAAGCGCAGCATCGACGCGGTTTCACTGTGGGCATCTATTCCTCACTATGCGTCGGCACCACCTTCCCCAAAAGCAACTTTGGCCTTGATCAATTCTCTTGAGGACATTCTGAATGTAAGTATCGATTTAGGAGACTTGCCAGATCATGCGCGGGCGTGGGAAATTGCTGTCGATGAGATGGCAAGTGAGGATAGTGATGTTGCCGAGTACATAAAATCTTTGGAAGTTGCTAAGGATGAAACAGATCTACCCGAGGCTACCGGCGAATCGATTGCACGAGAATTTGAACGATATCTGCGCAGAAATAAAACCGAAGACTAGATAGAGACACCCAACAATAGATCTATAGCTCTGGCAAGTTCGCCAGCAGAACCTCCGCTTGAACCGTTTTCAGTACTTTCGCACCATTCTTCAAGCGTCAGGATTGCCGAAGGTGTATCGAGATTCTCTGCTAAGGCGTTGATTAAACCCACAATCACCAACTGCGTGGGTGCCACCTCAGGTTTGGATAACGCGAGCCGCAATCTATTGAGCAAGGATGTTGCGTTACGCAGTTTTTCATCATTCCACATTCTGTCGCTGGAATAATGATCGGAAATAAGTGCTAAACGTATTGCCATGGGGTCATGACCCGATTTCACAAGACGAGAAAGAAATACCAAGTTACCCAAACTCTTACTCATCTTCTCGCCATCTAATCCAATCATCCCGGCATAGACATACATACGCGCATATTGCTGACCTGAAATGAGGGTTGATTCTGAAGCACCCATTTCGTGATGTGGGAAGATCAGATCGCTTCCACCACCCTGTATGTCAATCGAATATTCCAATTCTCTATCAACCATTAGGTAATTTAGTGCGATAGCGCTGCATTCAATATGCCAACCAGGACGCCCCTCTCCAAAAGGCGATGGCCATGATGGCTCTCCTGGTCGTTTGCCTAACCACACAAGAGGATCTAATGGATCTCGCTTACCTTCGCGCAAAGGATCCCCACCGCGTTGCGCAAAAATCTCAAGCATGGATTCGAGAGAGTGATGTGACCTAGATCCAAATTGCGGATCTGTACGAACTGAAAAGTACAGGTCATTGTCCACTTTATAGACAAGACCTTTTTCGAGAAGTTGTTGGATCGCTTCGATAACCAGAGGAATGGATTCGACTGCACCTATATATTTGTAAGGAGGGATAACGTGTAAATCGCTCATATCTCCTCTGAATAAATCAATTTGCGATTGGGCTAAATCTTTCCAATCAACTCCATCGCGATGCGCGCGTTCTAACAGCGGATCATCTATATCCGTAATATTTTCAACGAAAAGCACTTCTTTGCCAGAGGCACGTAAATATCTATTTATGAGATCGAAAGTGAGGTAAGTGGCAGCGTGTCCTAAATGGGTTGCATCGTAGGGAGTTATGCCGCAAACATACATCCGAAAAATATTTTGATCAGGAAGTTGCTCGACGATTCCGCTTGCCGAATTGAAAAGAGAAAGCTGCGGGAAAGTAAACCGATTATCGACAGGGGGAAGGTAAACATCAGCCCAAGATTTCACGGGCACATCCTACTGACTCAGCACGCTGGGTTTATTAGAATGGGGGCCATGGTACAGAAGGCCAATCTGGATTAGGCAAGGGAAATGACCCGGTTTCCAATAGAGATTTGACTCTTCTGGACAGTTCGCGGACTTCTCCTTGTGTAAGCAAATCATCCAACTCTGAACCCAAAGAGCCATCAATGAGATTCAATAATCTACCTAATTGCTCGCGTTCTTTCGTGGAGAGTTCGACACCAGCCCATTGCCATAGCACAGTCCGCAATTTATCGTCACTATGAAAAGTGACACCATGATCGCATCCCAATATTCGACCATCCGCAGTTGGCAAAAGATGTCCGATTTTGCGATCCGTATTGTTGATGACCGCATCAAAAAGCGCCATTTTTCTCAACTCAGAAAGATCTTGCTTGAAGAGCTCTAATAGATCGATTGACTCATCGATATCGATCCACTCTTGGACTGCTCCTTCTCCGTAGGGGCCTTGCCGTAAAAGGGTTAACGGAACAACATCGAAATTCGCCCGAGAACTGACCAAATAAGCGGCGTATTCTCGGTGGGCTAAGGTGCCGTGAGGAAAATCCCAGAGGGGACGTTCTCCTGCAATTGGTTTATAGATGCACTTTGTACCTTCTTCACTGTCTGCTTCGCCTTCCACAGTTACAAGCAGAGTCGCATTCGAAGCATCGACCAACCGACCCAGAATAGACATTGCTCCGTTTTTAAGCGTGTGATTAACGTCTGTAGCCATTGGCCCTCGGGCATACATGACCACGGGGATCAAGAGCTAGACCGCAGAAAGGACATGGTGGCCGTCCCGATGCAACAAGAGCAAGAGCTCGCGAAACAAAGGTCCGAGTCTGTGATACAGAAAGAAAAACGCGAAGCACATCTAGCGTGTCATCATCATCTGAAAAAACTTCATCAGTCTCTTGACTCTCGTCCGTCATGGCTTGCAGATCGATTTGAACCAGTTCACGATCACTAACCCATGCCAACCCAATAACGCCCACTCTAAATTCTTCCATGATCGGGGCTTCGAGCGGTTGGTCATCAAGGTTGATAGGGGTGGAGATAAGTGCTGAAGCAATTCTTGGTTCAATCTTCGTCAATTCCTTCATGAGAAGGTTAAGCCGCTCGGCCATTGCCAGAACTTGAGCCTTCTCTAGAAGCACCGAAACGACACGGAGACCAGTTCGCGCTTGAAGAAAAAATGATCGTTCACCAGGCTCACCTACGGTACCTGCAACGAATCGTTCTACTGGATCGAACTCGTGTATTACTCGAGCCATCTACGATTTTGCCTTTCTTGATTTAGGGCCGGCCCCGCCACCAATGAGCGCTCCTCTAGTTCTGTGGCCGACGGTGAAAAGGTCGATTACCGAGCGAGAGTCATTCATCAAAATAAGTCTAGGAGTAGTTGAAGAATAATCAAGAATGGAGATGGAGGCGGGATCGACGACTATCCGCTGGAAATGATCGAGGTCCATCGACAAACTCGAGGCAATAATCGATTTAATCACATCACCATGACTCACCAGAATGATGTTGCCTTTCCCTCGAGAAGTAAGTGCGCTTTCCACAGATCTCATGGCTCTCTTCTGCATGGCGATCATTGATTCTCCTTGTGGAAATGTCACTGTGGAAGGACGTGATTGCACCTTCTTCCATAGCGGTTCTTTTCGTAGCGACTTTAGAGAGCGACCAGTCCATGTCCCGTAATCGGCTTCGACGAGTCCTTCGTCGATGTGAAGTTTCAATCGAGAATTAAGGCCTTGAACCATGCAGCGATTCATCCATGGCGCAATCGTCTCTGAACATCTTTCCAACGGACTTGATCTGAGAGCCTTGATAGTTGAATTTCCAAGTCGCTTGCTCAAGGACCGCGATTGAATTCTTCCCAATTGACTAAGGTGCACTCCTTGACTTCTTCCTGACAAAATATTGCTGGCATTCGCGGTGGAATGCGCGTGCCGAACGAGAAGTATGAGTGTCAAACGCTATACCTCGCTTCCCCGCTATCACTGTGCCCATAAAGTTGAACCCTAAGGGTAAGGCTATCGGGCAAAACGCCACGTCACCTTGCTAGGGTCGGGCTATGGAATTTCGCCGCGCAGGAAAAAGTGGTCTAACACTCTCTCGACTCGGGCTCGGAACCATGACGTGGGGCAGAGATACAGATGAACATGAGGCAGCCGAACAATGTCGCGCATACCTAGAGGCCGGTGGGAATTTTCTCGATACCGCAGCGATATATGGCGACGGAGATAGTGAACGAACTATAGGCGGACTTGTGGGGACATTTTTCAGAAGGGAAGAGATAGTTCTTGCGACCAAAGCTGGTATCTCATTTGAGAATGGCCTGCGAAAGGTTGGCACCTCGCGGAGAGATCTCTTGTCGCAACTTGAACAATCGCTCACGCGTTTAGGAACCGATTATGTTGACTTATGGCAAGTACATGCATGGGATTCGGAGAATCCCTTAGAAGACACGCTCTCCGCTTTGGATTACGCCTTCTCTAGTGGTAAAGCTCGATATGTTGGCATTTCAAATTTCAGTGGCTGGCAGAGTGCGCGCGCTGTCTCCTTGCAAGAAAAAGTGGCAACAAAAGCGCCAATTGTTTCACTTCAAAATGAATACTCACTTCTCAACCGATCCATTGAAATAGAAATTTCTCCTTGCGCCCAAAACCTTGGCGTCGGAATTCTCGCTTGGTCACCATTAGGTCGCGGAGTACTCACGGGTAAATATCGCTATGGGACACCGAGTGACTCTCGTGGAGCAAGTCCGCACTTTGCAAATTTTGTTGAGCCCTACCTAGATGCCCGAAGCAATCGAATTGTGGAAGCAGTCTGTGTAGCCGCCGAAGGTTTGGGATTTTCGCCGTTAGAAGTTGCCTTGGCATGGGTAAGGGACAGACCAGGAGTAACTAGCGCAATTGTTGGAGCACGAACCGGAGCGCAATTACGCGGAGTATTAACTTCTGAGGAAATATCCCTTCCCCAAATTGTTCGTAGCGCCTTAGACGATGCTTCAGCAGTTTTCTAAGAACGATTCCAATACTCGAACCCCAAAGACCATTCCTTCAATAGGGACTCGTTCATCAACTCCGTGAAATAAAGCCATAAAGTCCAAATCTTTGGGCAATTTAAGAGGAGAAAAACCGTAACCGGCAATTCCAAGTTCTGAAAGCGCTTTATTATCTGTCCCGCCACTCATCATGTAAGGAACTGGAATTCCCTCGGGATCCTCCTGTAGCAGCGCCTTGCACATCGCATCAACAAGTGGTCCTTCAAATTCCACTTCTAATGCGATATCTCGAGTGATAGTTTCAATAGCAATGTCAGGACCGATCAACTCTCGAACTGTAGCGTTTAGCTCATTTTCCAACCCAGGCAAGAAACGTCCATCAACAATGGCAGATGCACTTTGTGGAATGACATTTGCTTTATAGCCCGCCTCCAAAAGAGTTGGGTTGGCCGTATTTTGTAGGGTCGCCCCAATCATTCTTCCCGCAGAGCCAAGCTCGGGTAACAACGGTCGAAGATCTGATTCTTCGTAGGGTTTGCCAGTTGCTTGGGCGACATATTGAAAAAGAGTTTTGACCGATTTCGAATATCGCTGGGGCCAGATATGTGAACCAATTTTTGCGATCGCAAGCGATAAGGCGGTAATTGCATTCTCATCGTTCATCATGGATCCATGGCCAGCCCGACCGTGGGCAGTTAACTTCATCCAATGAATTCCTTTTTGAGCAGCTTCAATCAAATACAGACGTTTATTCTCCCCCACTGTGACTGAAAAACCACCGACTTCAGAGATCGCTTCATTGCACCCGTCGAAGACTTCAGGATGTTCTTTCACCATCCATCGTGATCCATAGATGCTGCCAGCCTCTTCATCAGCAAAGAAAACAAGGACTATTCGCCGCGGAGGTTTATAACCAGTTCTTGCCCATTTGCGGACAATGGCAAGAATCATCGCATTCATATTCTTCATATCGACGGCGCCGCGACCCCAGATCATCCCATCTTTGACATCCCCAGAAAAAGGATCGATAGTCCAGTCTTCTGCGTGTGCAGGCACGACATCTATATGACCGTGAACCACCAGTCCTGCTCGTGTCATATCACTTCCATCAATGTTGGCAACTACATTGCATCTGCCGGGAGCGGACTCGTAAATACGAGCAGTAATTCCAACTTCGAAAAGTTTTGCTACAACGAAATTTGCAATTTCTATTTCATTGCCTTTGCCGTCCCCATAATTCACACTGGGAATTCGGATCATCTCTTGACACAGTGTGATTGCATCACGTTCTAGATCCGAGAGGCTGAAGGAGGCGAGCTCATCGATTCTTTCAATCATCATGGACCTATTCTCTCCAATAGAAGGGGTAAATCACGTATTTGGTTTACGCCCCCGAGAGTTGATATTGTGGGCCTTCACTCGTCCGGGTGGCGGAATTGGCAGACGCGCTAGCTTGAGGTGCTAGTGCTCGAAAGGGCTTCGGGGTTCAAGTCCCCGTTCGGACACATTTATGCAGGGGATGTTGATCGATTGTGCGCTGGCTGGGGAAGAGCGGGAAGGACACCATGTCAAAGAACCTCGACAGAGCGCGGTCATTGGTTCGTGAGATCCCGGACTATCCCATTCCAGGTGTTCGATTTCAGGATTTAACCCCACTTTTGGCCGATGGCGAGTCTTTTAAGGCGACCATCGAAGCGCTTCAGGAATATACCGATGGTTCCGATCTCATTGCAGGAATCGAAGCACGTGGCTTCATCTTCGCCGCGGCTCTAGCCTTCTCATCCCATCGCGGATTTGTGCCTATCCGGAAAAAAGGGAAGCTCCCACATCTCACTTTTGGAGAAAGTTACGGATTGGAATATGGATCAGATGTACTAGAAATCCATCAGGACGCAATTCCTCATGGCACACGTACCGTGATTGTCGACGATGTTCTTGCAACCGGTGGCACGGTATCGGCAGCAATAAAATTGATTGAAAGATCTGGCGGCGTTGTTTCAAAAGTCATCACCATTTTGGAGATCTCATCTTTAGGCGGTCGTCGGAGAATTCTTGAAGAGAACTTAGATCTCTCGATCCATTCACTTTTTCTAATTTGATCATGATCCTTGAAATTCAAGGTCTTCGAGCTGTTGCTGCAATGCTTGTCGTACTTTTTCATGCACGATTCATCTCGGGTGGATTTATCGGAGTGGATATTTTCTATGTCATCTCTGGTTATCTCATCACAGGACTATTACTTCGAGAAATTGAAAAAACCGGGACAGTTTCATTTATCAAATTTTTCGCCCGAAGAATCAAACGACTTTTGCCGTCATCCTTCTTCGTCTTAATTTGCACAGCCATCGCTTCATTTCTTATCTTGCCCAGCGCCGCTCGAGCCAATCTTGGAAGAGATGTAATAGCGGGCGCTCTCTACATCAGCAATTATCTTTTTGCTTTCTGGCAAAATGACTATCAAAATTTAGGAGCGACCCCCTCCCCGATTATTCACTTTTGGTCTCTCGCAGTCGAGGAACAGTTCTATCTTATTTGGCCCTTCTTATTAGTTGCCGCGTATAAATTCGGAGGCAGGCGTGCGCTCTTTCGAATTATCGCCGTCATTACTTTCATTTCGTTCTGCTATTCGCTTTACCTAACCACACATTCGCCCATTTGGTCATTTTATATATTGCCTACACGTGCTTGGGAATTGGGAATAGGGGCGTTGATACTCTGGCATCCCGTTAAACGTCACTTTTTGAGGGCCTTTGGCTATCTTTTCGTCCTTGCCCTACTGGGCTCAAGTCTCCTTTACAGCTCGGGTACTGCCTTCCCAGGTTGGGCGGCAACCATTCCAGTGTTGGCATGCGCAGGGATCATTCGATACGCGAATTCCCTACCGAAAGGGATCTCCGTTCCTCTAAGCAATCGATACATCCAATGGCTTGGTGCAGTCTCCTACCCCGCATACCTTTGGCATTGGCCCATTCTCGTACTTGCACCTCAATGGTTGAATCATCCCTTGAGCATCGTTCAAAGAGTAACAGGCGTTCTTCTCACACTACTTTTAGCAGACTTAACTCATCGCTTTATTGAACAGCCTTTACGATTCGTTAAAACCGCTCCGAGAGTTATTTTTTCATTTGCTTTCATGATTACTCTTATCAGCGTTTCCCTTGGATCGGCGATAGCCATTTCATCTCCGAAAGTCATTGCGTCAGGTTTAGATCTTTCGACCATCACACAAAAGCCAGCAATCTATGCCGACGGATGCCAGTTAGACAAGAACCAACTGAAGTCTGGACCTTGTTTATATGGAGATCCGCAAGGGAAAAGAACAATAGTGCTCTTTGGCGATTCTCATGCTGCGCAGTGGTTTCCGACTCTCGACCTAATTGCAAAATCACACAAATGGAAATTGGTAGTACTCACTAAATCTAGTTGTCCCGCAACGAGCGTCTCGCTCCCCGACATCGGCGCCTTCCGCAATACACAATGTGCGATATGGAGAGAGAATTCCTTTCTGCGAATTGCCTCGCTCAAGCCATACGCCGTGCTAACTAGCAACTTTGGCCATTATGCACCTCCGGCTGCAGAAAGAAATGACACAAATTGGTGGCGCAAAGGATATATCTTGACTATGGATCGCTTAAAAGGATTGGTGAGTGCTTCGGGATTCGCAATTTCCATTGATGACACACCATTACCAACCCAAGACATACCATCATGCTTGACATCTGATCGACCCGAATTGTGTTTTGCGTTACCAACAAAGAATGTGGTGTTCATCAGTCAGACTTCTCACATCAACCCCACGCCTTGGTTATGTGATCGAGGTACCTGTCCCGCCATCCGAAACGGAATTGTCGTGTATCGCGATACTACTCATCTCAGCGTTGGTTACGCCGTATATCTAGTGCCCGATATGACAAATGCTCTCAAGTCTCTGGGCGTGCTGTAACCAGGTTGGCAATATTCTCAGGATACATGGCATTATTCACTCGTGGCCGAATTGATTTACTACTGCGGAACTATGGACAGTGGAAAGTCAACACTCGCCCTGCAAACGGCACATAATCATCAAAGCCGTGGTCGTTCTGGCTTGATTTTTACAAGTAAAGATCGCGCCGGAAGCGGAGTCATCTCTTCGCGATTGGGACTACGGCGACAAGCAATCGAAGTAGATGAAGTAATCGACATTCATCGTTTTGTTGTGGATCAACTTTCCATGGGTGAGCGAATCGACTATGTCATATGCGATGAAGCGCAGTTCTATCAGCCGGAGCAGATTGAACAATTGGCAAAGATTGTTGATGGGCTCAGCATCGATGTATTTGCTTTCGGCATTCTCACAGATTTTCGCACATCTCTTTTTCCCGGCTCGGCTCGTCTCGTTGAATTATCTGATCGAGTAAATACACTTCAAGTTGAGGCCTTATGCTGGTGCGGAGCAAGAGCAACGCACAACGCCCGCACCGAAGGTGGGGTGATGATCACTGAAGGTGAACAGGTTGTTGTTGGAGACGTTACTTCAGGGCAGGAAATTGCTTATGAAGTTTTATGTCGTCGACATCACATGCGTCAAGTGACAGCACGAGCCTCCAAAGCAGGTCACACATCTCCAGAACCACTTCCGTTTAAGAACTGAGATTTCACCAGACCCATCCCCAAAAAAACGAAAGAAGGATCATGAAATCGCGTGGATTAGTTGTGCATGACTCAAAGTCTCCTCTTGTTCCATATGAATTTGAACGTCGGGATCTACGCCCTCATGATGTTGGGCTAGACATACTCTTTTCGGGCATTTGCCACTCTGATATTCACCAGGCTCGTGAAGAGTGGGGGCCATCCATTTTTCCCATGGTGCCAGGCCACGAAATTGTTGGAATTGTTACTTCAGTTGGTTCTGAAGTTACTAAATTTGTCGTCGGAGAGAGGATAGGAGTCGGCGTATTCATCGATTCCTGCCGAACATGCACACACTGCAAGCGCGGACTCCAGCAATATTGCACCGAGGGTATGACGGGCACATATAACGCTCTCGATCGTGACGGTGAGAACGCACTCGGGGGTTATTCAAATACTTTTGTGATCAATGAGGATTATGCAGTTCATGTGCCAACGAACCTTTCCCTAGCAGGCGTAGCCCCACTCCTCTGCGCCGGCATCACTCTTTATTCGCCCCTCAAACATTGGAAAACTCATATCGGGACAAGGGTGGGCGTGATGGGCCTGGGCGGATTGGGCCACATGGGGGTCAAATTTGCCAAAGCGCTTGGTGCCCAAGTGACCGTATTTTCGCACTCCGCAATTAAGGAAAATGACGCCTTAGCGATGGGCGCAGACTCTTTTGTATGCACTACTGAAAGTTCAATCCTTAAAAAGCATTCATCATCTTTTGATCTTATTCTTAATACCGTTTCTGCGAGCCTTGATATAGCGCCCTACCTGAATCTTTTAGATCTCGACGGAACGCTCGTCGCAATCGGATTACCTACTCGGCCGTATTCCGTCCCCGTAGGAACGCTTCTGGGAGCTCGGCGATCGGTGGCTGGTTCCATGATTGGCGGAATTCCTGAAATGCAAGAGATGCTCGACTTTTGTGGTCGTCACGCGATCGTTAGCGATGTCGAAGTTATTTCAGCGAACTACGCAAATGTTGCATACGATCGCACTGTTGCTAGCGATGTAAAGTATCGATTTGTGATTGATGGCTCTACTTTTTGATTAGATAAAAGCATGGAGTCCCCACGCCACAAAGGGTGCAAAAACGAGAGCCGGCAGAAGATTACCGACAGCGACCTCCTTGATGCGCAAAAGTCGCAACCCGATGCAGATTAAGAGAACTCCGCCCGCTATGGTCATGGCATCAACTTGGTAGCCATCTAGGACCGACCCTAGGAAAATTCCGACCACGGTCCAGATACCTTGATAGATTCCAACTGGCAGCGCTGAAACCGCGACTCCCCATCCAAGCGAGGCGGCGAATGCCATTGACGTAAAAAAGTCCAAAGAACTCTTCAACACAAGTTGATCAATTCCCGTTGACATCCCGTCACTTATGCTTCCGAGTATCGCAAGTGGCCCGATGGCGAAGAGCAGAGAGGCCGAAACAAATCCTTCTACAAAAGTACTCTCCCCTGATGCGCGGAATTTAACTCGTAACCTTTCACCCAACGATTCCAGCCGATCTTCAAGGCGCAGCGCTGAACCAAGAAGTCCTCCAAAAATCAACGAGGCAAGAATCGTGAGTAATGGCCAACCTTTTGGCACACCTGCAATGTATCGATGCGACCACAAAGGAATGAATGCACTGGCTGCGCCCAATAAGACTGTTAGGCCCACTACATCGGTTAGGAGTGCCCGCGTACGGCTGGACATTCTTCCTCCGATAAAAATTCCAAGAATTGAACCTCCGACAATTGCAAACACATTGATGACCGTGCCCATGCCGGGGAAGGAGAGGTCCATAGCATTTAAGCCTATCCGAGGCGATGAGATAACCTGCCATCATGTTTCGAACTCTTTTTGTGAAGATCGCAAGATGGTTGCGACCCCATCGAACGATTCCGCACCTACCGTGGAGGGCGCAAGGACGATGGAAGCCAACGACCCCGAGTTTCGCAATACTGCTACTTGGATTATCTCTCTTCGGCTTAGGCGAGGCTCTCTTAGTTCAATCAGCTCTTGGCAATTCTCCGTGGGTGGTTCTGGCTCAAGGTTTCTCGATTCATACTGGAATGAATCTGGGGTGGGCTACTTTCGTAACGAGTTGCGCGGTTCTCCTCTTATGGATTCCACTCAAGGAACGTCCTGGTTTTGGCACGCTGATGAATATCATCGTCATCGCCATTGCTTTGCAAATCGGAGTTAATTTAATTCCGCTCCAAAACCTTTTCCTTGCACAAATTCTCTTCGCACTTCTCGGGGTTCTCTGTGTGGGCGTTGCATCCTCTCTTTATATCTCAAGTGGTTTAGGACCTGGTCCCAGAGATGGCTTGATGACCGGTATACATAACCGAACCGGAATACGGATCGGACGTGTTCGATTGACGATTGAGGCGATGGTTCTCCTCTGTGGAGCAGCGCTTGGCGGCAAGGTCGGCTTAGGGACGGCCCTCTTTGCGCTCCTGATTGGCCAATCTGTCGCCATCGCATTTGGAATTCTCGCGCGTCTTAGGCACACATGATCAACTTTTCCCGATAGCGTCTGCTCATCCTCCCCCGGCTTGTGGGCCGTGAAGCCACACGGGGTCGCAAACACCCCCGATACCAAAACAGTAAGGGGATGGTTATGCTCGATAGTTATTTTAAAATTTCCGAACGTGGCTCCACCGTGGGGCGCGAAATTCGAGGAGGTATTGTCACCTTCTTCACGATGGCTTATATCGTGGCTCTTAACCCACTTATTATCGGTTTGAGTAAAGATGGTGACGGAAAATATCTAGGCGGAGATGGCTCTCATCCCAATCTGGCCATGATTGCGGCAGCGACTGCTCTTATTGCTGGGGTGCTCACCATTCTTATGGGCTTCGTTGCAAATTTCCCGATAGCGCTAGCAACGGGACTAGGGCTCAATACTTTCGTTGCGGTAGGAATTGCGTCAAAAATGACGTGGGCCGATGCAATGGGTCTCATTGTTCTCGAGGGCTTAATCATTACAGTTCTCGTTTTGACAGGTTTTAGAACCGCCGTGTTCAGGGCCGTTCCTCAACAATTGAAAATCGCCATCTCGGTGGGTATCGGTTTGTTTATTGCTCTCATCGGTCTTGTTGATTCAGGATTCGTTCGCCGCACGGGAGCAGGTCCGGTCCCTGTGACACTGGGTGATAACGGCACACTTGTTGGTTGGCCCATAATCATTTTTGCTTTTGGACTTTTCCTTATGATCGCTCTGCTTGTGAAGAAGGTGAAGGGGGCGCTTCTTATCGGAATTGCACTCTCAACTGTCCTTGCTGTGATCGTAGAATCTGCATTTAAAATTGGGCCCAACTTCATGCCACCCGACAAGATTAATCCCAAAGGATGGGGACTCAATGTTCCAAGGGTCCCATCAAAAATAGTAGCAAAGCCAGACTTTGGACTTCTAGGTCACTTCAGTTTGCTCGGTTCCTTCGGTCGGATTAGTGCAATTTCTGCAATCTTGCTTGTCTTTACCCTCCTACTTTCGGACTTCTTTGACACAGTCGGCACCGTAACCGCCATTGCCAACGAAGCGGGGTTGGTTGATTCACAAGGAGTCATTCCAAAAACAGAACAGATCCTGCTTGTTGACTCCCTTGCCGCTGTAGCTGGCGGAATGGGAAGTATCTCTTCTAACACTTCCTATATCGAATCAGCCTCTGGAGTAGGAGAAGGTGCTCGCACCGGTTTGGCGTCTATCGTCACTGGAATATGTTTTCTCTTTACTACTTTCTTGGCGCCGCTAGTTGCCGTTATTCCTTATGAAGCAGCAACTCCAGCATTGGTAATCGTTGGATTCTTGATGATGACGCAAATCAAAAGTGTTGATTGGGAAGACTTGGGCATCGCTATACCCGCCTTCCTCACGATCATCCTTATGCCCTTTACCTACAGCATTTCTGTTGGCATAGGAGCGGGATTCGTCTCACATGTTGTCATTCGGTTTGTCCAGGGAAGAAGGAAAGAGATCCATCCCTTGCTTCTGCTCGTTTCAGGGCTCTTTATGATCTATTTCTTAACCTCACCCATTAACATCTGGATCGGATAACTTAAATGAAGTAGAAGAGAGAGCGTGGTCTTCTGGCCACGCTCTCTCTTTCTTCTTAAAACTACATGGCCCTCGCTGAGAAACGTCCATTCTCTTTTAGGACCGCGATGGGTAAACCAAACACCGCACTAATATGCTCGCTGGTCACCACATCATTGACCGGTCCCGAAACCGCTATCAGGCCATCTTTCATGAGCAATGCGTGCGTGGTGCCTTCAGGAATTTCCTCAATATGATGAGTGACAAGGACGGTAACAGGGGCGCGAGAATCGCGCGAAAAATGAGCAAAACGAGACAAAATATCTTCTCGGCCTCCAAGATCTAGACCCGCTGCCGGTTCGTCTAAAAGCAAAATCTCGGGGTCAGACATTAAGGCACGACAAATTTGGACGCGCTTGCGTTCCCCCTCGCTAAGTGTGCCAAACTCTCTGTCGCCTAAATTTCTGACACCAAATGTCGTTAGCAGGGCAATTGCGCGTGACTCATCCCAAAGGTCATAATTTTCATTCCATCTTCCCAAGACCGCATATGCCGCAGTGAGAACTACGTCTCGAACCAACTCATCGGATGGAATAAATTCGGTCATCGCTGAACTGCAAAAACCAACGCGCGGTCTAAGTTCAAAAAGATCAACTTTCCCTATTCGCAAACCGAGTATTTCTACCGTTCCTTGCGTTGGAAAATTCATGGCAGCCATGAGTTTGAGTAGAGTAGATTTTCCTGCTCCATTAGGACCCAAGATAACCCATCGTTCCCCTTCTGCGATGGCGAAATCTAGAGGTCCCAAAATAATCCGCTCGTCGCGAGTAACGGAAACTTGTGAAAGATTAACGACTGTATCTTCGCTCATGTTGCCCCAAAGATAGTGCCCCCAGAACGCAATTTCAGCCAAAGACTTACCTATAAACTCTCGGCTATGGCGGAGATTACAAAATCGAGCGGCTCTAAAGATATTCAAGCCCTCATTTTGCTCACCTCCACGGATTCTCCAGGATTGGCCAGAGGTCTTTTTGAAGCCCTCGCTCCCTTTGCCATCAGGATCGAAGATGTCGAGCAAATTGTTATCCACGGCAGACTTATACTTTCTGTACTCATTGGCCTCAACCCGGCCCATGCACTAGCGATCGAGGATGATCTTCAGGCCCACGCCGTAAAACTTGGAGTCGATATTGCTATCGCCTTTACTGACCCTCCAGACCATTCTGAAGTGGATGTCGCAGAACTTTTACATATCCACCTGCTTGCTGACCCCCTAACCCCTTCAATGCTCTTTGGGATCACTCAGGTCATTGAAGTGCTAGGTGCGAACATAGAAAGCATCACTTGTGAATTTTCTGCCGTCCCCACGCTCCATCTCATCATTTCAGGTGCAGTACTGGATGCCGCCCGATCCGCGATTTCTGCCTTTGCCAGGGCTCAAAGTTTGGAATTGCTCGTGACCACATCCGAATTTCTTCATGCCAGAAAAATGTTTGTGCTGGACGTCGATTCCACCCTCATTGATCAAGAAGTTATCGAACTTTTGGCGCGCCGTGCGGGAGTAGAAGAAGAAGTCAAACAAATTACCGAATCCGCCATGAGGGGCGAATTAGATTTTGCCCAATCCCTTCTGGCCAGAGTCTCTCTGCTGAAAGGTCTACCCGAATCAGTAATCGCGGATGTTCAAATGGAAATAACTCTCACCACCGGTGCTGAAGAAATGATTGAGTCTTTACAAAAACTAGGACACGTTGTTGGCATAGTAACAGGAGGCTTCGTAGAAGTTCTCGGTCCTACAATTGCCCACCTTGGAATTATGCATGTGCGGGCAAACAGCCTAAACATTGAGGATGGATACCTCACTGGTTTAGTAAATGGTCCAATAATTGATAGGGCTAAAAAAGCCGAAGCACTAGTCGAATTTGCCAGTAAGGAATCAATCTCAATAAATCACACCATTGCGATCGGTGATGGAGCGAATGATTTAGATATGGTGATCAAAGCCAATCTAGGCATAGCGTTCTGTGCCAAACCCGCACTCATTGCTCAGGCCGACACAATCATAGTTCGTCGGGATTTGTCTAGGGTGCTCGATCTATTGGGGATTCCTCGAATTCAGTAGTTATTACAACCGGCATGCATGGATGTCGGTCACGAGAATTCCCCTTGCACCCAAAGCCCATAGTTCATCCATTACATGGTTGGTATCCTTGCGCAGGACCATAGCTCTCACAGCCACCCAATCCTTTTTCTGAAGGGGGGAGATGGTCGGTGACTCTAATCCCGGAGTGATTGCGCACGCGCTTTCTACCATGGAAAGTGGTACGTCGTAATCGAGAAGAACGTATCTTCGCGCGATTATCACACCTTGTAATCGACGAATCAGTATTTCTAAGGGCATCGGCATGGATGCACCTTCACGTTGGATGAGAACCGCTTCGCTGGTCAAAATGGGATCTGCAAAAACTTTGAGACCCGCTTGTCGCAATGTGTTTCCTGTACTCACCACATCGGCAATCAGATCTGCAACACCGAGCCTTACACTGCTCTCCACGGCGCCATCAAGGCGCACTACGTCGGCCGAGATACTGTGCGATTTCAAATAAGATGTCACTAAACCTGGATAGGCCGTCGCTACGCGTTTTCCCTCTATATCTGAAAGAGACCATTCTCGACTAGCACTGGCTGCAAATCGAAAAGTTGATTGACCAAAATCCAATTCCAAAATCTCTTGAGCCTTCGCCCCCGAATCGATAAGCAGATCTCTGCCGGTTATCCCAGCTTCCAATTCTCCCGAGCCGACGTACACCGCGATATCTCTAGGACGAAGATAGTAAAATTCGACGCCATTTTCTGAATCAGACAGAATCAGATCTCGCGCATCTACTCGTTGACGATACCCAGCCTCGCGCAACACTTCGGTAGCCGCATCCGATAGAGAACCTTTGTTGGGAACTGCAATTCTTAGCACTGTCTCTCCACTCTCAGAGGTATCGGTAAATATCGTTCAAGGACAAACCACGTGCGAGCATGAGTGTTTGAACATGGTAAATAAGTTGGCTAATCTCCTTCGCCAACGCCTCGTCGGTTTCGTGCTCAGCCGCTAGCCAGACTTCTCCTGCCTCTTCCAAAATCTTTTTGCCGATAGCGTGCACACCGGCGTTTAAAGCGGCCACGGTGCCTGACCCCTCTGGACGTTCCTTTGCAATATTCTCTAACTCATTCCAGAGGGTTTCAAAAGACTTCATAGGTGAAGTTTATCGGGTCAACCCAATCGAAGTAGGACAGTTATGTCAGACTTCGCTCCTTTTCCTTACGAGAAATCCGCAACCATGAGATGAAACCGACAAGGACTAATGGCATATAGATGGCGTACAGCGTTCCTGTCGGGTAATAGCCGTTCTTAAATGCGAAGGGAACACCGACGAGATCCACCGCGATCCATACGAGCCAAAACTCAACGTATCCCCTGCTCATTCCATATGTTGCAAGTGCAGTGCCGGTGAATATCCATGTATCAACTCGTAACCAGGCGCCAGACTCCCCCAGAGCCTTGAAAATGAAATACGAGAGGAAGTAGAAGCCGATCACGACAGGAATGATGCGGGCCTTCTCGGAACGTGTTGTCCAACGAGGTTGGACTGGCGATTTAGTTATGTCATGTGAGCGATTTTGAGACCAGCGATACCAACCATATGCGCTCACAACTACCAAGAGCAGATTTCGTCCGGCCTGGCCGTAGAAATTCTTAGTATTGGCTCCTGCATTGAATATAGAACCAAGAAAAACGGTAAAAAGTAGGCCATCGCCAATGATGCCAATAGGCCAGGCGAAAACTTTACGTTGCATTCCTAAGAATGCGCTGGCTAAGCCGAAACTTCCGCCAACAACTTCTCGCCAGTAGATCGATTTAGAGCCAAAGTGAATTTGAGCTTCAAGTAACCATTTAATTACGGACATTTACTGATCAACCTTCCTCGGTAAAAGTCCGAGGGTGTCCAAGTAAAGGCAGCACCTTGAACCACTCAAGGAGATCGCCGCCATTACCGTCTATTCCTTTATCCAGACTGTAACTGTCGGTCTTGGAATTACACCAAGTCAACCGTCCAAGTGAAAACTTGGTCGGGTCGCGGACTTTACCGCCGGTTCGGAATTACACCGACCCCCGGAACAACGTGTCGCTATCCTGCCACAGATTGGGCCAATTTTCGCAATTGCTCAACGATTTGGCCAGGATTCTCCGAACGAAAAACCGCGCTTCCGGCAACAAAGGTATCTGCCCCCGCTCGTGTCGCGATTTCGATAGTTGATTGCGTAATCCCACCATCCACTTGAAGCCATATTGGTCGTGATCCAATCATGGACTTTGCCCTTTCAATCTTCTTCACCATTTCCATCATAAATGCTTGACCACCAAATCCTGGTTCCACAGTCATGATGAGAAACATATCGACGAGGTCAACGACTTCAGCGTAATCAGTTATTTCGGTAGCAGGCTTTACGGCTAGTCCCGCTCGCGCGCCCTCACCTCGGATCGATCGCAAAGTCGCAGGAATATTTTCCGTTGCTTCAGCGTGAATTGTCACGCTACCACAACCTGCTTGCGCATATGAAGGTCCGATGAGATCGGCGTTAGCGACCATCAGGTGTGCATCCACTGGGATCGAACTTCTAGCGATTAATTGGCACGCTCGCTCAAAATCATAAGTAAAGTTAGGCACAAAAATATCATCCATGATGTCTAGATGAAGCAAATCCGAAACCTTCGCGATTCTTTCAATTTCATCTTCGAGATGCTCTTGGTCGGCATTGAGAATACTTGGCGTGATACGAATTTCTCGAACCATTATCGACCTCCGCTCGATAGACGTTCGAAAAGAGCTAAAAACATTGCGTCAGTGCCGTGTTTATGAGTCCACAATTGAAGTGAATCCGCCACTACTGCATCCAATAAATTACTTGGCAAGAACGGAGCGACTGAAACTTGTCGAATATCAGTGCGTTGTTTCAAAATTGATGCAACTTGCACTCGAGTCTCGGCAATGTGAGGCGAGCAAGTTGCATAGGCAATGAGACCACCCGGCTCTGTAACTGTAATGGCACTATCCAATAATTGGTTTTGTAGGGATGACAGACCTGCCAGATCCGAAGGTTTACGTCGCCAACGTACCTCTGGCCTGCGTCGCAACGCCCCTATACCTGTACAAGGAACATCGGCTAAGACCGCACCAAAAGTTTCACCTCGCTCAGCAATTGTTCGGCCGTCACCGACCCAAACTCTCCCGTGCGCTATCACTTGTTCAACGAGAGTTGCTCGTGCCCGAGAGAGTTCGTTTGCTGTAAATGCGATACCTAGACCCTGAGCGATGCTCGAAGACAACGCTGCCTTTCCTCCAGGACCCGCACACAGATCAAGCCAATCATGATGTGATTTTGCCGCTTGAGAAAAGATATAAGAGACAAGTTGGGATCCCTCATCTTGAACACCTGCACGACGTTTCTTGATGAGATCTATCTCCGACGGAATTCCGACACACGTGCTACCAAAAGGTGAATACCGCGTTGCAACTCCGCCAAGTTCAAGCAAATCTGAGGGCTCTGAACGTCCTGGCCATGATACCAAGGTAGGTGAGGCGGGAACATTATTCGCTTGTAGCGCCAAAACGACTTCGTCCGTTGTCTTAAGGAGATCAAAATATGAAGAGACAATCCATTCGGGATGTGAATATTTGATTGAAAGTCGCTCAATTTCGTCTTCAATTTCATCAACTCCGATGAGCCAATCATCAAGGGAAAACGAACTGACCTTTCTTAGTAAGGCGTTGACATAGGTGGCACGCGACTCCCCTAAAACCTTTCGCGCGAGTTCTACAGTCGATGACACTGCTGCGTGATTGGGTATTCTCATTTCAAAAAGTTGGTGAACACCCATACGCGCAATGTCTACTATTCCTGAGTCGACGGTTGACCAATCACGATCACTTACCTGCGCAAGTATCCAATCATGACGACCCTGCATTCTGAGCGTGCCGTAGACCAATTCGGTGACAAAGGCTCTATCACGGAGCTCTAAAACACTGTCTCCGAGCAACTTTGGTAATAGTAGATTTGCATACGCCTGGCCCTGATTGACTTGCGTCAAAACTTCGAAGGCAATGGTTCGCGACAGTTCTGGCCGAGGTTTCCTAAAACTACTTTTGGTCAAAAAACTCACCAACGCCAATCCGAGCCCCATTGCTCCATGCAAATGCGGTCATAGAATTCTTTCCCGCCGCTCTTACCTCAATGAGACGAATTGCAGTGTCAAATTCACAGCCAACAATCACTTGGTTCCCCATTAAATGAATTTCACCCGTCCGTAAACCCAAACCACTCGCCGCAATTTCACTTTCTATGATTCGAAGAGGCTCTCGCTTCCAGAGAGTCCAAGATCCTGGAAGGGGCGTGAAGGCACGAATATTTCGCGAGACTGTCTCCGCGTCTTCTCCCCAACGGATTTGTGCTTCGCCCTTCGATACTTTCTGTGCGAGACTCGACCCCGCCTCCTGCTGAGGAATTGGTGCAATTCCAGAGGAAATCAGATCGATTGTTTGCTCTACCAATTCAGGACCTAATAGCGCCAGTTCCTCTAAGACTTTACCTGCAGTGCTATCGGGTCGAATGCGATAGGACTTCTTGAGATAAATGGGGCCGGTATCCATCCCCTCATCTAGAGCAAAGATAGTAATGCCAGTGAGGTCATCCCCGGCTGCGATCGCTCTTTGAACGGGGGCGGCGCCTCTCCATCGAGGGAGGAGAGAAAAATGCATGTTGATGCTCCCGTGTTTAGGAGCCGAGAGAATTCGGAGAGGCAACATCGTTCCGAATGCGATCGTGAGGAGAAGGTCAACTTCCTTTAGGGGTTCAAGAATTTCAGTAATTTTTTCTGGTTTGTACACTACATGCTTATTCCGAACTGCCCACTCCGCGATGGCCGATTGCTTGAGCGCCTTGCCTCTCCCTGATGGCTTGTCAGGTCGCGAGACGATGAATGCGATTTCATGAACACTCGATGAAAGGTGTTCTAAAGTGGGAACGGCCAGAGCTGGTGTGGCCGCCACGGCGAGACGCATTAAAGACTCTTACCAAATGGATTGTGCGGTGAAATGCGAATTTCTGGAGTGGTTCCATATTCTTTAGCTAAACCAAACCATTCAGATTCGCGAATCTCTTTCATGGCCAACTTACGCGAAGCGCTATCAAGGCGATCAATAAAGAGAATTCCATCTAAGTGATCTGTTTCGTGTTGCAATGCACGTGCCATCAATTCGCTTCCCTCGAGCACCACGGGCTCACCATGCATGTTCCAACCTTTCGCAACAACGCTAAAAGCACGGGGGGTGTCATATCGCAAATCAGGAAAAGAAAGGCATCCTTCTTCGCCGTCTTGGAGTTCGTCACTTAAATCTAAACTCGGGTTGATGAGATGACCCAAATTATCATCGATATCCCAGACGAAAACCCTTAGGGGAACACCGATTTGCGGCGCAGCCAGACCTGCTCCCGGAGCATCAATCATCGTTTCGGTCAGATCAGCAACAAGGCGACGTAATTCCTTATCAAAATCAACCACCTCGGCTGCTGGTGTGACTAACACAGGATCGCCGAAAAGTCGGATGGGTTGTATTGGCATGCGCGTAATCCTACCAATCTGGAACCTTTAATCAGGCAAGAGAGTACGGATCTACTCGAAGTTCCAAAAGGAGTTTGCGTGAGATTGATCTTTTTCTTTGCAATTCATGCAGAAAATCAATCATTTCTTGACTATCTCTTACAGGCGCAGTCACCGTAATTCTTGAATTTCCTAGAGTGGTTTCAAACGGTCCACGTATTGTCGTGCGGGAAGGGAGCCTTTTTTCATTTTTAGCCTTCTCTAAACCTTGTGCGAGAAGGACTGCCTCGGGACTGCTTAGTTCAAGAATCGCTATTCTCCAATATGGAGGCAAGTTAGCATCTGCTTGTTCCATCAACTCTTTTCGTGCCATAAAAGTTGGATCCCACAAATTAAGTGCAGACACGATTGGATGAACAGGATCAATAACGACGCCCACCTCGGCTGTAGTCGACGCTAACGCGGCCGTCTCGAAAAAAAGATCCCGGGCGCGTTCAGACGAACGCAAATCACTGTGTCCAAAGAATCGCATACCTTGAAGTAACACAACTCCTGCAAAACCGTCGTGGAGACTGGGAATTGCTCCTGGAGTTGCAACTATTAATGAAGGGACATTCGAAACTATTCTAGTTATGTGGTCGCCCGATGAATTGATGATGGGAAAGTTCGGAAAAGACCTTCCAATTTCCTCGGCGAAGCGATCGATTCCACGTGAGGCAATGAAAATCGCAGATGATTGACACCAAGTGCACTTCCACAATGGATACTGAGCCATGCACAGTGCGCATTCTGGATCTGCATGGGAAGATTTACGTTGAAGCTTCCCACCGCATTTACAGAAAGCTACATTTCTACACTTCGAACATAGAACTGCATTGCCATATCCTTTACTCGGTACGAGGAAGAGAACCGGTCCAATTTTCAATGATTTTCGTACAAGTGAAAAGACTCTACTTGGAAGAAGTTCCCCTTTTGCCGATTCATGCGCTGAAACCGTACGACGTTGCTTCGATGAAATTAGAGTCAGGGAGGCTGCATCAATGAGGTGAGCCACCTCTAGTGACGGGCTATAACCGATCAGTACAAGGTTTGTCTCTTGAATCTGCGAACGAAGTATCGCAACATCTCGTGCATTCCATCCCGGATTCCGTTTTTCATATAGATGAGGCGAACTCTCACCAATAACAATGATTGTGGAGTTGCTTGTGAGAGGCGTAAAAACCGCTCCACGCATGCCAAAAACCAAGTCGGCCCCTCCATCCACGACCCGCAGAAAATTTCGATACCTCTCAGAACGCGAGACCTGCGCATCAATTCGTACGCTTTCTCGGTTCGGCATAGCCGTCTGAATCTTTGAAAATAAGGATTGAAGACTCCACTCATCGGGCACAATGATCAAAACTTGTCCAAATGCAGATCTAGAGCGAATAAGTTCGACGAAGAGATCGGAAGAATCAGGCGTAGGTGGAAGAGACCAATAAGCACGAATATTTGTATCTTTCAATCTGCTTGGAATTTCTTTCGAATGCGCGAAATTCAAGGTATCAGAGGGTCTCTCTGACCGTGCATAACTCCGATCCACATGTAAAACTCTTGGCGGAATTGCACTTCGCAGAATGTCGTAAGGATTCGCAGCCCATCTTTGTGCGGTTCGCTGGATAATCTCCAGTGACTCAGCTGTTGCTATGCGATGCGGGGAAAGCACTTTTGATATTTGTTTGAGCTCTCCAGAACGCTCAGTTTTCATCGCGCGCTCGACGACAATGCCTTCGCACAGAGTCGAACCAAATGGCACGGCTACGCGAACTCCAACATTGGCAGCATCCGAAAATATTTCAGGGACAAGGTAGTCGAATGCAGAATCTAGATGGTAGACACCTGTGTCGACCAGTACACGGGCGATGGGAAATTCCTTTGTACTAGTTAATCTCCCCGCTCGACCCACTTGCGTCTTTAAAACCAGCGGTCGTGCGACCATAATATTTACTGCGCAGCGTTGCGCAGACCTTCAATTCGATCTGCCTTTTCCCAAGTGAAATCCGGCAACTCTCGACCAAAATGTCCATATGCAGCCGTCGCTAAATAAATAGGTCGGAGCAAATTTAAGTCACGAATAATCGCTGCAGGGCGAAGATCAAAGGTCGCTATTACCGCTTCTTGAATTTTGCTGACCGGAACATTTTCGGTTCCAAAAGTTTCTACAAATAAACCAACAGGGTGTGCTTTCCCAATTGCATAGGCCACCTGAACTTCACATCGGGTTGCCAATCCCGCGGCCACAACATTCTTGGCTACCCAGCGCATGGCATAGGCAGCCGAACGATCTACTTTTGATGGATCTTTTCCACTGAAGGCTCCGCCGCCATGTCTTGCCATCCCTCCATAGGTATCAACAATGATCTTTCGTCCGGTAAGACCCGCGTCGCCCATAGGTCCGCCAATCACAAAACGTCCTGTTGGGTTGATGAGCACTGTGAGATCACTTTGAGATAGTTCGACATCTGCGAGTACTGGATCGATGACAAGTCTCTTTACATCCGGAGCCAGTGTCTTCTCCACGTCAATCTCCGGAGCATGTTGGGATGAAATGACAATTGTTTTGAGAGCAACCGCTTTATTCCCCTCATAAGCAATCGTGACCTGTGTTTTTCCATCAGGGCGAAGATAAGTGAGCTCTCCTGACTTACGAACTTTGGACAGTTGCTGGGCCAGTCGGTGAGCAAGAGAAATGGGAAGTGGCATCAATTCTTTTGTATCAGTGCACGCGTAACCGAACATCAATCCTTGATCACCGGCACCCTGCAAATCAAGGGGATCGATGGAGGAAGAGATTCGATTTTCATAGGCGTCGTTCACACCTTGCGCGATATCTTGTGATTGTTGTCCAATCGATAAGGAAACGCCGCAAGTACTTCCGTCAAAGCCCTTCTCTGATGAGTCATACCCGATCTCATTCACCGTCTTGCGTACAATTCCCATAACGTCGGCATAGCCTTCAGTGGTGACTTCTCCTGCCACGTGAACTTGTCCAGTCGTGATCAGTGTTTCAACTGCTACGCGGCTTTTGAAATCTTGCGAGAGCAAGCTATCGAGCACTGCATCTGAAATCTGGTCAGCGATCTTATCTGGATGGCCTTCGGTAACCGATTCTGAAGTAAAGAGACGTTGTGACATTGGATTAACCTAACTTAAGTGAGTTGGTCGAGTAGGACATTGGCTAACGTGTCTTTTGAAGCTTCGGAAACGCTAATAACCGTTCCTGAAGATAGAATAATGGAACCTTTCGTGGAATCTGAGCCAAAGATGGCTCCTCCGGAAACATCATTGACATAGAGAATATCTAGATTTTTTGCCACTAATTTGGCTTGGGCATTCTCTAAGAGATTTTCAGTCTCCGCCGCAAAACCAATGACTTTTTGTCCTACCCTCCGCGTTGCCGACACTTGAGCAAGCAGGTCAGGATTTGCTTCTAAGTTGATCGACGTGAGTTTTTGTTTTTTGATTTTCTCAGGACTTACAAGCAAAGGTTTGGCATCTGCCACAGCAGCACACATTACGAGTATGTCGAATTCTGGGAATTTGATCTTCAGAACTTCGCCCAATTGTGCTGTCGTTTCGACGGGAATTATCTCTGCTCCCGGAAGTTCGAGCTCTGAACAATTTGCCGCTATGACACATACTTGTGCACCCCGAGCCAAGGCAGCCTGGGCGATTGCAAATCCTTGTTTACCAGAGGACCTATTGCCAATGTAACGCACGGGATCTATAGGCTCCCTTGTCCCACCAGTTGTTACAATGACCTTCTTTCCAAGAAGATCTGCTTTCGTCATATGAATTTCATGAAGTGCTTCAAGTATCCGACTTGTTTCTGGGAATCGACCTGGACCAATGTCATTCCCAGTCAGACGCCCTGTATCAGGCTCGAGAACGATTAATCCGCGATTACGAAGAAGAGCAACGTTGTACTGCGTAGCCGCATCGGCCCACATTTCAGGATGCATCGCTGGAACAACTAATTTTGCCACTCCGCTTGCAAGGACAACGTTTGTCAGCAGATCATCTGCTCGACCATGAGCAAGACGTGCAATCAAATCCGCAGTTGCGGGCGCAATAACAATGTAGTCAGTAACCTGCGCCAGGTGAATATGAAGGAGGTTAGGAATATCTTCCCAAACCTGAGTATGAACTGGGCGACCAGAGAGCGCCTCCCACGTAGCGCTACCCACAAAGTTCAGTGCTGCAGGTGTCGGAACCACGGTAACGAGAAATCCGTGATCTTGCATTCGGCGAAGAAGGTCACATGCCTTGTAGGCGGCGATCCCTCCCCCAACTCCAAGAATTACCTCTCGACCTGAGATCGACATGGATACCCGCAGTAACCGCTCGCGACTGAAGGCTAAGCGGTCGGTTCTAGATTCTCGATGGTCAGAAGTCCTTCATTGATCTCGCGGAGCGCAATGGAGAGCGGTTTTTCGTGAACATGGGTCTCTACCAGAGGCCCTACATATTCAAGCAGTCCTTCGCCGAGTTGAGAGTAGTAAGCATTGATCTGGCGCGCGCGCTTGGCTGCATAGAGAACCAAACTGTACTTTGACCCGCTTTTATCAAGAAGTTCATCAATAGGTGGGTTTGTAATGCCGTCCATGCTGCCCCTTTAACGCTCAATTCGAAGGTCCGCGTGGGACCTTCTGATTAGGGGTTAACAGTACCAGTGCTTCGACGACCCCTTCGACCTGATCATTAACGATCACATGATCGAACTCCGCCGCAGATTGCATCTCCCTCTCGGCCAGCGCTAAACGTTGGGCCCGACGTTCGGCGCTGTCGGAGCCGCGTCCTTCGAGCCTGGCAACAAGCTCTTGCCAACTGGGTGGGGCCAGGAAAACCAGGACGGCATCTTTACTGTGGGCACGCACTTGGCGTGCTCCTTCAATTTCAATTTCGAGTAGAACGTTCATTCCCGCGGCTAAAGCTCTTTCAACCCCATCGCGAAGAGTGCCATAACGGGCACCAGCAAAAATGGCCCACTCTAGAAATTCATTATTCGCGACACGCTCATCAAATTCTTCCTCAGTCAGAAAGAAATAATCAACTCCATTTTGTTCTGATACGCGGGGGGCGCGAGTGGTTGCCGAAACGCTAACCCAAAAATTCGATCGACGTCTCAATTGTGCGGCGACGGTGCTTTTACCGACTCCTCCTGGCCCAGATAAAACAAGAAGTATTCCTCGTGCCGATGTGGAGTTAAGCGCTCGCAACAATTCAACACGTTGATGAACACCTAATCCTTGAATCCGCCGAGAGTGAGATATTTTTAATCGATCCATTAGGGTAAGGGCTCGAACTTTGCCAACTCCATTTTGAGATTCCAACAACTCAACAACTCTCATCTTTGCAATTGCTTTATCACGATGTGCCATATCGATAACCTGTGCGATCGATATCTCACCATTTTTAACTTTGCCTTTCACTTCTGCACGCAATTGACGTGCTTGAGTCGCTGAACGCAATGCAGCCGCTCGTTCATCCGGGGTGAGATCTGGTGGTCGCATACTTAACGCAACCCTTCGGCAATCTCTCCAGCCGCGCGTTTCATAGCATCCAACCCATTGGCCCACTCTGACGTAATCGGACGACCTATGACAACATAATTGGCACCTGCGACGATCGCTTCACGGGCAGTCATCGTTCGTTTTTGATCGTCACCTAAATAAGAAAGTGGACGAATTCCCGGAGTGATGATGATCGAGTCTGGACCCACCGCTTTCCTGATTTCTGAAGTCTCCTGGGGCGAACACACAATTGCTTGAGCCCCAGCCTCGTGTGCTAGGAGCGCTAAGCGAACTGCGGATGCTAAAGGACTCTGCGTGAAACCAATTCGATCGAGATCCGTGTGGGTAAGAGATGTGAGAACGGTAACAGCTGTTATTGCTACCTCCGGTGCGTTTGTCACGGCAGCTTCAATCATTGAGCGCCCCCCGGAAGCGTGAACTGTGAGAAAACGAGGTTGAAGCAAAGAAGCGCCCCGTGCAGCCTTTCCAACTGTATTCGGTATATCGTGTAATTTTAAGTCCAGGAATAAGTCAACATCCAAATTTTCCTGAATGCGCTTCACCCCTTCCACTCCACAGGTCGTGAAAAACTCCAAACCCAACTTGATCATTGATACATAATCTGCTGTCGCCTTGATCCAAGATTGAGCAAGAGCAACGTCAGTTGTGTCGATGGCCAAGATGATGGGAGCTTTCTCCATAATTATTACCCTTTCACTTCTCGTTGCGTTCGATCCACTCTATGAGCAAATCCAACAGCCTCTTTGAGCGATGAAAAACCCTTCTCCTTGAGCAGGCTCTTCAATTCGTTTTGAATGTCAAGAAGTGCTCGTGGATTTCCGAAGGAGGCCGTACCCACTGCCACCGCTGAAGCCCCTGCCAATATCATTTCAAAGGCATCGCGTCCCGAACGCACTCCACCCATTCCCACGATTGGAACTTCAGGCAAGGCTGCATGCACTTGATACACAGCACGAACCGCGACTGGTCTAATTGCAGGACCAGATAGGCCTCCTGTCTTTCCTGCCAGATGTGGACGTAAGGTATCTGTATTAATCACCATTCCTAGGAGAGTATTGATCAATGAAAGTCCATCGGCGCCTGCATCAACGACACCACGTGCAATGTGAACAATGTCAGTCACGTCAGGTGAAAGCTTCGCGATAATTGGTAGATCTCCTCCTAAAGTTCTTCGCACACCTTCAATCACGGATCGCGATGCCTCTGGATCGCATGCGAAAACCAGGCCTCTATTTTCGACATTGGGACAGGAGATATTTACTTCAACTGCGCATATTCCACGGACAGAACGCAACCGACGAGCAAGAACTGAAAACTCATCCACCGTCTCACCAGAGATCGAAACGATAATTCGTGTGTTTTGGGCAACTAGCCACGGGATATCGTTTTCAAGAAATGAATCGATACCTGGTCCTTGTAAACCTATTGAATTCAACATGCCACTTGGAGTTTCAGCCATACGCGGAGTTGGACGTCCAGAGCGAGCCTTGATGGAAATTGATTTTGTGACCACTGCTCCAATCTCACGGAGCGGAAAGAATTGGGCTAATTCCTTTCCAGAACTCGCACAGCCACTAGCCGTAAAGACGGGCCATGGAAACCAGGCACTTCCGAAACTTGCTGAAAGATCAATGTCATCTGTCATCATTTAGACAACCTTCCCGACCAGATCCCACTGCACTGTTGATCCATCCATAACAGGTCCTTCTATGCAGGTACGCAACATTGAAATGACACCCGTAGCATCCACTACAGGAATGACACAGGTCATACAAATTCCAATTCCGCAGGCCATTGATTCTTCGACTGCGCACTGATGCACTACTTGTGATGATTGCGCGATTGCAGAGATGGCCGAGAGCATTCCCATCGGGCCGCAAGAGTAGATGACGTCCACCACTCCTTCTGCGATGAGACTCGGAAGCGGATCTGTTACCTTCCCCAGAATTCCAGTGCTTCCGTCTTCCGTAAAGATCTTCAAGGAATTCACGGAACGCTTTCCCTCTATCGGAGCATAAATTTTATTTGAGGTACTTGCTCCCAGAATCATGTCTACTCGACAGCCACGTGATTTGAGCACTTCAGCTAAGCCAAACAAAGGCGCTGAACCATACCCGCCGCCAATAAGTAGCGCCTGGGCTGGATTAGTGGGAATGCCAAAGGCCGTACCCAATGGCGCAACGATGTTCACAGTGGCGCCTTCTCCTTGCTCGCAGAGCCAGCGACTTCCTGATCCGTGAGGAGCAACTATGAGCTCCAACGTTCCCCCGTACTCACCGCGATGCGAAACTCTTGAAATAGCAAATGCTCTACGTAAAACCATTGAAGAGGTCTTGTCACCAACCGAGATAGCAACAAAATTACCTGGATGGCAATGTAGTACTAACTCTCCGATATTCAGCAAAATCTGATGATATGCGCCGATTCGTTTATTGCTTAGAACTGTGACATCGATCTGTTCGGCACGCTTGTTGATTGTTGAAGCCATCACGAAAGCCATTCCTGAAGTGAGCGCACTCCGAATTCGCCCTTTCGCAAAGCTTTGATTCCAGCAACAGCCGCGCTGAATCCCGCCGTAGTGGTGATACATGGTATCGAACGCTGTACCGCCGCTGTACGGATGAGCCAACCGTCTTGTCTCGTTCCACGACCAACCGGCGTATTTATAACCAGATCGACATTCCCCGACTCAATTAGATCCACGGCCGTAATTTCGCCAAAGAGGCCCGGTCCCTCGGAATTTTTTCGCACTAGCGTGGTGCTAATACCGTGCTCAGAAAGATATTGCGATGTTCCAGCAGTTGCAATTAATACAAAGCCCATCTCCGCTAATTCACGCGCAGGCTCAATACCCTGCGCTTTATCTTTACTCGCTAAAGAAATGAAAACCTTTCCGACTTTTGGCAAAGAACCGAAAGCACTTGTTTGACTCTTTGAATAACTTTCACCGAAGGTTTCTGCGATTCCCATTACTTCACCGGTGGATCTCATCTCTGGCCCCAAGACCGAATCAACACCTCGGCCATCAACCCTACGAAAACGATTCCAGGGAAGTACTGCTTCCTTAACTGAAATTCCTCTGGCTACCCCATCGCCTTCGCGGGGAAGAAGTCCCTCGTTGCGTAAATCAGCGATCGAAACACCCATCGCAATTCGCGCTGCGGCCCTCGCGAGAGGGACGCCGGTAGCCTTACTCACAAAGGGAACTGTCCTAGACGCCCGTGGATTTGCTTCAAGCACGTAGAGGACTCCGTCGGCCACCGCAAATTGAATATTGATGAGCCCTCGTACACCCACCCCATTCGCGATTTTTAATGTGGCTTCCCGAATTTCATTATGTTGATCTGAACTGATCGTCATTGCTGGGATCACGCATGCGCTGTCACCAGAATGAATTCCGGCCTCTTCAATATGCTCCATCACCCCACCAAGGAAAAGATCTTCTCCATCAAATAAAGCATCTACGTCAATTTCGATTGCAGCATCAAGGAAACGATCAACCAAGACTGGATGATCTGGGGTAATGTCCGTCGCGCGAGTAATAAATCCTGCTAAAGCATGATCGTCATAAACTATCTCCATGCCTCGACCTCCAAGAACGAACGAGGGTCGAACCAATACGGGGTAACCAATTTCATGGGCAATCTCGATAGCCTCTTGTCGCGAACCTGCCATACCGAAGCGGGGCGCGGTCAATCCCACCTCTATAAGCATGGCGCCGAAAGCGCCTCGCTCCTCTGCCATATTTATCGCTTCGGGACTCGTTCCCAAAATTGTCACTCCTGCGCTCTTTAAAGCAGATGCAAGTCCCAGGGGAGTTTGGCCGCCTAACTGGGTAATAACTCCCAGCACAGGGCCGGCCAGTGTTTCAGCATGGATCACTTCAAGGACATCTTCCAAGGTCAGGGGTTCAAAGTAGAGACGATCGCTCGTGTCGTAATCGGTTGAAACTGTCTCGGGATTGCAGTTGATCATGATCGTCTCGACTCCGTGTTCATGAAGTTCAAAAGATGCATGCACGCAGGAGTAGTCAAATTCAATTCCTTGGCCAATTCGATTGGGTCCACTTCCCAAAATAATCACTGCTGGTTTCGTTCTGGATCGAACTTCAGACTCCTCTTCGTAACTCGAGTAGTAATATGGAGTAAAAGCTTCAAATTCGGCGGCACACGTATCAACGCTCTTATAGACAGGTCGAATGTCCAAATGGTGCCGTTGTCGTCGAACATCTTCTTCTTCAATTCCTCTCAAGGTTGCAATTTGCGCGTCCGAAAATCCAAGCCTTTTTGAATCGCGCAATAAATCTTCAGATAGCTCCCCCGGTGCTGAAATTTCACGAGCTTGGGCATTAATCATCTCTATCTGATTCAAAAACCATCGATCAATCTTTGTTATTTCATACACAGTTTCGATTTCTGCTCCAAACCACAAGGCCTGTTGAGTCTCTCGAAGTCGATATTCTGTCGGCGTTCCAATCGATGCCAAGAGCGCTCGCTTGGTACTTTCTGGCACCTCGATTGGAAAATCAAAAGGAGCCTCTTTTCGCTCCAGCGACCTCAGCGCTTTCTGCAATGCCTCTGGGAAAGAACGCCCGATTGCCATAGCCTCACCCACACTCTTCATTGTTGTGGTCAGACGTGGGTCTGCGTCAGGAAATTTCTCAAAAGCAAATCGCGGCGCCTTCACAACTACATAGTCCAATGTCGGTTCAAAAGAGGCCGGGGTTACTTTTGTAATGTCATTTTGAATTTCATCTAAAGTGAAACCAATAGCCAACTTTGTCGCTATCTTTGCGATAGGGAATCCAGTTGCTTTAGATGCCAAGGCACTTGAGCGCGAAACGCGCGGATTCATCTCGATAACTATGATTCGACCAGAATTTGGATTCACGGCAAATTGAATATTGCAACCGCCGGTGTCAACCCCGACTTCGCGAATGATGTCGAGTGAAAGATTTCTCAACTTTTGGAATTCAACATCGGTTAATGTCATGGCCGGGGCAACGGTGATCGAATCCCCTGTATGAACGCCCATTGGATCAAGATTTTCAATACTGCATACGATCACTACGTTATCTTTCCGATCGCGCATAACTTCAAGCTCGAACTCTTTCCAACCGATAATGCTCTCTTCCAGTAACACCTCCGAAGTCGGGCTATGTCGAATCCCAGCCCCAGCAATCAATTCCAGATCGGATTCATCAAAGGCAATGCCCGAGCCCAGTCCGCCCATTGTGAAAGATGGTCGCACAACCACGGGATAATTCAACAGTTCAGCAGCGATGAAGCATTCTTCAATATCGTGACAAATAATCGACTGGGCAGACTCTCCACCAACTTTTTCTACAACATCACGAAATAGTTCACGGTTCTCACCCCGTTGAATAGCATTGACATCCGCCCCGATCAATTTCACGTTGTATTTTTCGAGAATGCCACTGTGATGCAGTCCCATTGCCGCATTAAGTGCAGTCTGTCCTCCTAAAGTTGCCAATAGCGCATCTGGACGCTCTTTTAAAATAATGCGCTCAAGAAACTCTGTGGTGATAGGTTCTATGTATGTAGCATCCGCAAATTCTGGGTCGGTCATAATTGTCGCGGGATTTGAATTCACCAAAATAACTCTGATGCCCTCAGCCTTGAGAACTCGGCAGGCTTGTGTTCCTGAATAATCAAATTCGCAAGCTTGTCCGATAACAATCGGCCCGCTACCGATGACTAAGACACTCTGAATGGATGGATCTGCGGGCATTAGTTTGCATCCTTTGCCATTAGGTCGACAAAACGGTCAAATAGATAGTTTGCATCATGCGGGCCTGCCGCTGCCTCTGGGTGGTACTGAACGCTAAAGGCTGGAATCTCCAGCATGCGAATCCCCTCGACTACTCCATCATTGAGGCTCACATGGCTTACCTCACCAGGTCCGTAGACCGTTGTAAAAATATCTTCAGTTGGCGCTTGAAGGGCAAAGCCGTGATTGTGCGCTGTAATCTCGACTTTGCTGGTGGATCGGTCTAGCACGGGTTGATTAATTCCACGATGGCCGAACTGCAATTTATAGGTACTGAATCCAAGAGCCCTTCCAAGAATTTGATGTCCGAAGCAGATACCAAAGAAAGGTATCTCCTCGTTCAAAATCTCTCTCACAGTTTCTACTACTTCATTCATGGTTGACGGATCACCGGGCCCGTTGGAGAGAAAAACGCCATCGGGATCTATCCCTTTAATCTCTGCCAAAGTAACATCGAATGGAAAGACATGCACTTCAACTCCGCGTTGAGCAAGGGCTCGAGGTGTAGCAGCCTTGATGCCAAGGTCAATAGCCGCGACGACGTACTTTTTTTCACCAACTGCCGGTATCACGTAGGTGGAGCGAGTAGAAACTTCGCTCGCCAAAAAAGCGCCGCCCATAGATGGGCTCCTTCGGACTTCAATTACCATCTCTTCGCGTGACAAATGTAAGTCAGAGAAGATACCTACTCGCATAGCTCCACGGTCGCGCAGATGTCGCGTCAGAGCACGAGTATCTACACCTTGTATCCCAACGATTTCTTGACGGATCAACTCTGCCTCGAGATCTCCTTCACTTCGCCAATTACTCGCCACCCTTGTTGGGTTTCGCACTACAAAACCAGCGACCCAAATCCTATGAGATTCATTGTCTTCAATATTCATCCCCGTATTGCCGATATGTGGGGAGGTCATGACGACCACCTGCCTGTGATACGAGGGGTCTGTCAAAGTTTCCTGATAACCAGTCATCCCTGTTGCAAATACTGCCTCGCCAAAGGTGCGGCCAACGGCGCCCCAACTACGACCTTCGAAGATTCGACCATCATCAAGTACCACAAACGCTTTAGGAGACACGTGTACCTCGCACCAGCGCACCATTTAAAACCGTTGGTTCGCCGCGATAAAAAGTTGCAACTACCTGCCCCGGTAGCTCCATGCCATGAAATGGAGTATTTCTACTTCGAGAGAGCATGAGGTCACGGTCAACTTTCCACGAACCCCCTGAATCAACAAAAGTCAGATTTGCAGTTGAACCGGGCAGAATTGGTTGACCATGATCGGAGTAACGACCAATCTTTGCCGGCGCAAGTGACATTCGATCAGCAACGTGCGACCAGGAAATAAGTCCACTTTCAACCATCGTTAGTTGCACGATGGAAAGTGCAGTCTCAAGTCCGATCATTCCGAATGCCGCGGCTTGCCACTCACACTCTTTACTCTCGCTTGGATGAGGAGCATGATCTGTGGCCACAATATCTATAGTTCCATCCGCTAAACCTTCTCGAAGAGCCATAACATCTTCTTGCGTCCGAAGTGGCGGATTAACTTTGAAAACTGGATCAAAATTTCTCGCGTAATCGTCGGTAAGCAGTAAGTGATGAGGGGTAACTTCAGCACTTACCTGAATTCCTCTCGATTTGGCCCATCGAATAATCTCAACTCCGCCCGCAGTCGTGACATGGCAAATATGAAGTCGAGAACCAACGTGATCTGCTAATAGAACGTCTCTGGCAATAATTGCCTCTTCTGCTACAGAAGGCCAACCTTTCAACCCAAGTCGCGACGAGATGATTCCTTCGTTCATTTGTGAATCCACGGTGAGAACCGGATCTTGCGCATGTTGGGCAATAACACCACCAAACTTCTTCACATACTCGAGAGCTCTTCGCATCACCATGGGATCGAACACACAATTACCATCATCGCTAAAAACTCGCACCCGTGCTTCTGAATCAGCCATCGCACCTAACTCCGCGAGTGCCTTACCAGCCAATCCTTGGGTTACCGCTCCAATGGGAAAAACGTCAACAAATCCTGCCAATTGACCAAGTCGATATACCTGTTCGACTACGCCGGCAGTGTCTGCAACAGGAAATGTATTTGCCATTGCAGATACCGCCGTAAAACCGCCCTTTGCAGCAGAGCGTGAACCCGAAAGAACTGTCTCTGAATCCTCTCTACCGGGTTCACGTAGATGCGTATGAAGATCAACTAGTCCAGGGAGAGCAATTGCCCCGTTTACATCTACGCGAATCGCGTCCTGTACTTCGACTGGCAGAACGGAGTGCCCAACCCACTTGATGACGCCCTCCGATATCAAGATGTTTGATTGAGAACCATCGGTAAGTGTTGCACGCTCTACAAGATATTTTGTCATGCCAAACTTTCCCCATTCTCATCTGGCGCCCCCGCCACTAGTAAGTAGAGAACTGCCATGCGAACACTCACGCCATTGGCCACTTGTTCCACGATCACCGAACGGGCACTATCTGCGCATGCAGCCGTTATTTCTAAGCCACGGTTCATAGGTCCAGGATGCATAATAATTGCTGAAGGTTTTAGTAGCGCCAAGCGATCCGCATTAAGTCCAAAGTAGTGTGAGTATTCACGCGCGGTAGGAAAGAAAAAGTCGTTCATTCTTTCTTGTTGAACTCGCAACATCATGACTGCATCCACATAAGGAAGAACTGAATCTAATTCGAAGGAAATCTGAGCTGGCCAAGATTCAACACCTAAGGGAAGCAGAGTTGGCGGAGCGACTAAAATGACTTGAGCACCTAGCAGCGATAACAGCGTCACGTTGGAACGCGCGACTCGCGAATGCAAAATGTCACCCACGATCGCAATTGTTAATCCCGATAAATCACCTACTCCCACTTTGAGATGCTTCCTAATTGTGAATGCATCAAGAAGTGCTTGCGTGGGGTGCTCATGCGTGCCATCTCCCGCATTGATTACAACGCTTGAAGTCCAACCAGAATCCGCCAATCTCTGAGGAGCCCCAGAGGAGTCATGGCGAATGATGATTGCATCAGCCCCCATCGCTTGTAATGTTTGCGCCGTATCTTTGAGAGATTCGCCTTTGCTGACGCTTGAACCTTTTGCGGAGAAGTTAATGACATCGGCAGAAAGTCGTTTAGCAGCAGCTTCAAATGAAATACGTGTTCTTGTTGAATCCTCAAAAAATAAATTAACGATTGTGCGACCACGTAACGTTGGCAATTTTTTCACGGGTCCCTCTGATACACGAGCCATCTGCGCAGCGGTGTCCAATATCTTGAGAGCTTCCGAATAGGTTAAATCCGAGGCTGAAAGTAAGTGGCGCATTATTGATTTCCCTCGGGTTCAAGCAACACTTCATCAGCGCCATCGATTTCGCCAAGACGCACTTTTACGATCTCTCCTCGCGAAGTGGGCAGATTCTTACCAACGTAATCAGCACGTATAGGAAGTTGTCGATGGCCACGATCAACCAGAACTGCTAACTGCACAGATTTGGGGCGGCCCATTTCACCGAGTGCATCTAGGGCCGCTCTGATAGTCCTTCCTGAAAATAAGACATCATCAACGAGAATGACGTTTTTGCCCTCTATGCCCCCTTTGGGCACCAATGTGGGCACCAGTGCGCGAATCGGATGGAGACGTAAATCATCTCGATGGAGCGTGATGTCGAGAGTGCCGACACTGACGGGAGATTTCTCGATCGATTCGATCATGATAGAAAGACGCTGCGAGAGAAAGGCCCCGCGTGTGGGGATTCCCATTAAAACGATAGATTCACTACCGCTATTGCGTTCCAGGATTTCATGAGAAATACGGGTTAAAGCGCGGGATATATCAACCGCGGAGAGGGCAATACTCATTAAATACTCCTTCCCCGCCTCGCAGGACGGGTCTTAAAGGAACGTGCCGTTAGCCTATCACGAGGTCATGGATGAACTCCGAAGAGGCTTTCTGTGCATAATTTCCGGAGTGCATCAGCGCCCCGCCTACTCTTTTCACATGGCTCAAGAAATATTCACAGAAACGACCCCGCAAAAGATCGGTCAAAGAATCCGATCAATTCGTCTTGCCCGTGGCCTCTCTCTGATCAAGGTGCAGATATCGTCGAAGGGTTTGCTAAACGCCGCAACCCTTGGATCATACGAGCGAGCAGAGCGATCTCTGAGCATCGATCGCGCCCTAGAAATCGCTCACTTCTTCCGTATTCCTCTCGCGCATCTGCTTCAGACACCGCCTGTCGATGACAACTTTCGGCCTCCCCTAGGTGATGAGTTGAGGAGCAAAACTGTCTTCGATTTACGGAAGATTCGATCTCTTTCACCACGAGATGCAGACTCAGAAAAGATCCTCTACTTTGTGACGCAATTGGCTTTTAAACGGTCCGATTGGAATGGCGAAATACTCACCATCCGGTCTAGCGATCGTGCGACCATTGCGATACTTCTGAGAATTTCAGAATCTCTGGTCAATTCATGGCTAGAAGACCGTAACTACCTTGTTAAAAAACTTATAAAGCCAAATCAGATTTAATCGATGAAACTCTTCCTAGCACTCCATGAATGTATCCCGCGGACTCATCGGTTGATAATAATTTCGCCAAATTAAGAG
>JANYDL010000068.1 GCA_025363635.1 Actinomycetes bacterium
CCACGATTGGTAGTTGCAGTGCAGGCGCCAGCAGTCGATGGAAAGGCAAATTCGGCCGTCCTCAAGGAGTTATCAAAGGCCTTTGAAGTGCGGAGACGAGATGTGCAAATTGTTTTCGGGGAAATGGTGAGGGATAAACGGGTGGTAATTTCAGGTAATGCTGATGCCCTCGCCGCCCGTTTTGAGGCGCTGTGTGGGGAACCCACGCTCTTCTAGCTCCACGAATGCGGACAGCTTGGGCCTGCGAGGCTCTCACCGAATTGACAGAGTCCTGACAGAAATTCCTTGGAAGTTGCTAAAAATTCTCGGCTAGTTTCACCTTGAGCAGAATCAATAAATATCCGATGCAACTTCAGGTCGATATAGGGATCATCTGGGGCACTCACCTAATGGAGTAAAAAGATGAGAACCAAAGAAAAGATTCAGGCCCTTAGCGACCCAAAAAAAGCAGTACACCTTCTAATGGCAACAGCAATGGTCACCGGTCTCATATTTGTGACTGCACCAAACGGCATGGCTGCGAGCACCATTTCACTTGGTAAGGCCGACGGCTTTGCCCTCTTGTCAGGTACTGGTATCGCAAACACCGGAAAATCGAGCGTCCAAGGCGACCTCGGAATTTTCCCAACAATTTCTTACACAGATGCAGGTTCGCTTGTACTCAACGGCGGTTATCACTTCGGTGATGCCGTCGCGACCACTGCGCAGACTGATCTCACAAATGCATACACCGCAGCAGTAAATGCTTCCCCTGTTACTGCAGCGAGCGCCGATATCGGTGGCCAAACTCTTGTTTCCGGCGTGTATTCGATCCCTTCCGGACTCGGAGTCACCGGGACCCTGACTCTTGACGCTAAGGGAAATCCCGGCGCCATCTTCATTTTCCAGACGGCCGGAAATCTTTCCACGGCAGCGTCAAGCCAAATAAACCTCGTTAATGGCGGTCAGGCCTGTAATGTCTATTGGCAGGTGGGAAGCACAACATCCTTGGGAGCAAGTTCAAGTTTCAAGGGATCCATTCTCTCCAACTCAAACTTCGTTGGTGGAGCAGGTGCGACGGTTCTGGGTCGCATCCTCTCGCTACACGGTTCGATTGCCCTGAATGCGAATACTGTGACGAAGCCATCGTGCGTTGCCTCTTCAACTCTTTACGTTACGCCTGAAAACAAGACAGTAAATGTGGGAGATGCCTCAGCAAAATTCTCAGTTAAGTATCTGCGAGTCAAAGGTGATCTCTCAACCGCTATCTCACACCCAGAAGAGAGCTCGGGGTTCGTTGCACCTACATGTAACACAAACCCTGTCTATTCCAACAAGACCATTGCTGGCACGTATGTCATCACATGCTCTGGTGGAAACGGAGGCACTAAGTACTTCCTTGATACAACCAGCACAGGGTCTCTTGTAGTTAAGGCCGCGGTTGTTACGCCACCAAAAACCCAGACTAACGTCAGTGCCAATGGTAAGTACAAGTCGCCCATTGGTAGCGCAAGTTTCCAACTCTCAATCAAGAGCGGACTTTCGATCTTTGACACTTCTACCGCAGTGAGCGGCCAAGTGAAGTGGCAAGTGAATCGTCAATGGAAGTTCGAAGGCCCAATCACGTCCTACTCGGTTGTAAGCGGACTGGGAACTGCAACAGGCAGCGGAGATCTCTTCTACTGGAGTATTCCTGGTAATAGCAAAGGAAAGTGGATTGCAGCTACCAACGGCAAGGCACTCGTAACAGCCAAGTTCACACTCTCTTCAATCGATCACGAAAAGCCAATCGCTAGCTTTGCGATCGGATTCACGGGAACACTTCTTCCCGGCGTCCCTGCTCTGCCAGCAGTTGGCCCTCTAGTTGTGGTTGGTCATGACGATTGAGTTAACCCTCAACTGATCAACTGATCACCATAAAGCGCAACGCCCTGACGGCGATGGTCAGGGCGTTGTTGCGTTTCACGGGTGTGGTTTGAAGGTATTAAGTGGCTCGGGACAGGATCGAACTGTCGACCTCACGATTTTCAGTCGCGGTCGGTATGTTTCATACGCTTTCTAGTTTCCATAGTGACCCACTTTTCAGCGTGAATCGTCTGGAAAGTGGGTCACATTTCCCTTGGTGTTTCACAAGACTTCCTACTTAGTGTTAGCAAAGTGTTAGCAATATATGACCGTTGAGGCCATGGACAGGCATTCGCTCGTTGAGAATACTTTTGGGATGGGGATATTCAATAAGAAAAGCGCCAACAGTGCGTCTGTTTCAGTAGTGACCTATGGCTCCGAATTCATTAGAGAGCTTGAAGAGGCGGTTACTCGCGGCTCAAGTGGAATCCAAATGGTTTTTCCAAATGCTCTAATGGAGGAAGTAGATCACTCCATCAAGTCGCATTCTGGCTCCGTAAATGTGCTGTGTGACGATGAGATGCAATTTTTGGATGTCGTTGGGGAAAGCTTTCATCAAGATGCAATTGGCGAAGTTCACCGTCGACTTGAACAGGAAAAGGATTCCAGAAGTGATTGGTTTGCGGGTATTCTGCTTCCCGAGCCCCACAATCCCCATGATTCAAATGCGGTCATGGTGCTCTTGGTTACCGATGCCGAAGATGGCGACGGATACGAAGTAATAACAGTGGGTCATTTAGCCAGAGAGCAGGCAAAGAAGGTTCAAAAGAAGTTAATAAAATTTCTAAACGGAGGTGCGATCATACCTGTGCTCCTAAGGATAAGTGGGGGTACTGAAGACAAGCCAACCTTCGGAGTGATTGCAAGGGCGAAAACCAAAGCATTGCACTTTTGATTCGTTCACACTGCTCTAGTCTGGTGCGCTGCCATTTGGCTTGTTTCTGTTTGCGATTAGTTTTCCTAAGACTCCTTCGGTCTTCATCTCCGTGTAGCTCATGCGTCCGCGCTCGCTCGGATTGAGGCCAATACGGTCTTTGAGTTGAGTCATCTGCCTTTCGACCACGCCTAGTCGGTTAAAGAGTGGATGTGGTCTTGGTTGGTCGTTGTAACCCCAAGAGAAGGATCCATCTTGAGCAATCACTTCGCGAATTGCATCGCGTTCGTCAATGAACTCACAATAGCGAAGGATGATTCCTCGATCAGTTATCGGATTCAACCTGCGAGCGCATAGGCGGGCTCAAGTGCAGGAAAGACTCATGGCGGGAAGTGAATGGCATGACTCGGATTACATCTTCGTAAATGAATTTGGGAATCCGATTAACTACTCAACCCCGACTGCGCTCTTCGCTAAGACCCGTAAGCGTGCCGGACTCCGCGAGCAGCGTTTTCACGATCTTCGCCACTTCCATGCGACCGTACTTCTTGAGGCGGGAACTCCGCTTCACGTGGTGGCTCAAAGATTGGGACACCGTGATGCTATGACAACTGCAACGACATACGCGCACGTGACCAATCAACAAGCAGAAAACGCTTCGCTGATATTCGCAAAAGCCGTTGAGTAGGCGAGATTATTGCTAATTTCTATTCAAAAATGTCGGAAATCGGTGGTTGAATGGGGTATGGCTTTCGAGAATATAGGCGACTGGTTCTATCGTTGGCGAACTTACAACGTTGCTGATCCAGGTGACAATCCCTTAAATTCACTGACTTCTGACGTAGAGAAATCCTTGAAGGTTCTCACCGATAGCCAGCGAAAACAACGGCTAGAGTATCGAATTGTTCAGTATCTTAAAGACGGTTGGATGGCCGAGAGAGTTGGAGATTTTCAAGCGGTTGTGACTTACGAGGACAAAATCAATCATGTGGTTCACGCAATTTTGTCCCTTATCACATTTGGATTTTGGCTTTTGATTTGGCTATTCCTCTCATTGACCAAGAAAACAACTCGCCGGACCATAAGAGTGAATGAATACGGTCAATTCATCGAGAATTAAACGAAGTTCAAAACTGCAAAAAAGTGCGCTGGTTCAGTAATTCGGGTTTGACTTTCTACCAATTGCTGAGTGATTTCACTGGCTTGGTGATATCTAGGCGAACATTTCAGGGATAGCAACTTGAATAGTCACCGTCTACTTGGCAACTCCCGTTATGAAGCATTACCGCGATCACGATTATGGCTATAACGATAAAACCGATTACGACAACAGCCATAAATACCCAGTAGCCAACCTGTTTAACTGGGTGGGTCTCTGGCAAGGTTGCGAAGTAATCGCTAACTCTTTTATCTAAAGATGGGATGATAAGTCTTTCCTTTTGGTACTCCTTTCTTTTTTGATCTTCTAAATAACGCTTGAATGCTTCGTCTTTCTCTCTTTCGTTCCGTTTGGTAGAAATAAGTCTCTCCTTTTGGTACTCCTGTCTTTTTTGCTTTTCTAAAGAACGCTTGGCTCTTTCGTCTTTCTCGTGAGGGAGTCTCACAGGGCGGACCATAAATAGAAGAAAAACCCAGCCATAAGTAAAAAAATGATTGTTGGCACTACGTCCCGCTCGTTTGGATTTAGCCGAGCTAAGCCCTTTAAAGGACTTTTCATTTTGTCTCCTAAATCAGTTCCGCCTAAGTCAACGCTTTAAACCCTACTCTTGCACTTTCTCAGGAATTTGTGCCTGATTTTCTATCGGACATCAACTTTAAGTGAAGCCAACTGTTTACATCGTGTCCGATCTGGCCGATTGGAGAGAGATTAGCGACAAAGATAGAGGGGTAGCCGATCCTCAAGAAAAACTCTTTTGGTGGTGAAATAAGACTACGAGTAAAACGTGTTAGCAAAGTGTTAGCAGTTTGAATGGTTTACAACCAAATAGTTATGCGGAAGAAAAGAAAATAGGCGTATGACCAGCCCTTTCAGAGTGGCTCGGGACAGGATCGAACTGTCGACCTCACGATTTTCAGTCGCGCGCTCGTACCAACTGAGCTACCGAGCCTAGAAAAAGTTCAAGGCTGGTCACATCACGGTGCCCAACTCCAAACCTTTGCGACCCAGACGAGACTTGAACTCGCGACCTCCGCCGTGACAGGGCGGCGCGCTAACCAACTGCGCTACTGGGCCTAACCGAGGTTTCCAGTCGATCACTCGACCTGAAGTTTCCTCAGAGCCAACTGTATTCCTTGGAAGTCGCCCCCCGAGTTCTACATCTGACCCCTTCGTGCCCCCAACGGGATTCGAACCCGTGTTACCGCCGTGAAAGGGCGATGTCCTAGGCCCCTAGACGATGGGGACGTTAAAGGCTCGCAAATGGTACCGAGATTGAAGGTCGCAGTAAAACTGGCCCATTATTACCTCGAAAGAAGGGCATAAATGGGCCAGTTTGTAAAAATACGTAAATTAAATAAGCGCCCATTGAACAGAAATTGAAACCGTTACATCTTGGAGTCCAAGATCAACCTGAGTCACTCCCGCAGTATCTTTTGCAGCGCCCATCATTGGTGGATAGGACACTGGTGATGAATTCTCAATTAAGTAGTTAACTTTTCCAAGTTTGACTCCCAATAGAGATGCGTACGAAGCGGCTTTTGCTCGAGCATTTTTTACCGCCACAGTACGAGCAGCGATAGTGGACTTCGTATTATCCAGAACAAAGGGAGTAACTCCATTGAGTTGAAAATTATCTCCACCGGCGTTGACAATTGCATCAACAATGAGCCCTGCGGTACTGGCCTTGCGAATGACAATGACAAGATTTTGACTCGCTCGATACCCCACAAGAACCTGACCTTTATCCTGTGTGTAGTTGTATTCGGGATAGACGCTAATACTTTGAGAGGCAATGTCTTTACTTGCGATTGCATAGGCGAGTAATACTGCACGTACTGCGGCGGAAGTCGATGCTGTTGCTGATAGAGCATCCTTCGTCGTCCCGGCTACCGATGTCGAAGTTGCATTAATACGAACCGCGTCCGGGGCAACTTTGACAGTTCCATCAGCAGTAATAGTTATGTATCGGGAAGTGCTGGCTGCTGAGCTGGAAGGAGCCAATGCGATTGCACCGAACAAGGCAAGGGCGGCGGCGAGGATAGTGCCTCGTTTCTTAAATGTGATGTTCATGCGTACATTCTTAACCACCTCGCTGCGGAAAAGCCAGTTGAGCACCTGTGTAGTTGCTATGAAAGCGCTCAAAAAATCACGATAGCCATTGATAGGGTTGTCACATGTCACATGTCGCGGTTACCGGCGGAGCAGGTTTTATAGGCTCCAATTTAGTCTCCGCACTTGCCCAAAAAGGTCATCGCGTGACAGTTGTTGATGATCTTTCGACAGGTCTTGCAAGCAACATAAATCCTGATATTTGCGAATTTCATCATCTTTCGCTTGTGGATCCTGTTCCCCTCGGCCTAGCTCTTGCCGATGCAGAAGTAATATTTCATTTAGGTGCTCGCGGATCAGTTCCTCGCTCATTAAAAAATCCAGTCGCAACTCATGATGTAAATGCCACTGGCACTCTCAATGTGTTGGAAGTTGCACGTGAATCTGGCGCGCATGTATTTTTTAGTTCTTCATCTTCCGTTTACGGAAGAAACGGAACACTGCCAAAGGACGAATCAATGTGGTTGGCGCCCATGACGCCATATGCAGCTAGCAAGCTATCGGCAGAGTCGTACATGCAGGCTTATGGGTCTGCATATGGAGTCCCGATAACTCTTTTGCGCTTTTTCAATGTTTTTGGTCCAAGGCAACGTCCTGATCATGAATATGCCGCCGTGATTCCTAAATGGATATGGAAAGCAATGCAAGGCGAACCCATCGATGTTTATGGAGATGGTTCGCAATCTCGCGACTTCACATACGTAAAAACCGTATTAGATATATGCCTGGACGGAATGGAACGAAGAGTTACCTATGAAGGCGCTATAAATGTTGCTTTTGGTAATCGAATTACTTTGATCCAAACAATAGATGCGTTGAGAGTCCATTTCCCTGATCTGCGTGTTAATTTTCTACCGGTTCGCGCTGGTGATGTGAAAGATTCGCAGAATAATCCAGTTCTACTCAAGTCATTGTTTCCAAAGGTAGTTCCCACTGATTTTGAAGTGGCGCTCGCCGAAACCATTGATTGGTTGAAAGAGTATGGTCAAAGTGTAGCTAACGGTCCAACGGTCACAGACTAATTAATCATGTGCGGAATAGTTGGAGGAGTAGGTCCAAGCGCACCAGTACGAATTGAATTTGAAAAATGCTTAGACAGCATTCATCACCGAGGACCTGATGAGCGTGGAAGATATTTCGGAGATAAATCCACGCTCGGTATTTGCCGTTTAGCAATCATTGATGTCGGCGGCGGGCAACAGCCAGTGAGCAATGAAAGCGACTCGATACATTTGGTTTTTAATGGCGAGATTTATAATTACCTTGCTTTGCGTAACATGTTGCTTGAAAAAGGTCATACCTTTCGCTCCCAAGGGGATTCGGAAGTAATTGTTCATCTCTACGAAGAAGTTGGCCTGGACTTTGTAAAACATTTACGTGGAATGTTTGCTCTGGCAATCTGGGACGCTAGAGATCAGTCACTTGTTCTGGCGAGGGACCATATGGGCAAGAAACCTCTTTGGTACACAATTACAAGCGATGGATCTTTATTTTTTGCATCAGAAGTAAAAGCACTTAGAGCCGCGGGGGTAAAAACGACTTTTCGCAAATCTGCGATTTCAGAGGTCATGCAATTTGGATATGTGAATGCCCCAAGATCAGCTTTCGAGGAGATCTTCCAACTCCCTCCCGCAAATGTAGGTGTGTGGCACGATGGAAAGTGGAGTGTGGCTCCCTATTGGAGCCCGAATTTCTCGAAAGTAAATTCAATTTCATTCGAAGATGCGAAGGCTGAAACTGAGCGACTCATCAAAGTCGCTGTTGAGCGACGTCTAATTTCTGAACGTCCGCTCGGCTCTTTTCTCAGTGGAGGTTTTGACTCAACCGTCGTGACTGCCTATATGTCAGAGTTGATGACTTCGAAGGTAAAAACATTCTCTATCGGTTTTGACGAGGCACGTTACGACGAGTCGGGATATGCCAGAGCAGTGGCGAGCCATTTGGGAACAGACCACACGGAGGAGCGACTTACACCCGATCCTGTCTTTCTGTTGCAAACCCTTTCCGCCACCCTTGACCAGCCATTCGCAGATTCATCCATAATTCCCACATTTATGCTTTCTCAATTCGCTCGCCGCGAAGTAGTCGTCGCACTTGGAGGCGACGGTGGAGATGAGGTATTTGGTGGCTACGATCGATATCTAGCCGCCCCCATAATGCAGAAGCTCAATCCCCTACTTGCTCTCGCTTCACCATTCGCTCAAAATGAATCCTTAATGGGTCGAGTTCAAAGTAGAAAACTTCGGAGAATTCTTTCTCAGGTTCAAACTCATACCTCTCTAGCATCGCGCTATAAATCAGTCCTATCTTTGGGACAGGACGGCGAGTTACAAAAACTCCTTACGGGCGACTTCACCTCTCATGAGGAATCGTCGGAATTTGTCACCTCCTTTTCGCGTCAAGGTGCACGCGATGATCTCTCGCGCATGATTCGTTCCGATTTTGAAAATTATCTTCCTGGAGATCTTTTGGTCAAGGCCGATATGGCCACGATGGCCAACAGCCTCGAGCTCAGGTCCCCACTTCTGGACGTTGACTTAGTGGAGTGGGCGATAAGTTTGCCTTCTTCTTTCAAAGTCAAAGGGCGCGAAACGAAACACATTCTCAAGGAGATTGCTCGTTCACTCGTGCCAGCGACATTGGTCGATCGTCCCAAAATGGGTTTTGCAATTCCCCGCGCCGATTGGCTACGGTCAGGATTGCGAACAATGGCATTTGATCTGCTTACCGATCCGACAGCAAGGGGACGTGGCTGGTTTAACCCTGCTGAAGTGGACCGGGTGCTAAAGGACCATATGTCGGGACGCGACCGCGACAATCTGCTCTGGCCAATGCTTTCCCTCGAACTTTGGGCTAGGGCCTGGCTCGATGTTTGAGCAATTGCAAATAAAGATTCTGGTGATCTTGTACTAGTCGAGAGACCCCGTACCGAGCCATTGTGTATTCATATCCTCGCTGGCCCATCTCAGCACGGAGTTTGGAATCCTTAATGAGTGAGGTCAATGCCTTACGCAAATCCCCCACATTCAGATCGACAACAAAGCCAGTCTCTCCATCAGCAACAATTTCAGGCACGGAGCCGACGCGAGTTGAAACGACAGGGAGATGCGCCATACCGGCTTGAATGAGACAGAGGGGTGTTCCTTCATTGTCACTTGTCAGCAACACTAAGTCGGATGCCGCCAAAATAGTCTCGATGTCAGAGCGCCACCCCAAGAAGGTGACAGGCAAAGATTCTCTTTCAACTCTTTCTTTGCATCCGACTAGAAGTTGACCATCTCCAGCGACGATAAAACTAACTGCCACACCCGCGCCTTTTAGAGCAGCGACCACATCTAGAAAACGATCAGGTCTTTTAATCTGGGTAATACGACCGATAAATGCACAATAGATTTCAGTGGAGCTAAGGCCCAAGTTGGCGCGTGCAGTTTCACGTGACGGCAGGTTTTCGAGAGCAAGCCCGGGAGACATAACAGAGAACTTTTCACTTGTGCCGATTCCAGCAGATAAGAGATCGCGCATGACGCGCTCACCCACGGCAAGTAAATGTTGTGTGAAGTGAGCAAGGGTTTTCTCGATGACAACTACTATCGCCGTCTTAAATTTTCCAAAGTAACCATGGAGTAAATGTCCATGGAATGTATGAACTCTCACGGTGCGCTTACCAGAAAGTAGAGAAGCAATTCGTCCGATAACGCCAGCTTTCGCCGTGTGCGTATGGATGATGTGGGGTTGGAAATTTCTTATCTCTCTGATGAGATGAAGGAATGCCCTGAAATCCGCGGTCGGAGAGATCGAACGACCAAGACCGCTGATACGAATAGCTCTGACATCGGTTGCAACCGTCTCCAAATAGTCAGATTCATCATCGCTGCAAAAGCCCGTATAAAGCCGCTGTTCGAAAATCTCACTGTCAAAACCTCGCAAAAGACCGCTGACTTGTACGGCAGGCCCACCTACGTTCATCCTCGCTATAATTCGCATGACGCGAATGCGACTCTCGCTATCAATGCTCATGAGAGTATCTTGGCGGAAAACCTTGGAGGTCGATAACAGGTGAGTGAATTTTTGCCTTCGCAATTTCTTTCTCACTGTTCTACAGACGCACTCTCTAAAGCGGCTCAGCTTCTTAAAGAAGGCGGTTTGGTCGCGTTTCCCACGGAAACGGTCTATGGATTGGGAGCCGATGCCGCTAATTTGGAAGCAGTACAACGTATCTATGCTGTTAAGGCACGTCCAAGTGATCATCCACTCATAGTCCACATTGCTTCATTGGATGGCCTTGGTGTCTGGGCTCGAGATATACCTGACTATGCAATAGTTCTAGCTCGAAATTTTTGGCCAGGTCCAATGACTTTGGTGCTTTTACGATCAGCAATTGCCGAAGATTACATCACAGGAGATCAAGATACGGTTGGCCTTCGCGTGCCAGCACATGTAATTGCACTTGGTTTGCTCAATGAATTTGCGAAACTCGGAGGGTTTGGAATTGCGGCACCTAGTGCAAATCGCTTTGGACAAATTTCCCCAACAACAGCGGAGGCGGTGCGGGAGGAAATAGGCGAGTACCTTTCCTCGCAAGATCTCATACTCGATGGCGGTAGCTCTTTAATCGGAGTCGAATCAACAATCATTGATTGCACGGGTGCGAATCCCAGAATATTGCGACCTGGTGCGATCACCGAAGAAATGATTTTGGAATCCACAGGTGTTGCACTTTCTTCATCTGGAAACGAGATACGCGTCTCAGGGGCTTTGGAAAGCCACTATTCCCCGCGAGCAAGAGTTGTACTAAATGCGATTCCGCAATCGGGGGAAGGATATATTGCACACGTAAATTTTGTGACCCCCACGGGGGTAATTCGTTTAGCATCTCCTTCATCAATTGAGGAATTTGCAAGAGACTTGTATTCGGCGATGCGATTTGGAGATGCGCTCGGACTTACTACGATCGTTATTGTCGCACCAGAAGGAGAAGGTCTGGCGATAGCAATCCGGGATAGAATTAGTAGATCAGCAAAAAATATTAGTTAAGCGACAAAAGATTCTCAGAGTCCTTCACCATAGAGTCCAGTTTCTGTGCATTGGCATAAACAATATCGATGATCTCAGTAGAGTTGGCACGAACGATTGTCACATTCTCCATGCGGTTCGTGTCGTACAAAAGCAGATCCCCGCGAAGGTTCGTATGTGTAGCATTTTGGAAAATGGTAAGGCCAGGAAGTCCTTGATGTAAGAATGTTTTGTCTTCGTATGCCGTAATCGTCATGAATGGTTTTTGGTGACTCTCCACGGCTTGTCCCGGACTTAGATATTGAACTGTCAGAATCCCTGGATTGATGCAGTTGGTCGTGTATGTGTAGCCGTCGATCGGACCGAGCCAGTAGCGAGCGCCGTGGTGAAATGGCAGTGGTACATGCGCCTCTAAATCCGCCGCGGAGAGGGCTCTTCCTCCTGAATGTGTGAGCATTATCTGACTTGGAGATGCTCCGGCCATTGAAGTCCCAAATTGGACCACACCGAAAACCAGTGCGGTCGAAAGAATCGCATCGAAGGCCAAATAGATGAGGTAATGGGGATGGTCTCGATGGTATTTTTCACGAAGGAAATGCTCGCGATTCTTTAATTTCATTAGAAATCGGATGAAACCTAACATTTCGACACCTCGCTCGCGCTCTGGAAGAGCTCCTTCTATCGTCGGTCCAAAATCGTAAGCCTGCTGTAAGAAATTGTCTATGGACGGTCATGACCGACTACGGCGTTTCTTGGGTGCTGACCCTCTTCGAAAAAAGTGAAGGGTCTATTGAAGTGTTCCGATAGGCCGGACTTGAGCCACCTTTTCCACCCATTCGTGCGAACTGTACAAAAAACGAAATAACCAGAGATGATTAGAGAGTGGATATGGCGGAGTGGTCGAATGTAGCCCCGCTCGAGAAGATCAAATCCCTCGTAGAGTTCTTGAAACTAGGCCTAAATGATCTTCAATCTCTCTTTAAGTTTGTAGCGATAGATACTTTATATCCACTGTCTGCCTTCGCGGTTCTTCTTAATGTTGTTCGTCTCGATGGCACGCTAGCAATTCCGGCATGGTATGGAATCAAGCAGGAGCAGGTCGAAGCTCTGCCTGAGAGATCCGTCAGACTGGATACTCCCCTCAATAGATCGCTTCGAACTGCGACTGTGGTCTCTTGCGGGTCCTTCGATGAATACCTATTTGCTGGTCCATTTTATGCAGAGTCTTTGTTTCCGCGAGGATTTGCTTCGTCAATTGCCTGGCCAATTCCAGGTGTGGGGTCGGCTATGACATTTTGCGAGGAAAAAATTGAATTGACGCTCGAGATGGAGCTATTTCTTCTCACGGTGGGAGGGGTTCTTTCGCTTCAATTCGCCCATACAAATTTAGGTGGATTAATTCATCGCGAAGAACATCCGCGCGAGAGTATTGCTCCAGTTGCCTTGACATTTCGCCAGTGGAGTATTGCGGAGGCCATTCGCCGAGGTATGACGAATCCTGCCATTGCCAAAGATCTTGGATTTAGTGAATCGCTTGTGAGGCAAGAAACAATGCAGATTTACCGCAAATTGGCGGTTACCGGGCGAAAGGAATTGATTGAAAAACCAGTCTTTGAGCCATTTCCGGTGGACATCTAGTTTCATTATCAACCCATAATGGTTCTGTCCCTGTTAAAAAACCCTTTACACTTCACTTCATTGCAATGAGCTTAATATTCTATTGGCTCATGTTGTGGGGCCTTTAGCTCAGTCGGTAGAGCAACGGACTTTTAATCCGTGGGTCGTCGGTTCGAGCCCGACAGGGCCCACTTCTTCATTTATTTCGATTTGCTACTCGATCAAAGGGCACCGCTAGCCTGAAACTTCTTGATCAAGTCAAGACTTCCCTCGGGCGTCAAGTGGGCGGCGTCATAAACATATGGCTCGATATCCCCATTTTGTTTTTTTAATAAGACCGTGCACTGATCTTGCGCGTCGCACAATTGCGCCATTGGTGAGACAAATTTGGCTCCTTTTTGTTTTGCTACCGCCTCGACTATGGAGTCATTCTTTCGAATTCTCGCAAGGTTGGTATTGATAAGTTTTGCTCCATTAACAAATGGAATATCAGACCTCAAAATAAGGGTCGGCATATCGGGAAGCCAAAGTGGCAATCCGCCGAATAGAAGGATTTTCGACTTTGGAGAAATGGACTTCAAATAGTTCACTGTTGCGCCCAGATACTGAGTCATTTCTTGATCCGAATAGCCATAGGCGTAGGCCCACCAATTTGCGGACAAAATTATGAAATTAGGTTGTAACCGCGCTATATGCGCGAAAGCGCTGTCGTTAACCGCTTTACAGTTTGGACGATCTGCGCGTACAACGTTCACAAAAGGTGGGCAAAGACTCGATGTGTACTCCCCAACTTGCTCATAACGCAGGCGGAGCCCTTCAGCGAACACCGCTGCATGCGAGTCTCCCATAATCACCAAGGAATTTATTGATGTACCAGGGTCACACGAAGTTGGGAAATCCACAAACTTTTGATCCAGGCCGACGAAACAAGTACCTGCTCGCTCAATACGAATTTGGGAGCTAAAGTTTTCAAGCAGACTTCTTTCTGCCCGAACGCTGTCTGACTTAACTGGGAAATGAATAAAGAAAGTAGCACTAATAACTAACAAGGCCATGCTTGCAGACAAGAGACCTAGGGATTTTTTTAAAGTCCAATTCCTCTTTCTAACCGGGCTTTCAATATATCTATAGACGACTTCTGTAATTACGATGAGTAAATAGTAGCAATAGACTAGTTCAAGATAATTAAGTTGATGCCCTAGAAAATATTGGAAGAACCCCAGTATGGGAAAGTGCCAAAGGTACGCCGTGTAGCTCCGCTTGCCTATTGCCACCAGAAAGGGATTGGCAAGCGTGCGATAAAGCCATAGCGGTCGTGAAAATAGCAATATTAGGATTACACCAAAACAAACCAATACGGAAGAAAGATCAGGGAAAACGCTTCCTGCACGAATGATGAAGAGCGATGCGAGTATAAGAAAAAGTCCAGATATAGAGAAGGTGGCATTCAATGCGGCGCTGCTGAATAGTTTGCCATCTATGCGCCACCTGCTCACAACTAATGCGGCAGCGACTCCCAAGAGAAGCTCCCAAGCGCGCGTGGGAAGCATGTAGAAAGTAAATGATTGATGTAAGTCTTTTTGTGTCAGCGAAAATAAAAAACTCACGTATCCACACATGATTACAGGAAGGAGAGTCCAAGGAAAAGCCTTGAATTTTCTCATTAATACAAATAAAAAGATTGGAAGAAAAAGATAAAACTGTTCTTCCACTCCGAGCGACCACGTGTGAAGCAAAGGATTGAATTGGCTATCCTTGAAGTAGTCAGCGTTTTGAAGAAAGTAAACATTTCCGGCAAAAAAAGTGATATATAGAAGGCTAATTAGAATTCGGCGCGAGTCCGCGGGGCTAAGTAAAATTGTCGCCGCGATTTCAGTCACAAGCAGCATTAGAAATAAACTCGGGGCGAGCCTTCGAATTCTCCTCCCGTAAAATTCTCGAAAGGAAAACGTGGCGCCTCTATTGGTAATTAAACGAGTAATTACGAAACCCGAGATCACAAAAAAGATGTCAACTCCGAGGTATCCATTGGAAAAGAAAGATATTTTTGAGTGATAGAGAATTACGCAAATTACAGCAATTGCCCTTAAACCATCGATTTCGGGGAGATACCGCCGCTCATCTGAGGTTAAAGGGGCGGTGGATTTTGGTGCTGCTCCTAGAGGCATGCTCAATGGTATTAGTGGTGCTTGGGCTTAGGCGGGACGACAAAGCGATGGACCGTCACTCCGGCAACGAGTCCCCAAAAAGGAGCGCCAAGGTTCCAAGCGCTCAACCCTGAGATGGTCACTAGTAAAGTGACTAGTCCGGCGTCTCGATAGTCAGATTCCGCCAGTGCTTCGTTTATTGATGAACCGATGATGGGTAGCAATGCAACTCCAGCCAAAACTGCAAGAAGTAGTGGAGGAAGACTGGCAAAAAGTCCAACTACCGTTCCACCTAGTAATCCCAACAAGAGGTAGAAGGCTCCTGCAGATATTCCAGCAAAGTATCGAGTTTTAGGATTTGGGTCCGCATTTTCCTGAGTTGCGATCGCCGCGGTGATCGCGGATAGGTTGACGCCGCTTCCACCGAAGCCTGCACTAATCAGTGAAAGAAATCCGCCAACAAATACGATGTTATTTACAGGTGGCTCGTATCCCGAACTGGAAAGCACAGCGATTCCCGTCGCATTTTGAGTTGTCATTACCAATAGGAAGATCGGGAGTGCCAATGTTAGGAGCGCCCCCGCAGTAAAAGCCGGAGCAGTCCACAATGGTTTTGGGATCGAAATTCCTATATGAGGGTTAACTAATTTTGATTGCAAAGCAGCGACAGCCAAACCGATCATTAGAGATGCAACAACAGGGGCTCGAAATGTGAACCGTTTCGCTATAAAGAAAGCCAATATCATCGATAAGCCGAGTAGCGCATTCGATCGAAGGGATGCAAAGGTGTTGACTCCGAATTGAAATAGCACGCCAGCGAGCATTGCCATAACTACTGGTCTCGGCACCATCGAAATGAGCCGATTAAATATTCCTGTAGCCCCGACAATAAGCAAGCCAAGCGATGCGACGAAGTAAGCGCCTACCACCTCTGAGAACTTATGAGCGGGAAGAGCGGTCACCAACAGTGCTGTGGTTGCACTACCCCAAGCACCGATGATTGGCATTCCGTGTCTCATGGTCAGGATTAATCCGAGCAGACCAGAGCCAACAAAAATGGTAAGCAGCCACGATGAGGTCTGCTCAGGAGAAAAGTTTCCAGCCCTCGCTGCCTGAAAAACAATGACAAGTGGTCCCGTGGATGAAATCAAAACAACGATGAACCCTGAAATAAGTGCACTCCAACTCGCCGCTTTTCTTAATCCGAAGAAATTTATTTTGAGGGCGGACAAAACAGGAAGATGCGAGGTACCAGCTTCGCGGTGCAAGTGCATTGCAGGAGTTTAGCGTCAGTAGGTTGCGCGACCTCCAGAGGCATCGAAGGTAAATCCCGTAGTGAATGAACAGGCTTTAGATGCCATAAAGGCGAGCATTTGCGCAATTTCATCAACCTCACCGAGGCGCCCCATTGGAATTCTGGAAATCATATACTTGAGAGTCTCTTCACTTGTGTTGGCATTCATATGCGTATTAATCACAGCCGGTGCCAAAGCGTTAACCGTAATTCCAAATGAAGCAACTTCTTTTGCCACGCCTTTGACGAAACCGATCATTGCCGACTTCGAGACATTGTAGGGAGACATCCCTGGGTTTCCCTCTTTCCCGGCGATTGATGCTAGATGCGCGATGCGGCCGTAGGCGTTCTCTTTCATGGATGGAATCACGGCTTGAGTGAGCCAGATAGCACCGAAGAGATTTATAGCGAGCGTCTTTTCAAAATCGTTCCAAGAAATATTCTCAATATTTATGCCAGAGGGGCCGACTATCCCAACGGAGTTAACCAACGCATGTATTTGACCGTGATCGCTCTGAACTCGTGCAATGGTGGAAAACACTGCGTCTTGGTCGGCAAGATTAATTTGATGGACTTGGTTCTTATCCAGCGAAAGCTCTGTTTGTAGCGACGATAATCCTTCTGAAGAAATATCGAGAGCGACGATCCGTGCTCCCCTTTCGTGGAGTAACTGCGCAGTCGCCTTTCCAATGCCTTGTGCCGCTCCAGCAATAACCAATGTTTGCTCGGAAAAATCTGCCGGATTCTTTCTCATTGTGTGACCTTTCTATAGACAGTGGATTGCAATGAATCGAAAAGAGTGTCAATTCTAGATTTCGTCTGGTTGTCTAACCGATAACCAAAAGGCTCCCTTCGGAAGTCTTGAGGAAATATTCCTTGCTTAACCATCAAGTATTTCTCGATTGCTAGATAGGCATCAAGGGAGTGTTCCAATGCAATTAAATTAGCGAGTGGACCACTGATGGCTTCCGCGCGATTTCGTTCTCCATTTTCCAGGGCTTTCCACATTGCGATTAGAGCCCATGCCGTATCACTTCCCGGCATAGTTCCAACGACACCACGATCGAACGTATCCATGAGCGCAAGACCACCTGATCCCTCCAAGACTCTGGCCCTGCCGTGTGTTTGCTCCATAAATGAAGATAATCTCGGGCCGATGGGCACCGCCTCTGGCTTGAAATAGATTCGTGCCTCGAATTCACTAAATAGCTCCAATTGAAGATCGAGAGACAAAGGTCGCCCGATGTAGCCCGATGCATCTTGTACGACAAGTGGGATCTCTGTTACTTCCAAAATTCCTCGGTAGTAAGCAGATACATCTGAATCCCCAAGCGAAGTGGTAAGCGGTGGATTTACCATTACCGCGTCGGCACCAATGTTTTCTGCGTGTTGCGCATACTCCACAGCTTGTTTTGTCGATTCCGCGCCTGCGCTAAATACGAGAGTTGTATTGGTGTTCTTGGCAAATCCAGCGATGGATTCATGGAGAGACATCCTCTCTCGAGGTGAAAGTTTCAATATTTCGGAAACCATTCCAGTGGTGAGACCATCAACCCCCATACTCACGAGCCAAGATATCTCCGCACCAAGGGTTTCATGATCGATTTCATCCTCGCGTGTGAAAGGGGTATGAATTACAGGAAGCACACCACGAATTTCCTTGAAGTTTGTCAATCTAAGAACCAACTTCCATGACGATTTTTCCACGAGGTGCGGGGGCAGTTCGTAGCGCTTCAACTGCTTCTTCGAAATTTTCGAATGCAAATCTGTGAGTAATTAAAAAAGAAAGGTCGAG
>JANYDL010000020.1 GCA_025363635.1 Actinomycetes bacterium
AGCCACGGCTTTGTCCGCTTTCAAATCTGCGGCGAAGAAGGATAAGTCGTGGAAGAGCATTGCCGATAAATTAGAAACCGTAATTCATACGGACAAAGCAGATGCATACACCAAATCGTTTTCGGCGGTCCTAGCTGCATGCAATGCCTTGATGCACCCCCCAAAAAAGTAGTTCTGTTGTGTTTATTATTGAACCCAGATGACTTTGAACTGCTCTGACTCGTTCCCATTTATCATCCATTTATAGAGGCTGATGCCTGGCTTGGATATTGTTAAAGATTTCCAGGCCGCGGAGTACCCCGCATTGCACGACCAATCTACTCGCGAGCCCCATGGGTTTACATAAGAATTGCCAGATCCAATATCGACCCAGCTGCCATTGATAAATTCCTGGAGTGAGATGGATCTGAAAGCGCTATAGCAGTATTTAAGCGACCCGATTGTTTGAGTTCCAGTCGGACAGTAGGCATAGTTGAATCCATCAGAGCGCGGAGTAGGGTTTAGAAAACAATCGGCTATCAAATCCATCCGGTTAGTGTTGTTTTTCCAAATTCGCAATTGAAGTAGATTCACTCCTTGTGAGTCGCCACCAATATATCGATTGCGATTTTTGTCGATAGTAAGTCCTGTGCCTTGCGGACATGTACCGATTGTTTCGGGTTGTCCACGCATAAAGTCACACGGATCATCAGGCGTATGACGGACGCCAAAGTTGTGGAAGAGCTCATGTGTCCAGGAACCAGATGCATAGTTGGCAAAGTTGAGTGCTTTCGTTGAGCAAGTAACGGTTGACGGATCCATTGGAGGACCAATAGCAACAACGGCCCCAATGTCTCGATATCTCGCGTATCCGCAAGCTGCTCCATTCCTTAAGGAAGGAACGTCAATGAAAAAAACGTAGTTTTTTCGATTCTCGCCAGGAATTTCTAGAACTTTGCTTTCCGCAAGTAGTTTATCCACGAGATCACCCGCCGAACTCAGATAGGCGGTGGTCAGCCCGGTCTTGAGAAATTGAATGTCATAGCCTTTTGAATTTATGTCGACTGGCAAAGAGAGCCCAATTTGAGAATTTAGATAGGAGTTACCTTCATCCAGAATGCTGGAAATAAAGCCATTGGTATCGTAATTATGATCGGTGCCATCAGAGGGAACTACATAAATAGCTTTTACTTGGAAATTCGAAATTGCGTCGACTTGATCCGCTGTCGCTCGGACATCGGAGAGCTGGGTGGACACCTCTACGGGTTGCGCCGATTCGTAGAAGTCACTCGCATCTTGAGTCGCACGCACGATACACATACCGGTCTTAATCAACGTCAAGGTATTTCCGCTCACGCCGCAGACTTCAGGGGTAGTAACAGAGAGAATGACGGGAAGCGAAGATGTGGCCGAACTCGACAAGGTATATGTTTTCTGTGAGAGCAGAAGCGAAGACGGCACATTTAAGGTAATCGCATTAGGTCCGCGGACGTTGATAGAAGCTTCAACTGGTGTCGCGGCAGAAAACGCTTCAGAACCCGGCTGTGACGCTCTGATCGTGCAGCGACCTACCGTCTTCAACACAAGGACGCTATCTGAAAGGGTGCAAATTGCCGGGGTATTGCTTTCGAAGCTGACAGGAAGATTCGATGAAGAGGTCGCAGAGAGAATAAGTGTGCCGACGTTGAGTGAGATGAAGTTCGGAAGCGTAAAGGAGATTTCATTTGAACCGATAATCCAAAATTGAAATTTCGTTGTTGGCGCGGCAAAAAATTTGGAATTTCCATCTTGGCTCAACTGAATAGCACACAGACCTGCTCGCACAAAAGTAATGAGATTTCCACTGATGAGGCAAATGTCCTGCGAGGTACTTGTAGCATTCACCTTAAGTTTGGAAGATGAGGAAAACACAACTGTTGTTGATTTGTTTGACTCCGGAATGTTTTCAGGGGCCTGAAAAGAAATCACTTGGGCACTTTTTGGGAGTTGCCAGATAAGTTTTGTCCCCACTTTTGAACAAATTAAAACTCCGCTTTTCAGACCACTCTTGGTGCAGCTTTGACCAACCTTCGGAGTCGCGGCCGTTGCTCCTTGAAAATTGATTCCAAGGCTAAGGAGCAGTGCCAACGAGAGAATAACTCGGATTCCTCTAGGCGCGCTCTCGTTTCGGGCCATACCTGAGAATAGAACAGTCGAGACTCTTTTGGAGAAAATATCGCGGAGTAGACCTAAGAAAAAGGCCTGGCTTCTCGATTATTCGTGAAGACTTTGAAATAAATAAGCGGAAACACTCAAGAAATCCCTGTGTCGATGCCCAAGATTTTTACGACTTTCACTCCAATTTCGAGATGATGTTCTTTCCTTGCTACTCACAGAATTGAGTTGGTCACAATAGTCATTCTTCAGCCAGTATTTCGCAGTCCCGCTGCGACTCCGTTTATCGTAAGTAGAAGTGCACGTCTGAGTAATGGATCAACAGCTCCCGTAGACTCCCGCACTCGCTCTAAGAGATTTACTTGGAGCAAATGCAGTGGTGCCAGATAGCCATCCCTCACCTGAAGTGTGCGGGCTAGGAGTGGCTGATTTCCAAGCAATTCAGTTTTGCCAGTGAGATTGAGAATCTCTGCTTTTGTGAGTTCAAATTCTGCGGTGATCGTATCCAAGAAGTGGTGGAGATTTTCGGGCACAAGGCGAGTGACATAACGTCTGGCCGTTTCTAAATCTGTCTTTGTCAGTGTCATTTCAACATTGCTGATGAAGGTTCCAAAGAAGTGCCACTCTTCAAGCATCTGTTTAAGAATTTCAATCCTGCCTGCTTCACGAGCCGCCTTTAGCCCACTCCCAACCCCAAACCATCCGGGAACAATTTGTCTAGATTGTGTCCAACCAAAAACCCAGGGAATAGCGCGAAGTCCTTCAAGTCCAATACTCGCATCGGGCCTGCGAGAGGGACGTGAACCTAAAAAGAGTTCGCCGAGTTGTTCTACCGGTGTAGAAGCGTAGAAATATGCTGGCAGGTCGGGATGGTCCACTAGGGCGCGGTAGGACGAGAAAGAGGTGGCGCTGACCAGGTCCATACACTCATTCCACATTGCTAAATCTTTTGAACTCTGACGGGGGCCTCTATTAAGAATTGTTGCCTCTAGCGCAGCGGCAAGGGAGAGTTCGACATTTTCTCTAGCCAAGGAAGGGAGTGCGTATTTATCGCTAATAACTTCGCCCTGTTCGGTCATTTTTATTTGGCCATCGATTGATCCCCAAGGAAGAGCGATGAGCGCCTCATATGTTGGACCACCACCACGCCCCACGGATCCTCCGCGACCGTGAAACAGTCGCAGCTTTACACCGTGTTTCATCGCAACATCACGGAGGCGACGTTGGGCACGATGTATTTCCCATTGGCTGGTTGCGATTCCTGCATCTTTGTTGGAATCAGAATATCCAAGCATGACCTCTTGGGTGTCGCCGCGAAGGGTCACGAGCTTTCTATATGACGGCTCACTTAAGAGAGCGTCGAGAATGACATCAGCGGCTCGGAGTTCGGCAACAGTTTCAAGCAATGGAGCAAATCCAATTCGCGCCTTATGGGCGGCAAAATCAACGAGACCGGCTTCTTTAGCAAGTACAACCGCGGCGAGGAGATCGTCGGCCCCCTTCGTCATTGAGACTATGTAAGTCTCAATTGATTCGGATCCGAATCGATCGATTAAATCACCTATCGCAATGAAGGTGTCAAAAGTCTTCTTTCCATTTGGATCTAAGTTAGTTGGATCAAAGTGGGAATTAGTGGCAAGTTCTTTCGCAAGATGTGCATATCGTTGAGCCGATGTAAGACTTTCGTAATCCACCGTATCAGTGAGCTGAGCCAGCGCATGATGATGTGCTTGCGCATGCTCTCGAATATCCATTGTCGCGTGCGTCAGTCCAAAAGCACTCACAGTACGAATGGTGCGCTCTAGGAGTCCAGTTGCGATGAGTTCGCCTCGATATTGAAAAAGTGAATCTCGCATGACAGTCAAATCAGAGAGAAGTTCTTGTGTGTCTTTGTAATCGCGATGTGGAACATGGGCAGCGCCTTTAGCGTGACGAATTCTTGTCAAGTTAAGGCGGTGAACTATTGCGGTCGCCTTAAGTCGATAAGGTTCCTCGGCATTGAGACGGCGATAGCGCCCTTCAAATTCTGGCAGATATTCAAGATCTTGAGCGACAGAATCCTCAAGTTCCTTTGATGCGCCAGCAATTCGAGTGGAGATGGATAGCACTTGACGAATCTCATTCATCGCCGCAAGAGTCATTCGAATTGAGTGTCCTACTTGCAGAACCATCGTCTCGCGAGTGATATCGGGCGTTACGTTCGGATTTCCATCTCGATCTCCTCCAATCCACGTACCAAAGGAAAGTGGCCTGGAAGTTGGAGATAAATCAAATCCAATTCTCTTAAGTTCCCTTGCAAATTCATCAAGAACTTCCGGAACGGTCAGATGAAACAAATCGTCCAGGTAGTAGAGAGCGTTCATTGCCTCATCGAGAGGCTCAGGTTGACCAAGGCGAAGTTCATCTGTCTGCCAAAGCAAATCCACAGTTTCACCAAGGCGTCGTTCTTGAACCGGGGAAATATCTTGATCCAGTAATTCAGCGATCGCCCCAAGTTTTCCGAGGATAGATCTTCGTGCAGCCTCAGTGGGATGCGCGGTAAAAACTGGGCGCACCATAAAATCCTTGAGCCAGGTATCAATATTTTCTTGAGATATTTCATGTCCAGGTTCTGGATTTTCTTGTGCGAGAATAATTTTGTCGACCGCACGGGACAACCATGAACCACCGTCTCGTCGAGCCTGTGTCAGGATTCGAGAACGGTGCACCTGCTCTGCAACATTTGCTAAGTGAAAATAGGTGCTAAAGGCTCGCACAAGTTGCACTGACTCTTCGACGCTGAGCTCGGCAAGTAGCTCTTCTCCGCCGCCTTCACGTACGGCTTTTCGTACCGTCTCTACAAGAGCAAGAAGTTCAACCCCTTCTTGTCTAACGAGTGTTTGGCCCAGCAAGTCACCAAGCTTGCGCACGTCTCCACGAAGTTCTGCATCATCATTTGATGCACCGTTCAATACGTTGTGGGCGGCGGACATGGGAGGAATCATCTCAGGTCTTTCTCCTCTAGAATGCCTTTTACCTCCCATCCATTTCGGAAAAGGGGGCTTTTGGCATTTCCGGATGGAGGAGAAGGAACGATGCGCGGACTTTTACCTCTTCTCTCTCAAACCCCTGAGATATCGCAATCGCATACTTCAACCTCAGTTGTTGCTCCTGCCTCGGTTTATCCATTTCTGCTTGCTCTGCGAGGTGAGAAACGTCCTCTGATAGTTGTCACTGCATCTAGTCGATCTGCTGAAGATTTAGCAGCCGAACTTCGAACTCTGCACGACAATGTTGTGGAATTTCCGGCTTGGGAGACCCTGCCGCATGAGCGTTTGAGTCCTCGGAGCGACACCGTCGCAAAGCGAATTCACGCGCTTTACGTTTTGGAAGGCGCACGAAAATCAGGAAATCTGTCTCCGATTATCGTCACGCCCATTCGTGGTTTGATTCACCGCTTCATTTCAGACTTAGCCAAGACACCTTTGATGGAGTTGGAAATCGGCCAAGAGGTTGGGTTGGACAATCTAGTTCACCATCTTTCAACTTTGGCATACAACCGTACTGACATGGTCGAAAGGCGTGGCGATTTTGCCGTGCGCGGTGGCATCGTCGATATATTTTTACCGCTTTCGGCGCACCCCGTAAGAGTTGATTTCTTTGGGGATGAAATTGAAGAGCTAAGTTACTTCGAGGTTGCTGATCAACGCTCTGCTGAACCAGTAATTGGGACATTGCCGATTTACCCTTGCCGTGAATTACTGATGACAGAGCAAGTACGAGAACGTGCGAAGACATTGCATTCACAATTTCCCGCCGCGAGTGAAATTCTTGATCGAATCGCCGAAGGTATTGTCACGGAAGGAATGGAATCTCTCATTCCACTTTTGGTTGATAACCAATCGAGTTTGCTTGAACGTTCTCTTCCAAATACTGAAATCATTTTCATCGAAGAAGAACGGATTCGTACACGGACAGCCGATCTACTTAAAACTAATGAAGAATTTTATGCCGCTTCTTGGTCCAATGCAGCCTTTGGGGGAGCCGCCCCTTTGCATGACGGAAAAGAAACCTACATGTCCTGGGATCAACTCATCGCACAAATTTCAGAGTTGGCGATTGGTCAGACAAACTTCAGTGCATTTGGAAGCGACCTCGTGGAGGACACCAACTTTCTTGACGTGGCTGCGATCGAACCGATGCGAAGTAACGCCGAAAAAGCAATCTCACTCATGAGTGAATCGCTTTTACATAACCACGCTGTTGTTTTTTCTGCCTTAGGTGCTGGAATGGCAGAGCGTTTTGCAGACGTTTTTCGCAACGCTGATTTACCTGTACGGATGGTGGCCGATCTTCAAAGCCAACCTCTGCACGGAACCGTCTATGTCACGACATCCAGAATCTCCCACGGATTTCTATCCCATGCGGCATCTCTTCTCTTTATCACCGAAAGAGATATCTCAGGTAATAAAGGGGGGAGCAAAGACGGAGATGCTCTGCCGTCAAGGCGTAAGCAAAGTATCGATCCTCTCGAGTTGAAGCCAGGTGATTTCGTTGTTCACGAGCAACATGGCATCGGTCGATATTTAGAGTTAGTTCATCGCACCACGGGAACGGTGACACGTGAATATCTTGTAATTGAATACGCGGCAGCGAAGAGAGGAGCACCCGGGGACCGAATCTTCGTTCCGACTGACTCACTCGAGCAAGTCAGTAAATACATTGGCGGCGAAGCACCTACGGTCCACCGAATTGGAAGTGGAGACTGGCAAAAAGCAAAGGGTCGAGCCAGAAAAGCCGTTCGGCAAATCGCTGGTGAATTGATCCGGCTTTATGCCGCTCGAACGAGTGCGCCTGGTTTTGCTTTTTCACCTGACACGCCATGGCAACGAGAGTTGGAAGATGCCTTCGCTTATGTTGAAACAGCCGACCAATTATCGACGATCGAAGAAGTCAAACGCGACATGGAAAAGCCATACCCGATGGATCGAATTATTTGTGGCGATGTCGGTTATGGGAAGACGGAGATTGCAATTCGCGCTGCTTTTAAAGCGGTGCAAGACGGCAAACAGGTCGCTGTCCTCGTCCCGACCACTCTCTTAGTTCAACAACACACAGCAACCTTTGCAGAAAGATATTCAGGATTTCCCATCAAAGTTGCGGGCCTATCAAGATTTAATACGGCGAAAGAAGGAAAAGAAGTTTTAGTGGATCTAGCGAACGGGTCTCTCGATGTGATTATCGGAACTCATCGGCTGCTCTCAAGTGATGTTCATTTTAAGGATTTAGGGCTCGTCATTGTTGACGAAGAGCAACGTTTTGGCGTTGAGCAAAAAGAATCGCTGAAGAAGATGCGCACATCGGTCGATGTCTTGGCAATGTCCGCTACCCCAATTCCACGTACTCTAGAAATGGCGGTAACCGGGATTCGGGAGATGTCCACGATTACTACGCCACCTGAAGAGCGTCATCCGATTTTGACTTATGTGGGGCCCAATGAAGAAGCGCAGATTTCGGCAGCAATTCGTCGAGAACTTTTGAGAGATGGACAAGTTTTTTACATTCATAATCGTGTGGAATCGATTGATCAAACCGCTTCACATCTACAAGAATTGATTCCGGAAGCGCGAATTCGCATTGCCCACGGTCAAATGAGTGAGCACATCCTCGAAGATGTAATTCTTGGTTTTTGGAATCGCGATTTTGATGTTCTGGTCTGCACGACGATTGTTGAAAGTGGCCTTGATATTGCGAACGCAAATACCCTTATTGTGGAGCGGGCCGATCGATTTGGACTTTCGCAACTTCACCAATTGCGCGGACGAGTTGGTCGTGGTCGAGAGCGCGCCTACGCATATTTTCTCTACCCCACCGATCAGCCAATGTCGGAATTGGCCTTCGATCGATTGAAGACAATTGCGGCAAACACTGATTTGGGATCTGGAATGCGAGTTGCACTTAAAGATTTGGAAATACGGGGCGCCGGAAATCTTCTCGGTGGCGAACAGTCAGGGCACATAGCTGATGTTGGATTTGATCTCTACATGCGTATGGTTGGAGAAGCGGTCCAAGATTACAAAAGTGGCATCATGGAAGTGGAAGAAAAGAGCAGTGAATGCAAAGTGGAACTTCCGATCAATGCGCATCTCTCCCCTGAGTATGTTCCTGGCGAACGGCTTCGACTTGATGTTTACAGAAGATTGGCAGATGCTGCCTCGGCCAATGTTGTTGATGATATTCGCATCGAACTAATCGATCGCTTTGGAGAATTGCCAGTAGAGGCGATAGCCCTACTGGGTGTCGCGCAATTGCGAGCCCTATCTAAAGAGCGAAAGCTGACTGAAGTAGTATTACAAGGAAAATTCCTCAGAATTGGTCCGGTGAAGTTGCCTGAGTCACTTCAATTACGCCTTACTCGCCTCTATCCAGGCTCTCTCTATAAATCCGCCATGAATATCGCTCTGATCGCTACTCCTGCTATAAAGAATTGGGCCCCGTCATCAGGTGCTGCGCCGATGGTGGATACTTCTCTTCTGGCGTGGGCCACCGAGGCCATCCAAAATTTAGCCCTACTTCCGGTGCCTAAGAAAGCGAGCAGTACGTGAAACGAATCCTTGCCATCATGACAGTAGCCAGTGCGTTAATCCTCACGGGGTGCTCCCAAGTAGGTTCAGCCGCTGAAGTCGGCTCAACGAAAATCAGCCAAGCCACTGTGCAAAAGAGCATTGATGCCGTCTTGGCAGCGCGTGGCAAAATTGATACATCTGGAATGCAACTTGAAACTGGTGCCGCGTTTAATCGCTCACAGCTGCGTTTTCATTTGGTTGGCGTTTTATTGGCTGCAGTGCTCAAAGACGCAAAAATTACGGTGACAAAAGCTGAGATTGATTCACGTCGAGCTCAGATCCTGACTCAACTCGGCGGTGAGGCAAATCTTCCCAAGGCTCTCGTTGGTGCATCTATTGCTCCTGCTGATTTTGAACAATATATCAACCTGATTTTGCAATCAGAGAAGTTAGCCAGCGTGGCAGTCGCTGGTGGCGTAGCTCAAGCAGATTCGGGTGCAGAGATTCAGAAGTTGATTGTTGCCAAAGCTGCTGCTCTCAAGGTCAAAGTGAATCCACGTTATGGCAAGTGGGATCCTGCAACAGGTGACATTGTCGCAACCGATGCTGCAAGCCCAGCGACGACTCCCGCGGCCACTCCTTCCGCGACTAAGTAGTTCTTCGCAGTATGTCTCAATCTCAACTGCAACGCCTTGTTGCAGTAATGGATCGGTTGCGCTCGCCTGGCGGTTGTTTGTGGGACGCAGAGCAAACTCATGAATCCCTCATTCCATTTCTATTAGAAGAGTCGTACGAATACATCGAGGCTGTCGAAACTTCAGATCGAGAAGCGATGAGGGAAGAACTAGGTGATGTGCTCTTGCAGGTGTATTTCCATGCCCGCATGGCCGAAGAGCATCCAACAGATGCTTTTTCGATCGAAGATGTTGCGAAAGGTGTTGCAGACAAATTGATTCGGCGCCACCCGCATGTTTTTGGCGATGTTAAAGTAACCTCGAGCGATGAGGTCTTAGAAAATTGGGAAGCCTTGAAGTCTGCAGAAAAAGGTCGCACCTCGGCCGTTGATGGAGTTCCGCTCGGACAACCAGCGATAACCCTTGTGACGAAATTGCTTTACCGTGCCGACAAGAATAAATTAAAACTTAATCTTCCTAATCAGATTTCGCAACCGCAGGAAGCGACCATTGAAGCAGTTGGTGAAGTACTGCTGGCCACTCTTGCGTGGGCTAGCCAACATGGAGTGGATTCTGATGCGGCGTTGCGCCACGTCGCTCGAGGATTAGCCGCTCAAATCAATGATTTGGAAAGCCCTGTAGGATAAGTGCGCAATCAACGTTGATTTTGCTTTAAATATTTGATCCAAGATGGATCCTTAAGGAGATGTGCTGTGGCCATCATAGAAGCCCTCGGAGCTCGCGAAATACTTGATTCGCGGGGAAATCCAACAATAGAAGTTGAAATTGCTCTCGAAGATGGGACGCAAGCTCGAGCGGCAGTACCAAGCGGTGCATCGACTGGTGCTTTCGAAGCGGCTGAACTTCGCGATGGTGGGAAGCGATATTCGGGCAAAGGCGTAGAGAACGCCGTCAATTTTGTCCTGAGTGAGATTGCACCGGTTGTCATCGGGCTTGATGCACAAGACCAGCGCCTTATTGATGGCGAGATGATTGCACTGGATGGAACACCAAACAAATCTCGCCTAGGTGCAAATTCAATTCTTGGCGTATCACTTGCGGTAGCAAAGGCAGCGGCAGACAGCGCTGATCTTTCACTTTTTCGATACTTGGGTGGTCCAAACGCACACATATTGCCGGTACCTATGATGAATATTCTGAACGGTGGCGCTCACGCGGACACCAACGTAGATATCCAAGAATTTATGGTGGCTCCAATCGGTGCAGCAAATTTTCGTGAATCTCTTCGATGGGGTTCTGAGATTTATCACGCACTCAAATCCGTTTTGAAAAAACGTGGACTTGCAACTAGCGTCGGTGATGAAGGCGGATTCGCTCCCAACCTAGAGAGCAATCGCGCAGCTCTGGATCTCATTGTTGAAGCGATCACCATTGCTGGGCTTACTCCAGGAAAAGATGTTGCACTTGCAATGGATGTCGCTGCCACTGAATTTCATTCAGAATCTGGTTATGCATTTGAAGGATCCACGCGCACTTCCGAGGAGATGATTGCTTACTACGTAGAGCTCGTAAATTCCTACCCACTTGTTTCAATCGAGGATCCACTAGATGAAGAGGATTGGGCAGGATGGGCGCAGATGACAGTAGATCTAGGCTCCAAAGTGCAAATAGTCGGAGATGATTTATTCGTAACCAATCCAGTGCGACTCGCAAAAGGAATTGCGGCACATACCGCTAATGCTCTTCTTGTAAAAGTAAATCAAATCGGCACACTGACGGAAACTCTTGATGCAGTTGAAATGGCGCATCGGGCAAATTACCGCTCTATGTTGAGCCATCGTTCTGGGGAAACCGAAGACACCACCATTGCCGACCTCGCAGTTGCTACCAATTGTGGTCAAATAAAGACAGGTGCACCGGCGAGAAGTGAACGAGTTGCGAAATACAATCAATTGTTGCGTATCGAAGAAGAACTCCAGGAAGGTGCCCGGTACGCAGGTGTCGGCGCTTTCCCGCGCTTTAAGGCTTAGTAGAGGTGGCGAAGGCTCGCTCCCAACGGAGTAAATCCCGAGTTCTAGGATCAGGGCGAGCCATGACTTTCGCTGTAGTTCTTTTTTTATTGGCCTGGACAATTGCTCCACCTGCTCAACGTTATTTCGTTCAGCGGGCGCAAATCAGCGCCTTAAAGGCTCAGGTCAGCGCGAATAATCAGGCGCTTGCAGATGCTGCACGTGAACTCGAAATGTGGCGTGATCCTGAATATATAAAATCCCAAGCCCGCGAGCGACTGCACTTCATATTGCCAGGGGAGCGTCAATACATCGTTACAGATGGGACCACACTGGCTGTACAAAGTCCGACGACCGCTATTGCAAAAGATCTCCCGAGTGGGCTCCCTTGGTACAACCGCTTGATCGCGTCAATTACTGAGACTGGTTCTTAATGCGTGGACCAACGCAGGCCGACCTTGATTGTATTGAAATGCAATTAGGTCGCACGCCTCGCGACGTGCATACGATCGCTTTTCGCTGTCCATGTGGCGAACCTGCCGTGGTTGAAACGCCGCCTCGACTTTCAGATGGAACACCGTTTCCAACTTTTTACTATGCGACTTGCCCTCGGCTCACGGGCGCAATCTCAACTTTGGAGTCAAGTGGATTGATGGGAAAGATGAATGAGCGCCTTGCTGTCGATGCCGAACTTGGAGGGGCTTACGCGGCGGCACACGATGATTACATCGCGGCGCGATCGGCGCTCGGAATTATGGTACCGGAAGTAGAAAATATTTCCGCGGGGGGAATGCCGGATCGCGTGAAATGTCTGCACTCTCTCGTTGCTCATTCACTTGCAGCGGGACCTGATGTAAATCCTCTCGGAGATGAAGCGCTTTCACAATTGCCAAATTGGTGGCTCGAAGAGCCTTGTAGTCGGGGATATGTATGAGAGTTGCAGCAATTGACTGCGGAACAAATTCCATCCGGCTATTGATCGCAGATATTGTAGATGGAAAATTCCAAGAGATTTCACGTGAAATGCGGATTGTCCGTCTGGGTCAAGGCGTTGACCAAACCGGCCAATTTCATATTGATGCAATTTCGAGAACTCTTTTCGCGGTATCGAGTTATGCGGAAGCAATAAAAGCTAATTCCGTCGAACGTGTTCGGTTCTGTGCAACGAGTGCCACACGCGATGCGACTAATCGCGAACTTTTTCTTGAAGGGGTGAAAGATCGACTCGGCTTGTATCCAGAAGTCATTACCGGAGATGAAGAAGCGGCATTATCTTTTCAAGGAGCAACGAAAGAGCTATTTGGTGCCGAAAGTCCCTATTTGGTGGTTGATATTGGCGGTGGTTCGACTGAATTCGTCTTCGGCGCTGGGGCAGTTGAGGCTGCAAAGAGCGTCAATATCGGCTGTGTGAGGATGTCTGAAAGGCATTTTCGTTCCGATCCCCCAAGCCAAAATGAAATCGCTGCGGCGATCATCGACATCGATTCCGCGATTTCAGAGGCGGCAAATATCGTTCCAATCACTTCTTCACGCACTCTTATTGCCGTCGCAGGTACTGCAACGACTGTGGCCGCGGCTGCCCTCGGACTCAAAGAATACGATCGCAATTTAATTCACCTTTCTCGAATCTCATCCGCGCAAGTCCACGAAATTTCGACGATGTTTTTGCGTATGTCACGTGTGGAACGAGCGGCACTGGGATATATGCATCCAGGCAGAGTCGATGTTATTACGGCGGGATCACTCGTGCTCTCTCGCATTATGAAAGCAACAGATGCCAGAGAATTTCTCGCATCCGAAAGTGACATTCTCGATGGAATGGCATGGGACCTTGCCTCGCGTTAAGCGCACCAATGTTGGCGCTGTAAGCGCCGCCTGCCTTAACCTTGCTCAATTGGATCTGCAGATTCACGACTGCAATGCATGCCCGCGACTTGTGTCTTGGCGTGAGGAAGTTGCTCTTGTCAAGCGAAAATCTTATGAAAGTCAGATCTATTGGGGTAAAGCGATCTCTGGATTTGGTTCTGAAAAACCGATAATTCTTATTGTTGGTTTAGCACCAGGCGCACATGGCGCGAATCGAACGGGAAGAATTTTTACTGGCGACTCTTCGGGCGATTGGCTCTTTGGATCTTTACATCGAATCGGAATCGCAAGAATTCCTACAAGCACCTCTCGAGATGATGACCAGAAATTAAAAGGCACGAGAATAACTACAGCCGTGCATTGTGCTCCGCCTGATAATGCACCGGCAGTTGATGAACGTGATCGATGCCAACCTTGGTTGACTCGAGAATTTGAACTAACCGCACCAACAGTCCGCGCATACGTTGGTTTAGGTGCATTCGCTTGGAACGCTATCTACAAGGAATTGAAGGCACTTGGACACCCGATTCCTCGTGTGAAATTTGCTCATGGAGCTAACGCTGAATACACCTTTGACGGCCACGACTACTTGGTTGTTGCAAGTTATCATCCGAGCCAGCAAAACACTTTTACAGGTAAATTGACAAGAGAAATGTTGGATTCCGTGCTTGCGAAAGCGGGTAGATTTACCTCCGTTATTCGATAACGCCCTCGTAGCCCAATGGCAGAGGCAGAGGACTTAAAATCCTCCAAGTGTGGGTTCGACCCCCACCGAGGGCACTTATTTGAAACGCGTGCCACTTTTTCAAGATAAGTTGATGACATGATCGTTGACGTCGCGCTTTACCAAGATGGCGTGAGAACTTCGGGGCCCTCGGATATTTCTGACCTCGTTGATAAAGCACGAAATGAAGGTGGTTTCGTCTGGCTGGGACTAGCGCAACCGACTCAAACTGAATTCGATATGGTGGTCGGGGAACTCAATTTTCATCCTTTGGCGATTGAAGATGCGATTCATGCAAATCAGAGACCAAAACTCGAGGACTATGAGGGATTAACTTTTTTCGTCCTGAAGACCGTTTTCTTTGATCAAGAGGCACAGGAAATATCAACGGGTGAATTAATCTGTTTTATCAGTGATCACTTCATTGTTATTGTTCGACATGGTGACGGGCATCCTCTATCAGCGGTCCGCCATGAACTTGAACTAAAATCAGAACAACTACAGTTAGGTCCATACGCAGTATTGCACGCAGTCGCAGATCGCGTAATTGATGGATATCGAACTATCGCTACATTGCTGGAACAGGAAGTGGTTGGAGTTGAAAACAAAGTTTTCAATGGAAAACGTCAAACCTTCTCGCAGGAGATTTATTTTCTTAAGCGCGAGATCATTGAATTTAGACATGCAATTGAACCTTTGGTAATTCCCGTCGGAAAATTGTCTACGGGTTTCGTCAGCTCGGTGCCAGATAAGTTGAGACCCTTCTTTCGAGATCTTTCTGATCACCTAATACAGGCCTGTGAGCAGGCATCTGGACTTGATGCTCTCATTACCTCCGTATTGCAAGCGGATCTGGCTCACATACAAGTACAACAGAATATTGATGTGCGTCGAATTTCTGCTTGGGTAGCGCTGGCTTCTGGACCAACGATGATTGCAGGAATTTATGGAATGAATTTTCGTCATATGCCTGAACTAGGCACCAGGTATGGTTATTTTGTTGTGATAGGAGTGATGGTTAGCCTTACTGTATTTCTGGTGCGAAAATTTCGGAATTCAGGTTGGTTGTAAATTTGCAATTCTCGTGAATTATTAAATGCGTATCACTTGCATAAAAGAGAAGTTCTCAACTAGTGGTGAGTTAAAAATTTTCTATTTAAAAATGTGAAGCAAGACTGGGAATAGATTGTCTTTTCCAGCGGTTATTACTGATAACTTAAAATAGAAAGTTGAAAAGATCATGTTTAAGCCCGCAGATTCATCGATCACTTTGAGCCCATTGATTGCGAACCGTTGGAGCCCGCGCTCATTTGATCGACGTGCTGAAATATTAGATTCAGATTTGGAGGCAATTCTGGAAGCGGGCCGCTGGTCACCTTCGACCAACAACATGCAACCTTGGCGCTTCATCGTTGCCAAGCGCGGTGACGAACACTTTGAATATTTATCCAAGCATTTAGCAGGGTTCAACTCTGTGTGGGCACCTAATGCATCCGCTTTTGTTCTTGTCTTGGCCGTGACCACAAATGACGATGGATCTACGCGACCATTCGCTCTTTATGACGCTGGGCTAGCCAGTGCTTTCATGACAGTGGAAGCAAACCATCGCGGGATAGCGGTTCATCCCATCGCGGGATTTAATCGCGATCAAGTCAAGGCGCAGTACGAACTTCCAGAGCATCTTGTTCAAACTGCCATTCTCGTTTTGGGTAGCCAGGCTCCGGCAAGCGAGCTAATCGATGAGGGATTGGTCGAGCGTGAGAATGCACCTCGCGTCAGACGTCAATTATCTGAACTGGTTATTGCAGGTCTGCCTGAAGCGAGAGAGCGACCGAGTTGGGCCATACCAGCGTAATTTCTCCTGGATTCACGCTCATCTGACGCATAATTTTCGCACTCTAAGCAATCTCTAAGCCCCTCAAGGCTTCGCGGCAAGCGAAGGAAGATTCTTAGCCCTACGATTGTTTTATGTGTCAGTGGAAATTCCACGGACACTTTTCGCGCCTTTAAGGAGACACGAAGATATGCGTAGTTCAAACCCTGTTTTGGTAAGGACCATGAAGTCCGGCGGCTATGCGGCCATGGGTTCGACCACAACAACCTCTCCAGAATCATTGGAGACTCTGTACAACGCACCGGCAGCATCCTCTATACGCACCGGTCGAATGACCATCGATGATGTTGTTACTCGAACTGGAATTCTCTTCACAACTCTTGTGGTTGTAGGAGCAGCGGCATGGAAACTTAATCTCGGTGGTGGCGCACTCATGCTCGGTATTTTCGGTGGCTTCGCGCTTGCAATGGTCAATACCTTTAGCAAGACCGTTCGACCTGCACTTGTGATCGCTTATGCCGCGCTAGAAGGTTTAGCGCTTGGAACGCTTTCTCATATGTACAACACCGCATATCCAGGCATCGTAAGCCAGGCAGTGATTGGAACTATCGCAGCTTTCGCGGGCGTTCTCTTCGCTTACAAAAGTGGCCGTATTACTGTGTCACCTCGCTTCACTCGCATCGTCGTTGGTGCCGCAATCGGATACCTCATCCTTGGAGTAATCAGCATGTTTGCCGCCATGGCCCATGTCGGCGGAGGAATGGGTCTGTACGGAGTACATGGACTTGGACTTCTACTGGCAGTGGCAGGCGTTGGACTTGCGAGCATCTTCTTAATTCTTGACTTTGATCAAATCGATAAAGGAATCAAAGCGGGACTTCCTCAAGAAGAATCATGGCGAGCAGCATTCGGACTGATGGTGACATTGGTTTGGCTCTACATGGAGATCTTGCGACTTCTCTCCATTCTCCGGAATAACTAGCAGTTAGCAAGTGAAGAAAGTATCAAGAACTAGGTAAGTGCGACCTTCTCGTTTCGGGAAGGCGATAAGCCAGGAGCACTGCGACTGAAAAGACTGCAGCGCTAACCGCGAACGCCGCCCGAAACGAGAAGATGTCGGAAATAAACCCCACCGTAAGTGGTCCAATAATCATTCCCGCATCACCTGACATTTGCCAGAGTGCAATAACTTGTCCGCTCTTTCCGCGAATCACATCGCCCACAATGTTGGCCGGAGTTGTTGATAAAAAAGCTCCGCCAAATCCGATCACCACCATGGCGAAGAGATACATCCAAGGATGGATGGTAAAAACCATGATGATTGTTCCGGCCAATACGACTGTGCTTCCAATCCCCAACGCGGCTCTTCTTCCGCGCGTATCGGAAAGTTTGCCGGCAGGAAGCAGAAAAAGCCCTTGAACTAGGGCTGCCAGAGTGAAGCCAAAACCCATGATTGCTGTCGTTGAATGAAGGTCTTCCGTGACGAAGATTGGCAAGATCGAAGAGCGAAGTCCAAAGAGAACCCAACTTGTGACAAAAGACAAAATCATTGCAGTTCGGTAAGGCGCCAGTTTGATCGCCTCCGAAATTCCCATGTTTTCAGCGTCTTCCTGTTTTTCAATATGGCTTCTCTTACCTGACTTGAGAAAGAAGAATCCAATTGTTCCGGCACAAAAAAGTGTCGAGGAATAGGCAAAGAATGGAGCACGTAAAGAAATAGCGCTAAGCGCTCCGCCGATAGCAGGACCGGCTATTCCACCAATAAGAAAACTTCCGTTATAAATTGATTGTGCCCGGCCACGGTGATCGTCATCAACAGATCGCATAATGATTGATCCGGCCGCGACAGAGAACATTGATGAACCCAAGCCGCCTGCAGAACGGAAGATAAGTAGTTGCTGAAAATTTTGAGCGAGTGCGCAGAGAAAGGTGAAGAAAGAAACCATAAGAATTCCAGCGGCGAAAACTATTCGTTCTCCAAATAGATCCACCAATTTCCCGGAGACAAGTCCGGAACAGAAACGCGCAATTGCAAAAGCCGAAACCATTAATCCAACAGCAGCGTTATTAACCCCGAAGGATTTAGCAAAGAGTGGAATTGCGGGGACCACAATTCCAAAACCGACCGCCACAAAAAAAGAGGAGGCCACCAATATTTTAACTTCTCGGGGAAAGTCTCCGAGAAGTTTGTTGTGAATCAACCAAGCGCCTCGCCAACCGCCTCTTCGCGCGCTGCCGCGTAGTCCTGAGAAGTACGTAAAGGGAGTTCACGCAAACTCAGTGCCAAAATAAATCCGAGTGCAGTGACCGGCGCCGCCGCATAGAAGACGATGTGAAATGAATTTACATATCCATCTAGCGCAGTGTTATGGACGACCGTCGCATACTTTTGCGGAGAAGCGATGATGTCAGTCAATCCCCGCTGAGAAAGATTTACTCCCACCATCGCAGATGGCTGCTTTGTCGCTAGTTCAGTGAATCCACTCGCCATGTAATGCGCGAGTCGATTATTGAGAACTGCGCCAAAGAGCGCGGTACCAAATACGCTTCCCAGCGACCTAAAGAATGTGTTTGAACTCGTTGCAACACCCATATCGGCAAAATCAACTGAGTTTTGCAGCGCAATAACGATTGTCTGCATCGACAATCCAAGCCCTGCTCCTACGATGATTGCGTAGATTGATAGCTGCCAATAGGGGGTATTGCGAGTCAAGGTGGTCATCAGCAAGATACCGACAGTCATGATGAAAGTTCCCATTACTGGGAATTTCTTGTAGCGACCGGTCGTAGTGATTCGTTTCCCACTAAAAATCGAAGTGCTGACAATGCCGAGCATAAGAGGAATTAACTTCAATCCTGCTGCGGTCGCAGTGTTGCTTTTTACGATTTGAAGGTAAAGAGGAAGCATCACGATCGCACCAAACATGCCGGCACCGATTACCGCGCCAAGAGCTGAAGTCAATGAAAATGTGTGATTCTTGAAGAGTCGCAAAGGCAAGATCGGCTCTCTGGCTTTCCCTTCCCAGTAGAGAAATCCTCCAGTAAGTACTAGACCCACGATTGCATAACCCACAGTGCGTGACTCAAACCAGCCATATTCTGGACCGTAAACAGCGATAGAGAGAAGGATTGTTGTAACTGCACTCACTAATAACAATGCACCGAAATAATCAATGGAGTGTTCGCGTTTCACTCTCGGAATATGAAGAACGGCAGAGGTGATTACCAAAGCGAGAATTCCGAACGGAAGGTTAATGTAGAAAATCCAACGCCATCCGGTCACACCTAATATCGTGTGGTGATCTGAGAAAAATCCGCCAAGAAGCGGACCTGCCACGGATGAAAGTCCCCATACTGCACCAAAGTAACCTTGGTAGCGACCTCTTTCGCGGGGAGGAACTATGTCGCCGATGATCACGAAAGTAAGGGCCATCAATCCTCCGGCTCCAAGTCCTTGAAGCGCGCGAGTGGCGATGAGTTGATTCATGTTTTGTGAGGCACCGGCAAGCGCCGAGCCGATCAAAAAAGTGACGATTGCAAATTGGAAAGTAACTCGACGACCATATAGGTCGGAGATTTTTCCATATAGGGGAGTTGATGCAGTTGAAGTAAGTAAATAGGCGGTGACAACCCATGTATATTCTTTCAGCCCGTGAAGATCTATGACTATCGTTTTGAGAGCGGTGGAGACAATGGTCTGGTCGAGGGCGGCCAGCAGAAGTCCTGTCATCAACCCACCAAGAATGATCATGATCTCTTTGTGGGTATGGGCTTTGACTGGCGCTCCGGAACCGGCTTCAGAAACTGAATTACTGGACATAAACGACCTTTCGCGTGGGTATCAAGCAGAAGATGTATCCCTCAATTTTGAATAGACGGTAACTTTACCCTGTGAAATCAGTCGTCGCAGAACAGTTGGTAAAGACCTACAAAAGTGGGAACGTTCGTGCCCTTGATGGCTTGAGCCTTGACGTTGAAGAGGGCACTGTTTTAAGCGTATTGGGGCCTAACGGCGCTGGAAAAACCACAGTTGTGCGCATATTGGCGACCCTCCTTGCTCCCGATTCCGGTAGCGCCACCGTTGGTGGCATCGATGTTGTTAGGAGCCCGGAGAAGGTGCGGGAAATAATTGGACTTTCAGGTCAATATGCGGCCCTCGATGAAGTTCTCACTGGCTGGGATAACTTGGTGATGTTTGGTCGCCTCTATCACTTGAGCAAGAAGCAAGCGGAGTTGCGAGCCACAGAATTGCTAGAACGGTTCTCCTTAACAGATAGCGCCCGACGATCAATTAAAACGTATTCGGGAGGCATGAGACGAAGACTCGATCTTGCAGCCTCATTGATAGTAAGACCAAAAGTACTTTTCTTGGATGAACCTACGACGGGACTTGATCCGCGAGGACGTCAAGAAATGTGGGGTGTTATCGAAGAACTCGTCACCGATGGGGTGACCTTGCTTCTCACTACACAATATTTGGATGAAGCCGATCAACTTGCAGATGACATTATTGTTGTCGATCACGGCAAGGTCATTGCGAGAGGAACCTCCGACGCACTAAAAAAGCAGATAGGTGGGGAACAACTGCACGTAGTTGTTGAACAGAGCAATATCGCTGCGACAATGGAAATCGTCGCAAAAGTGAGTCAGGCAAATGTTCTCCTTGACGAGGGACTCCGCAGGATATCTGCGCCTGTGACTACGGGGTCAAGCGCGCTGATTGATGTACTCAGACTCCTTGATGGAGTAGGTATACATCCACTTGATATCGCTTTGCAGCGCCCATCTCTTGATGATGTGTTCATGTCACTCACCGGCCACGCGGCGGAAGAATCAGTGGCCGCCGCGGAGGGAAAGAAGATGGGAAAGAGGTCTCGTAAATGAAACGCCCCTTAACTGATGCTTTGATTATCACGCGTCGCCAGCTTCTGCTTTTGCGGCGGGTACCTGAAGTCTTAATCTTTTCGACTATCCAGCCGGTGATGTTCGTCCTTCTATTCCGCTATGTATTCGGTGGATCGATCACAGCCGGCATGCCAGGGGGATATGTTCAATTCCTGATGCCGGGAATCTTCGTGCAAACGGTCGCTTTTACTCTGGCAGGTACTGCTTCTGGCGTGGCAGAGGATATGACCAAGGGACTCATTGATCGTTATCGTTCTTTGCCGATTGCACGTTCTGCATTAGTCTTTGGTAAAACTCTTGGCGACTCCACTCTCAACATCGTCGTGCTCATGACAATGGGTGCGGCTGGATACATTGTGGGATGGCGACCAACATCTGGCCTGGCGAAAGTGCTCCTCGCCTTCTTGTTTCTCTTGGCGTTTGGATATTCGCTTTCGTGGATAGGTATTTTTATCGGGCTAATAGCCAAGGATGTTCGTACCGTTCAGAATATGAGTTTTCTCGTTACTTTTCCCCTGACATTTCTATCCAACGCCTTTGCACCAACAACTGGAATGCCTCGTGCTCTTCAATATTTCGCCGAATGGAATCCGGTGTCAACTATGGTGGCGGCGACACGTGAGCTTTTCGGACTTAAAAATAGTTTTGGTGTCACGGCGGGTTCTTTCCCGAGCCAACATCCATTGACGATGTCTTTCATCTACATGATTGCAATTGTCATGTTTTTTGTGCCGATCAGCGTTAATAAATATAAAAACGTCGCGAAGAGATAATCACGAAAAAAAAGAAAATAGTTCTATAGATATGGATTGAAATCCAAAATCTTTACGGAGATAATTTTTCCTTTGGGCGAAGTGTATGAAACTTCATCACCTTTTTTCTTGCCCATCACAGCAGCGCCAAGAAGCGACTTTTCGCTATATACCTCGAGCTCGCCACTGGCAATCTCACGCGAACCGAGAAGAAAACGTAAGTCTTCATCTCCAACTTTTGCGGTAATCACCATGCCAGAACCGATCACCCCAGATTCTCCAATGGGGGGAGCGCCGATGTGAGCGTGCTCCAACATGTGCTTGAGTTGGCGAATTCGGGCTTCCATCTTTCCTTGCTCTTCACGAGCGGCGTGGTAACCACCGTTTTCTTTGAGGTCGCCCTCAGCTCGCGCGGTTTCGATCTTCTTGATGATTTCCGGGCGCCCAAAAGTCTCGAGATGTGCCAATTCCGCTTGTAGACGGTCGGCAGCCTCTTGTGTGAGCCAGGTTTGCGTAGTCATAAGGAGGGTTAGGTTACTGGGTAGTGGGTCGGCAACGCGAAATACCCGCACTCACCGCCGCGGATCTCGTAGGTATGAGCGCGATTTTCTCGATGTGAGATCCTCCTGCGGGGATAACATCGTCAATTTCACCGACGACATTCTTGTCAAAATCATGAGCAGTCAGTGTGCAGATAATTGGCTTTTGAGCCTCCCTTCGATCCACGGAATAGCGAATGCTTAGGTATCGATCAGATGAAATTGAAAACGAGATGAGTGTTGTGGAAATAGCTGGTCGAGAGTGGTGGAGCCCAGCCCAGGTTAACCAACTTCCTCCCAGTAGGAGAAGAATCGCAGCCAATGATTTCCAGCGCATCGGCTTCTTGCCGTACCGGTCAGTTAAGTCGAGTTCGGACATGGGATGATTGTTTCAGAGATGGACTAAGAATGTTATTCGGGAAATGAGGGTGAGATGTCTCAGAACGTAGAAATGGGTGGTGTCGGTTCCTTAACTATCGCTGTACTTGTAGCGGCCGTTATTTTCCTCATGAGAAGTTTCTACAAAAGATACAGCAGAATGGAAAAAGCGAGGCAACTTCAGGAATCGAGTGACGCTCGAAAAAATGAATCAGAGTAAGTTCCACAAGGTCGTTGCCTATCTGGGTCTTCTAGCCGTCACTTTTACATTTATCGCTTTAGGTGTGTGGCAGTGGAATCGTGCACAAGAAAGTCAGCGACCGATTGTGGTTTCTTCGAAAATTGTTGCGCTCAACGCTGTGACAAAGCCGCGAATAGCGCTTCCCACAAGTGCTGTGCTCAGACGAGTCCATGTAAGTGGTCACTATGTCGGCTCGTTCCAGGCACCTCATCAGATAGATGGATTTGGTAAGGAAGCAATATGGGACGTGGGCATGCTGCAAACCGATCAAGGCGGCGTAATACTTGTCGCGCGGGGTTTATCGAGTGAAAGAGTCAGGACTTCATTATCGGCAAAAATCGAGATTGTAGGAAAATTAATGCCTCACCAAAGCGATGATTACGTTGATGCAGGTGAAGGAGTACTGCGTCGACTAGATAGCGCACTCATCGTCGGAGAGACCTCTCAAGATTTATATGATGGGTACTTAATTGCCGAAAGTGAAAGTATTGACGGAGTGGTTTCACAGCGAGTGCGTATCGAGCCGCCTGCACCCCGATCCGCGGTCCCGGGTTTCTATTGGCAGCACCTCTCTTACGTGATTATTTGGTGGTTTATGGCGGGAGTCATGCTTTACCTTCCTTTCTATCAACGTAGAGTGACCTCCACGGTGGAGCAAGCCGAAGCTAATTAAGGAGCAATTCAAGATGGCACGTACTAGTGACGGAACCGTTAAGCGCTATCGAGTAATGGCGATTATTTCAGGAATTATGTCTTTGCTTCTTTGGTTTGTTTACGTTCCGGTTAAGGCGCTAAATCACAATCCTGATGTCCATAGCGCCCTGGTGTGGATTCCCATGGTCCATGGTTATCTCTATCCAATTTATGTTTTGACGGCGATTCAACTTTCTCTGAAAGCCAAGTGGTCACTTCCCAAGATGTTGGGCTTTATTCTGGCTGGCACACTTCCCGTTGCGTCATTGATTGCAGAACGTCGTGTTGTCGCACAATTTCTTCCTAAAAAGTCAATTCATAAAGGTTTTTAATACGGCATGAAGAGGCGTGGATCAACCCTTCGTAGCGCAATTAAAGCAATCCTTTATCCGCTCTACGAGCATCGCCTGGTGCGTTATTTGGATTTCACCCAGACTCCTCATCATGTTGGGGTAATCCTGGACGGCAATCGCAGATGGGCCAGAGAAAATCCAGATGATTTAGGTGTGACATCCGCGGCGCGAGGCCACAGAGCAGGCGCGGCAAAGATCATCGAATTTCTAGGTTGGTGCGAAGAAGCACAAGTACGTGTCGTAACAATCTGGCTTTTATCGAATGACAATTTCAAAAGATCATCCGAAGAGATTGATGCACTGCTTCTAATAATTGGCGACACTGTTGATGGATTGAAATCCACCGGACGGTGGAATATCAAACCTGTTGGCTCGCTTGAACTCCTGCCAGAGTGGCTGAGAGAAAAACTGCAGGAGTCAAAGTCCGATCTCCTTGATGCCATCGAAGTAAATGTTGCAATTGGTTATGGCGGGCGACGAGAAATTGTGGATTCGGTAAAGCGGTACATGCTGGATGCGAATAGTCACGGGCTCTCTATGGAGCAAGCTGCTGAAGATCTTTCTGCGGAAAAGATTGCGAATTTTTTGTATACCGCAGGACAGCCGGATCCCGAACTTCTGATTCGTACCTCTGGAGAGCAGCGACTTGGAGGTTTTCTCCTTTGGCAAAGCGCCCAATCTGAGTTTTACTTTTGCGAGGCTTACTGGCCAGATTTTAGACGAGTGGATTTTTTGCGAGCGTTGAGAGCATATTCACTACGTCATCGTAGGTTTGGCGCATAACGTCGTCTCTCATACGTCATGAGTTCAAACCATTCGGAATAGGATTAAGTTGTGGAGTCCAGAGGTCTCGAACCCGTAGTACATATAGAAGATTTCGGTATGAGTTTTGGCTCAACAAGAGTCATAGAAGGCCTTTCTTTTGATGTTTATCCAGGTGAAACTTTTGGTTTTCTAGGTTCAAATGGCTCAGGAAAGACGACGACGATTCGTGCACTCTTGGGTATTTATCAGGCCACTGCAGGAATTCTTCACGTAGGCGGGCAGCCGTTTTCGCCCGATAGGAATATCAGTTTGGGTTATCTCCCGGAAGAGCGAGGGTTATATAAAAAGGAAACCGTCATTGATGTCATGGTTTACTTCGGACGACTTAAGGGGCTCTCGAGGGAACGCGCCAACAATTGGTCAATTTCCTATCTCGCCCGTGTAGGTATCGCATCGAAAGCTAAGGTGAGGTTGGACAAACTCTCAAGCGGAGAACAACAGAAAGTGCAGTTAGGGATCACGATTATGAATGACCCCGTTCTCTTAATTCTTGATGAGCCGACGAAAGGTTTTGATCCTGTGAATCGTCGATTACTCATGGAGATTATCGAGGAGCAACGGGTGGCGGGTACGACAGTCCTCATGGTGACTCATCAGATGGAAGAAGTCGAAAGGCTCTGCGATCGAGTCGTACTCCTGAAGCATGGCAAAGCAAGAGCGTATGGGACAATTTCGGAAATTCAGGGTGAATTTGGTTCATCATCCATTTTTGTTGAGCACGCGGGTGAAATGCCGAATTCAGCGAGGTACAACATTCAGTTTTCTAGTCAAGGAAGATCGAAATTGCTCGCAAAGTCCGGAAATTCGGTCGGGAGTATTCTCAAAGAGTTAGTTGAACGAGGCGTCGAAGTAAGCAGTTTTGCTGAGAAAAAATCTTCACTCGATGAAATATTCATACAAATTTACGGTGAAGAGCAAGCTCGAGAGGCGGGATAGATATGTCCAAACGCAATCTCGGCACGGTCGTTTCCTTTGAAGTTTCACGAACGTTGAAAAAGAAGAAGTTCTGGCTGGGAACCTTGACGGTGCCTTTCGCTATGGCCCTTGTTCTGGGCTTAATAATCGTGTCAAATGCGACCACTGCAAATAAAGTAGATGTTCAGAAGAATGCCAAGTTTGCTTTCGAATATATCGATTCTTCTGGGCTTGTCGAAGTCGCGATAGCAAAGTCTCTTGGGGGAACTCCTGCGACCAACGCGCAAATGGCCATCAATAGTGTCAAAAATGGAGAGATACCGGCATTCTTCGACTTTCCTTCGAATCCGGCTGTCCAGTCAGTCAAAGTTTACGGAGTGGACAAAGGCATTTTTAATAATGGAAAATATTCAGCAGTGGCTACGCAGTTGTTGACTCTCAGTCTTCAGAACAAAGTAGGGGACGCTTCACTTTTCACGCTTGCCGCCGGAAAGGTGAAGGTAATTTCCACCTCCTATTTACATGGAAAGGTTTCTGGAAGCTTGGCGGATGTGATTCCGCCATTGCTCTTTCTCGTGATTTTCTATCTTGTGATTCTTCTCCTAGGAAATCAGATGCTTACAAGCACACAGGAAGAAAAGGAGAATCGGGTCACTGAAATCATTCTTACCACTGTCAAACCAAACACTTTAATTATTGGTAAAATTTTGTCTCTCTTCACAATTGGCATGGTTCAGATTCTCGTGTTTGCCTTTCCAGTCGCGATTGGATACGTTTTTTTCCGCACAGATCTTCGCCTTCCCAATTTTGATCTTTCCTCCTTAAATTTTCATCCTCTGCCAATGTTCATCGGGTTTATGTTGCTCATAGGTGGCTTCACACTCTTTACTGGCACATTGGTGGCGGTTGGCGCGATTATGCCCACAGCAAAAGAAGCGGGAAATGTGTTCGGTGTCGTCACTGCTTTACTTTTTGCTCCATTTTGGGTTATTTCACTTGTCGCCTCGGACCCTCGTTCCCTTATAGTCCAAATCTTCACGTACTTTCCGTACTCTGCGGCGGTCACTGGGATGATGAGAAACGGCTTGGGTTCCCTTGGAAACGCAGCTGCAGCAATTGTGATTCTAGAGTTGTTTGTTTTTGGCTTCCTCATCTTGAAATTGGCGATTCGACTATTCCGATTTGGATCGATTGAGTATTCAAAGCGGGTTTCCCCTTTGAAGGTATTTCGCCACGCCAAGTGAGGTAATCTCGGAAGTGATAGGTTATTGAAGTGAAGAAAAGTGTTGCTATTGGCTTAGTTTTCCTCTTGCTCGCAGGTGTAGGAGCCATGGCGCTGAGCATCTCCAAGGAAGGGACAGAGGAGCCCAAAGGTGCAACGGTCGCGGCAAGAAGCACGCTGACAATGAAGCCCTGGAAATGGGTAAGCACGACTTACAGTGATGGTAAGAAAATCACCGCGAAAACGCCAAAGTTCGTACTGACATTTACCAAGGACGGAAATTTTTCATCAGCTACGGATTGCAACACTATTGCCGGAAAATATACTGATGTTGAGAAGCGCGTAACGCTTTCAGATATGGTTTCGACGCTGATGGCTTGCGAGAATGCGCAGGAGGGTGAATACACAAAAGCCTTAAGCCAGGTCAGCACTTATTTCTTCCGAACAAATGGCGAATTAGTTTTTGATCTCAATTACGACAGCGGATCTATCATCTTTAATTAGGAAACTCGTATCTCCACTCGTCGGTTAAGAGCTCGCCCTTCTGGGGTGTTGTTGTTCCCAACTGCCTGAGTTTGAGCACGTCCCGCGTTGAAGATGAGCACCCCACTTCCTCGCAGCTTTTTTGTCAGATAAGTATTTACGGCCTTAGCGCGATTGTTAGAAAGAGTTACCCACGATGCCTTGCTTCCTTGGGTATCTACGTAGCCCCAGATTTCAAGTTTGGTGTATCCGTGTTGAAGAATCACAGCAGCTACCTCATCTAAAATTTTCGTTGCCGGCCCGATAAATTGATATGAGTCGGTATTGAAATTAATATTAGCTAATGAAATAGGGTCTTTGGAAAGTTTGACTGGCGTTGGTGCTGATTTTCCACCGTCTTTCGCCACTGCAACAACATCAACACGATCCTTAGGTCCTACAATCTGCTTCAGGTTCGCGGTATTTGTTTTACCGGAAAGAATAAATTTTCCATTTTCATAAAGGAGAAAACTTATTGCCGACGACGGAAGAACTGTTGTAAATTGTTGGTGAACTGGAACGATTTGGTTAAGGGCAATTTTTTTCGGCGGAGCGCTGTTGACAATCTTGCCGTTTGAAATGAGGGCAGGCGGGTTCTTCGAGATCACGAATGGAATATAGACCGCGTACATCGTGACATTTTGTGTCAGCAAAAAAACCCCGCCAACTCGGTAAGAATTACCAGATCCGTCTGCTCTGGTATTCCATCCATAGAACGTTGCGCCTACTGCCACGAGTGAACCTGAGTTTGTTGCGAGTGTGACTAGTCCCAATCCCGAGGTTGGGTTTGGCGGCGTCCCCCCAGTTGAGCCGTTCCCGTCGTAGGTGATCGTAAAAATAGAGTTGGGGTTCCAATGTGCAAAAAGATTTACATTTGCAATCAAATTGAAGGAAGCGTTTTCGCCATACGTGACGCCAGTGCCGTCGGGTTTCGTATTCCAGCCGTCAAACCCATAACCAATTTTGACTAAGTTCCCTATATTTGATGCAAGTGTTACCGAGCCTGCACCTTTATTCGGAGTCGGTTCAATGCCGGTGGTGTTCGTGTTACCAAAGTAAGTGATTGTGAAAATTACACCAGGACTGGGAGTCGGAGTCGGGGTTGCACTGGGAGTCGGAGTCGGAGTCGGGGTTGCACTGGGAGTCGGAGTCGGAGTCGGGGTTGCACTGGGAGTCGGAGTCGGGGCTGGAATCCACACGGGTACCATGTCGTGAGACGAGAGAATGATGAAGGTTGCGCTAAAAGTAATATTGGTATCGAAATCTTTCCAACCACCAAAAGTGTAACCAGTTTTAATCAAGGTATTTGCACCTAACACCGTAACGGTTGCACCCGAGGCATAAGCACTCAATGGATCGACCGGCGGAATTCCACCTGTCGATCCAGTGTTCAAATAAGTCACCGTGTATGGGTTGAGAGTCCAAACCGCCGTCAAAGTTGTGTTACTAGTTATGGAAAAAGTCTGACCTGGTTGATAAACCGCCAGTCCTCCAAGTGCCCAACCAGCGAAAGTAGATCCTGTTTTTGTTAAACCATTTTGAGAAAGGATTTGAACTGAAGCACCGGAGGAGTAAGAGCTTGAATCAACGGGAACGCTTCCTCCGCTATTTCCATTTCCTAAGTAAGTCACCGTATAGGTGACTGGAATGGGGTTGAGAGTCCAAACCGCCGTCAAAGTTGTGTTACTAGTTATGGAAAAAGTCTGACCTGGTTGATAAACCGCCAGTCCTCCAAGTGCCCAACCGCCAAAGGTGTAACCAGTTCTAAGCAATCCATTTTGCGAACGGACCGGCACGGATGCGTTATATGAATATGCGGCGTTATCGCTTGGAGGGGAGCCTCCGCTATTTCCATTTCCCAGATAAGACACGGTAAATGTCGCGGCATTCCACACGGCGGTTAAAGTGGTGTTGGCGAATATAGAAAAACTTGTAACGATTGAAGGGCCAAGGCCGCCGGAGTATGACCAGCCACCAAAATTGAAACCATTCTTATAAAGAGTATTTGCTCCCGAGGCCACCGCCACCGTGGCGCCTGAGGTGTAGGCATTTGTATCCGAAGGCGCTGCCCCTCCGGATTCGCCGTTGCCGTTATAAGTAACGTGGTACGTGGAAGCAAGGTAGGTAAAGCTAAAAGCCGCGGTCCCATAGTCCGTAGTGACAACACCGCTGGCACTTCCGACAGAGCCAGCAGGAGTTGTTGCCACAATTTGTGTGGGTGTTACGCTTGTTAACGTCGCTAAAGTTCCATTAATTTTGACGCTGGTTTGAGGATATTGTAAATCAGTTCCGATAATTGTGATGGAAGTTCCACCAACCGCTGAACCTGAATTTGGAGTTACAGAACTAATTGTCGGAGCGCCAAGAGCGACAGCGTTTGAGGTCAATGACAATAAAATGGAGACGAGAATTAGAGGCACAAATAATCTAAGGTTCTTGGTCATCTAGCCACCCCTAACTGCTTTTTCTCGCATCATTGGCGGGATAGATTTTACAGAGTACGCGCTGCGTGAACCGAAAGATATAGCCCGCCGATGCTCCTTTCTGGCCTATCAATATGGCTTTATCCGAATTCTAGATTTCGTTCGCGCGTGTCGCGAGAGGTGCAGGTGCGAAAAGTTCTACCGTTTTCCTATCGGGTTCCCTACGAGTACAACTTCACAGAATGCGAGATCTGGCTTGACGGCTCAGACCACGATTAAGACATACGTTCTTGATACCAGTGTTTTGCTGGCAGATCCTGGCGCGCTGATGCGATTCGCCGAACATGAAGTGATCATTCCGATTGTTGTTATCGGAGAACTTGAGACAAAGCGCGATCATCCCGAACTCGGTTTCTTTGCCCGTGCCGCCCTTCGCGCCCTCGATGATCTTCGCGTTAGCCATGGTCGACTCGACCAGCCATTGACGATCACCAAGGAGGGCGGCACCCTCTCGGTCGAACTCAACCATTCAGATATGAGCTCTCTGCCTGCCGGATTCCTTCGCGACGGAAGCAACGATTCTCGAATTTTGGCGATCGCTCGCAACCTCATGGCTGATGGCCGAGACGTGGTTCTGGTTAGTAAAGACCTTCCTTTACGCGTAAAAGCGTCATCGATGGGGGTGGAAGCCGAGGAATATCGAGCAGAGACGGTCTCCAATAGTGGTTGGACGGGAATGGTGGAGGTCACAGTCGCTGGAAGTGTGATTGACGATCTCTACAACTCGGACCGAGTTGAACACGAGATTGCTCTTGAGTATCCAATTCACACCGGAGTCGTTTTGCACTCAGAAAAGGGGAGCGCTCTTGCTCGGATCAATGCGGACAAGCAACTGCAATTGGTTAGAGGCGATAGGACCGCTTTTGGTTTGCACGGGCGAAGCGCCGAACAGCGAGTAGCGCTGGATCTTCTTCTAGATCCTGAAATAGGAATCGTCTCTATGGGTGGCAGAGCGGGAACCGGAAAGAGCGCACTGGCACTTTGCGCCGGGCTTGAATCCGTAATGGAGCGACGTCAACATAAAAAGGTCGTCGTATTCCGTCCCCTCTATCCCGTTGGTGGACAAGAGCTTGGATATTTGCCCGGCAGTGAAGGCGAGAAAATGTCTCCCTGGGCCCAAGCAGTTTTTGACACCTTGGGGGCACTTGTTAGTCAAGCGGTGATTGATGAAATTGTTGATCGGGGTCTGATTGAGGTTTTGCCGCTCACTCATATCAGAGGTCGCTCCCTTCACGACTCCTTTGTGATCGTGGATGAGGCGCAGTCGCTGGAACGTGGCGTACTCCTGACTGTGCTCTCTCGCATCGGGCAAGGTTCGCGCGTCATTTTGACCCACGATGTGGCCCAGAGAGATAACTTGCGTGTCGGTCGCCACGATGGAGTCGTTGCTGTAGTTGAAACTTTGAAGGGCCACCCTCTTTTTGCTCACATCACCTTGACCAGAAGCGAGCGCTCGCCGATTGCGGCGTTGGTGACCGAACTTCTCGAAGGGCCGATTGGCTCGTAGGCTCGACAGAATGGCTCTCAGGAAGCTCTGAACTCACATTTCGGACATTTCGGACTTTCCCCTTACTGACCTGCGCTTTTACTTTTCCACAGTGGATGATTTTTCTGTCAATTTTTTCTCCACGCGTGTTCAGATTTGCTCTTCCAGGGACCTCTTGCCAGTCTTTAGGTCTTCCCCCACCCCCATAAGCCCTTTGCTGGGCGTGTTGTGCTGGGATCGAAGCGCGCAAAGTGTCAAGGAAGTTCGGGTATCAGCCCGGTCAAGAAAGCGAGAAGAGAGGAGCACCACGGATGGTTCGACGTTTATCGATCCCAAAGTCTGTTACTGATGCTCTGGTCCAGACCCTGACCGTTCTTCGTCGGGGCTTTAATCGTTCCTTGGCCGCCTGGTTCAGCGTTATGGCTCTGCTTGTCTTGGCAGCAACCCAACCCAGCGCTTATGCCCTCGAATTCCCAATGACCTCTCACCTGGCCATGCCAGATGCGGTTGAACTTTCTGTCGCACCCACATCAACTCTTGCCCTTTTTAGCCAGCTAAAGACCGGGGTGACTGTCTCATCGAATGAACTCGCCCTGATTTCTTTAGCCAGCAACCAGGTGGAGTTAGCGCGAAAAGCCCCCGGTGCCCAATTGGCCGCCAAGCAAATCATGGCAAGCGAGTACGGATGGAATGCTAGCCAATTTGGTTGCCTGAAGACTTTGTGGAACCACGAAAGCCACTGGAATTACAAAGCTCATAATTACAATTCTGGCGCGCACGGAATCGCCCAGGCGCTGCCAGCCTCCAAGATGGAAACTATCGCCACCGACTGGCTTACAAATCCGGTGACTCAAATCCGTTGGGGGCTGCACTACATCGACCTTCGATATTCGACCCCATGCAACGCCCTATCGCATTTCAATCAGCGCCGTTCTTATTAACCCCTTACAAGGTCATACATAGTTCGTCTCGACTTATATTTTAGTCATAATTTATCGGTCTAAAAAATAAGCATGTTAGTGATGGCCATGCCATACTTTCAAATATGAGAGAAGTGTTTTTTGGCATCGGGCTAATACTTATCGCCCTCGCAGGACTATTTCATGTTTATGTTTTTTATCTCGAAAGTATTGCTTGGCTTAAGCCAAAAACGTGGAAAACTTTCGGGCTACCGAGTCAGGAATACGCTGAAATCATTCGAGCCATGGCTTTCAATCAAGGTTTCTATAACTTGTTCTTAGCGTTGGGAGTAATCAGTGGACTGACTCTGCTGAAGATCAACTCAACGATTGCTTTCACGTTGTTAGTGTTCTCGGCACTTTCCATGGTCGGCGCTGGGCTTGTCCTATTTTTTAGCGTGAAGACTTCCAGACGAGCTGCCTTTATTCAGGCTGGGCCACCGCTTCTCGGACTTTTCTCTTTACTGTTGGGGTTTGCTGCTAAGAGATAGAGGTACTGAAGTCTCTGCGTAGAAATCATTGCCCTTGTCATCGATAACGATGAAAGCAGG
>JANYDL010000056.1 GCA_025363635.1 Actinomycetes bacterium
CAACCATTCCCCATGGGCGTACGGGACTGTTTGATCGGACTTTCCGTGCCATATCTTTAAAGGCACTTGATTAGTCGATAAGTCCAATCCCCACGGCGAGTAATAGGCAAGGAGATCATCGGCGCATCCCTCGACGCCAGGTTGGAGAGCCGCTTTCATGGAAGCGTAATGAAAGGTAAGAAAATCCAAAGTTACTCTTTGCTTTGCCGGAAATTCTAGATTCCCAGCAATCATCGATGTGTCAGTAGTTGAGAGAATCTCAACTCTCTCCTTTTCGGCATAAACACGCACCGCATCGGCATCAAGGATCGACGCCTTCTCATTAGTGAATGTTGTTTCGAAATTGCCGGCGGTCGTGGCTCCCATAACCGTCTTAGGAGGGCGAATTGGACACATGGCAGCGGATGCAGCGACGAGTTCAGGTAGGAGTACTGCAGCAGCGACCGCATGCGACCCTCCGCCGGAAAAACCCAGAGTAAAAATACGAGAGAGGTGGAAGTGATCGGCGATTGCAACGAGGTCCGAGGCGCAATCCGCGATGACTCGTCCCGCTTTTGGTGTTGAACCACCATATCCAGGGCGGTCATAGCCGAGAACAAATAAACCTTGCTCATGTGCGTTTTTGATCATCGGAGGATAGAGGGTCCTGCCCTCATAGGTGCCACTTAAAAATATAATCGCCGGGCCGGAGACAGTACCAAAAGATTCAACACAAAGGTCGCGTCCATCTGCTGTTCGTAATGTTGTTGTATCAATCGGCACTCCCGAAACTTACACTTGTTCGACTAGTCAATTACGCATTTCCCGTGGATGTTTGGCAAAGCACTTGCCGACCAATTGCGCGTTTGTAGGGTTTGCGCCATGAAACTCAACTTTTCCAATGCAATTTGGTACTGGCGCGGACCATCGCCTTTTCACTTCGTCACCGTGCCCGAACTTCAAATTCTAAAAATTTCTAAAATGGTGACGTAAGGCTGGGGGCAATTCCAGTACCCGCGAAGATCGGCCAATCAGAATGGGAAACATCAATATTTCCTAAGGACGGACTCTATCTTCTCCCGTTGAAGATTGCAGTGAGATCCATGGAGCAAATCGAACTTGGTGACATTGTCGATGTTGAATTGTCTCTACAAACTGCCGTCGCCGCTAACTTCTGATTGGTCTCGGGCATGAAATCGCTCCACGCTCCACTCTGGCCGAAGGAAACCTATACTCTGGTGTTAGGTTTACTATCGAATAAGAGCCAAGACATGCCTCGCCATAGATACCGTGTTGTACCGATGGTAATGATTGCTCCCTACTTCGCTCTTATGCTCTTCAATGGGTTTATCCCTCTCCTAGTCGCTATTAGAGAGGTTGCTAATCCATCCTGGGTAAACTTGAACGGAAGTTACACTACGCTTTTTAGAATATTGAAAGATTTTCGTGTTGTACCAGATCTTCGACATACGTTATTTCTCTTACTTGTCTTCGTACCACTAACGATATTTGCGGCCTTGGCACTATCACTCTTGCTGGACGCGACTGCACTTCGTGGAAATACATTCATGAGACTTGTATTCCTACTTCCGGGTGTCGCAGCTGGCGGAATCTCGGTTCTCATTTGGATGTATTTTCTTGGAAGACATATTGCATGGAATCCGGGGAACGTAAAATGGCTTATCACAGGAATCGCCTTTTCTTCCGGTGCGGGAAGTTGGGTAGTCATCCAATACGGCTCATTACGTTCGATATCTCATGAAGTCCTAGAAGCCGCCAGAGTCGACGGTTGCAATCGACTCCAGTTGGCTTTGAGGATCAAACTGCCGATGATTAGTCGATATGTGGGCTACATGTCCATCCTCTTAACTGCAGCTGCGATCCAAATATACAACGAACCCGCGCTATTGAATGCAGATGGATTGACATCGAACTGGTGGTCACTTAATCAGGTGGCTTATAGCTACGCATTTCAAACGGCCGACTTTGCAGGAGGAACTGCGCTATCCCTCGACATGTTGATACCAAGTATCGTAATCGGGGTCTTTTTTATTTTGAAAACAGATTTCCTCAAGCGAGATGCATATCAATGATCCGAACATACGAAAGGAGGAACGCAAATCTCATCAAATTGACGTTATGGATTCTTACCTTTCTCGTTCTTGTTCCCTTCATCTGGCTGATAAGAGAAGCAGGGCCAAATTATTTAGCATCTTTTAAATTTCTTTTCATGAATCAAAACGGAATAGCAATTACTTGGTTAAAAAATTCCTTAGTTTTCACATTTTCCGCTCTCACAATCTCGGTCTTAACCTGTGTTGTGGCTGGCTTTGTGTTAGCTATTCTGGACATTCCGTTTCGAAAGACAATGCTATTTATAACGCTGATCACGATGTTAATACCCATCACCGCAATGGCCATGCCGCTATATGTTTTAATTGACAAAATCCATTTAACTGACAACATATTTGGGTTGATAATCGCGAGTTCTTACTATCCATTTGGAACCTTCCTCTCGTACCTTTACTTCGTGTCTGCTCTTCCAAGTGACCTTGTGAATATGGGCCGCATCGATGGTTTAGGAGACTGGGGACTCTTTTGGCATTTGGCAATTCCCTTGTCCAAGGCGCTCTGGTCAATCATTATCTTTTTTTCATTTCTCAGCTTGTGGAACAGTTATCAATTGCCGTCAATTCTTTTAACTGATCCAATGCATTCGACATTGCCAATGGGGCTGGAGTTGCTGTACGGCAACGGAACTGCGATTGTTGGTGTCCTCATGATGGTGCCGGTCATTCTGCTCTATTTGCTTTCACAGAGGAGCATAGAACGAGGCATCTTTAGTGGAGCAGTCAAGGGCTAGGTTAAACCGCGTTCGAATTAAAGGATAAGGCGAGTACCGTGTCGCAATCAGGCGGAAGCCATCGGCCATGGCTGTCGAATTGGCTTTCCCGTTTGAAGAGCTTTTTCTAACGAACTGCACGTCAATCCCTTTTCGCGAAAATTTCCAATAATCATGCGCGCCAACTTCTCGCGATCAAAAACCGGGTCCTTCACTGGAATTGCATTGTCGATTGATTCCAATGCGCAATTATCATGGCAAAGAATGATTGCCCCTGAATCTTGATGTGCTTTTACCTCTGCCATGTATTGCTCATAATCATCGCTGCGAGAATCTTCCCAATCGTTACATGTAAGAGTCCAGTGCACAGGTATGAGCCCCGCTTGGATTACACCCAGCCAACTTTCCGTGGATTGATTCCCGTAAGGCGGTCGAAACCAACGAACCGGTCGATCTATCAAGTCTTCTAACTCATGTTTTGCATTACGCGTCCGAGTTTCAACCTCTGATGCACTCATCGCGTGAATCGATCGATGATCCGGACCGTGTAGGGCTATCTCATGACCCTGAGCAAGTATTTCTCCAACAAGGGACGGGTTTCTTCGAGTTCGAGTGATAAGAACAAAGAAAGTTGCAGTCGATTTAGTTTCTGCTAAGGCGGTAAGAACTTCATGGGTACCAGAGGGTTCTGGACCGTCATCGTAGGTCAAGATGACATTTCTAGAGCCATCGAGCATTTCGACACCGACCATGGTGGAGCCAACGTTCAGACTATCAAAATCACTTTGCAATTCCATCGTCGCACTCTCTGATTTGGCTGGACTCTTCTATGACAATCTGTCAGTCCGAGCCAGTTTCCATAGCGGCACGGTTCAATGGTTCATTTGCATCAGAATTCTTCTTTGTGGAAGCAGCGATTGCATCTGCACCGCCATTTTCTAATTGGCCAACGAGTCGAAAATTTTCTCCGCCTAGTTGCCCTTGTTCCCAATACAACTCCAGTTTTGCCCGTGTATCGGCGATATCAAGGTTTCGCATGGTTAATTGACCAATACGATCAACAGGGCCGAAGGCAGCATTCTCTGTGCGCTCCATAGACAATTTATCAGGATGGTAACTAAGCGCTGGTCCTTGCGTGTTGATAATTGAGTAGTCATCTCCTCGACGCAATCGAATAATCACCTCGCCAGTTACAGCTGAAGCCACCCAGCGCTGCAATGATTCTCGGAGCATGAGGGCTTGAGGATCAAGCCACCGACCTTCATATAGCAATCGGCCGAGTCGACGCCCTTCAGCGTGGTAATTAGCGATTGTGTCTTCATTGTGAATCGCACTAATCAATCTTTCATAGGCAATGAAAAGCAAGGCCATGCCTGGTGCTTCATAAATACCGCGACTTTTTGCTTCAATAATGCGATTCTCAATTTGATCAGCCATTCCGAGTCCATGACGACCACCAATTGCATTTGCTTCGTCAATCAACGCAACCGAATCTGCGAAGGCCCTTCCATTTATGGCAACTGGGCGACCTTGTACAAATTGAATCTTTACATCTTCCGAAGGAATTGAAATCGACTGATCCCAAAATCGCACGCCCATAATGGGTTCGACGATTTCAAGGGAGGTGTCCAGATGCTCGAGAGTTTTCGCTTCGTGAGTTGCACCAAGAATGTTGGCATCGGTCGAGTACGCCTTTTCAACGCTGTCGCGATATGGCAACTTGTTAGCAACGAGCCATTCGGACATTTCCTTACGCCCGCCGAGCTCTCGCACGAAGTCTGCATCAAGCCATGGCTTATAAATTCTTAAATTCGGATTGGCGAGAAGGCCATAACGATAGAAACGTTCAATGTCGTTGCCTTTATATGTAGAGCCATCGCCCCAAATCTCTACATTATCTTGCAACATTGCGCGCACAAGTAAAGTTCCAGTGACTGCACGACCGAGTGGCGTCGTATTAAAATATTGCTTCCCACCAGAGCGAATATGAAATGCTCCGCATGCAATTGCGGCGAGTCCCTCTTCTACGAGTGGTTGCTTGCAATCTACGAGTCGAGAAATTTCGGCGCCGTAATCTTTGGCACGAGAAGGGACGGATTCAATATCTGGCTCGTCGTATTGGCCCAGATCTGCTGTATATGTGCAAGGGACTGCGCCTTTTGAGCGCATCCAAGCGACCGCAACGGAAGTGTCGAGGCCTCCAGAAAAAGCGATCCCAACTCGTTCTCCAACTGGCAGTGACGCGAGGACTTTTGACATGCCCGCAGTCTAACCGAGCGTTATGAGTCTAGGTTTGCTCGCTTTTGACGAGAGGTCAGGCGAGCGCGTTCTGATCCGTCAAGAATGACTTTGCGGATACGGACTACCGCCGGAGTGACTTCTACACACTCATCTTCGCGACAGAATTCCAGCGCACCTTCCATGTTGAGTTTCTTTGGCGGGATAAGTCGCTCTGATTCATCGGTACCCGAAGCACGCATATTCGTAAGCTTCTTTTCACGAACACAGTTGACGTCCATGTCATCGGATCGAGAGTTCTCGCCAATAACCATGCCTTCATAGACATCATCACCTGGCTCAACGAAGATGCTTCCGCGATCTTGAATTCCATAAAGTGCATATGAAGTGACGGCCCCCATTCGGTCAGAAACAAGTGAGCCAGTTCCGCGTGTACGAATGTCTCCGTGCCAAGCTTCATAACCGTCGAAAACGTGATGGATAAGACCAGTTCCACGAGTTTCAGTCAGGAATTCAGTTCTAAATCCAATAAGGCCACGAGAAGGCACGCGGTATTCCAGACGAATCCACCCAGTTCCGTGGTTGACCATTTGCTCCATACGGGCTTTTCGAAGGGCCATTAACTGAGTAATGACACCTAGGAAATCTTCGGGAGCGTCAATAGTCAAGTGCTCCATTGGCTCATGCACTTTGCCATCAATGTGCTTGATAACTACCTGTGGTTTTCCAACTGTGAGTTCAAAACCTTCGCGCTTCATGATTTCAACAAGTACTGCGAGTTGAAGTTCTCCTCGACCTTGTACTTCCCATGTATCCGGTCGTTCGGTGGTCAGAACACGAAGCGAAACGTTTCCAACAAGTTCGGCATCAAGGCGTCCCTTTACTTGGCGCGCAGTCAGTTTTGATCCACTTTTTCCAGCCAGTGGAGATGTATTGATACCAATCGTCATAGAAATTGATGGTTCATCGACGATGATCAATGGAAGAGCAACTGGATTTTCAGTATCAGCAAGTGTCTCGCCCAAAGTAATTGTCTCAATACCTGCAACGGCGATGATGTCACCAGGGTGAGCTTCCATCGCAGGAACTCGCTCGAGAGCTTCAGTAATGAGAAGTTCAGAAACTTTTACCTTCTCCATCGTGCCATCGGTCTTCATCCAAGTGACCACCTGGCCTTTTCGAATTACACCTTCACGCACCCGACAAAGTGCAAGACGACCAAGGAATGGAGAGGAGTCCAGGTTAGTGACATGCGCTTGGAGTGGTGCACCCTCATGATATTCAGGAGCCGGAATTGCGGAGAAAATAGTCTCGAATAAGACGTCAAGATTTTCTTCCTCTGGCATTCCCCCGTTTGGTGTACGCGTAAGAGATGCACGACCTGCTTTAGCAGAGGCATACACGATCGGAAATTCAATTTGCTTTTCGTTGGCATCAAGATCAAGGAAGAGTTCATATGTCTCATCTACAACTTCAGCGATCCGTGAATCCGGGCGATCAACTTTATTAATCACCAAAATAACTGGAAGATTCTTCTGGAGCGCCTTACGCAGAACAAATCGCGTCTGGGGAAGTGGCCCCTCTGATGCATCCACTAACAAGATAACCCCATCAACCATTTCAAGCCCGCGCTCGACTTCGCCTCCGAAGTCCGCATGGCCTGGGGTGTCAATGATGTTCACGATTGTGTCACCCCGCTTTACGGCGGTGTTCTTGGCGAGAATGGTGATGCCTTTTTCACGCTCAAGGTCCATCGAGTCCATCATGCGCTCTTGGCCCTCGCCCTGCTTCTTGTAGGCGGCGAACGCGCCCGACTGCCACAACATGGCGTCTACAAGAGTGGTCTTGCCGTGATCCACGTGAGCAATAATCGCCACATTTCGAAGATTTTCACGCTTTTTGATAGGCAATCCCGCTAGGTGCGCGGTGGAAGGCTTAGGCATTGTTCCTCAGATTCACTCGATTGTGCTCATGATCAACATCAATAGAGCGGTGCAGAATACCATCTCGCGTGTACAACCTTTAAATCGAAGGTTATTCACGCGCAAAAAACAGTGCTCTTAGCGAGTGATTTTATCGAAAAATTAGTTATGTATTTTGAGGAAAACCTAAATTGATCCCACCATGACTTGGGTCAAGCCAGCGACTGGTGACAACTTTTCCGCGCGTGAAGAAGTTCACGCCTTCCGTGCCATGTGCGTGCGAATCTCCGAATAAGGAATTCTTCCATCCGCCAAATGAGAAGTACGCCATTGGCACTGGAATGGGAACATTGATTCCCACCATCCCAACCTCAACTTCATTTTGATATCGCCGCGCTGCTCCGCCATCATTAGTAAAAATTGCAGTGCCGTTTCCATACGTATGACTATTTACAAGCGTGAGCGCCTCATCGTAGCTTTTTACTCGAATGACACTTAGGACTGGTCCAAAAATCTCTTCTTTGTAAATGGACATATCGGAAGTTACATTGTCAAAAAGTGTAGGTCCGAGCCAGAATCCATCTCCAGCAACTTCAACTCCTCGACCATCAACAACAAGAGTTGCACCCTCCTTCTCACCCGCAGCTATGTACGAAGCAACTTTATCTCGGTGCACTTTGGTTACGAGAGGACCCATATCTGCACCTTGCGTTCCATCGCCAGTTTTCAGGCCGCTCATGCGTTGCTTAATCCTTGCAATGAGTTCATCGGCAACAGGTTCAACCGCAACAATAACCGAGATCGCCATGCAACGTTCTCCAGCAGAGCCAAAACCAGCATTGATTGCAGAATCAGCGGTTAGATCAAGATCAGCATCAGGAAGCACAACCATGTGATTCTTCGCCCCACCTAGCGCCTGCACCCGTTTGCCCGACTTTGTTCCATTTTCGTAAACATACTTTGCGATCGGTGTTGATCCAACAAATGAAATTGCCTTAATACCTGGGTGAACAAGGAGCGCATCAACGGCCTCTTTATCTCCATGAACCACGTTGAAGACGCCATCGGGTAATCCAGCCTCTTTCCAAAGTTTCGCCAAAAACATTGCGGCACTTGGATCTTTTTCGGAAGGCTTCACGATGACCGAATTACCTGCGGCGATTGCGATCGGAAAGAACCACATCGGCACCATCGCAGGAAAATTGAACGGCGAAATAATCGCGACCGGGCCAAGAGGTTGACGAATAGAATAGACATCTACTCCAGTAGAAACTTCTTCTGAAAATCCACCTTTAAGTAAATGTGGTATTCCACAAGCAAATTCCACTACTTCAAGTCCGCGTGTTACTTCACCAGCAGCATCTGACAAGACTTTCCCATGCTCAGCGGTAATGAGCGCAGCAATCTTCTCCTTGTTGACATTTACTAGTTCGCGAAAAGCAAAGAGAACTTGAACACGTTTGGTGAGAGAACTATGCCGCCACGTGTCGAATGCAACTGTCGCAACTTTTACCGCCCCGTCAATTCTTGCTCCATCAGCGAAATCAACTTTTCCTGTTACGTGTCCAGTTGCTGGATTGTAAATATCGCCTTGACGCTCTGCCTTTTCACTTATTTCAGCGCCATTAATCCAATGTTTTACGTGATTCATGGTCGGAGATTACTTCATGGAGTTAGAATGGTGCTACTTCGTCTTTCGAAAGGAATGTGTCGTGGAATCGCCCATTAATGATCCAGCAGCAGGGGCGGCTGTTTACGCCGCCGATCGAGAAAACGTATTTCATTCATGGTCAGCCCAAGCGCAAATCACGCCGATTCCGGTAGCAGGCGCATCCGGTTCATATTTCTGGGACTACACTGGGAAGACATACTTAGATTTTTCGTGTCAACTTGTTTTTACAAACATTGGACATCAACACCCTAAAGTCGTAAAAGCTATTCAAGAACAAGCGGCAATTCTTACGACAATCGCACCACAGCATGCGAATGTTGCCCGAAATGAAGCAGCAAAGAGAATTATTGGATTGGCTGGCGAACCATTTAAGAAAGTCTTCTTCACTAATGCCGGCGCAGATGCGGTTGAGAATGCGATTCGATTAGCAAGACAGCACACGCATCGCCACAAAATTCTTTCCACCTATAGGTCCTATCACGGGAATACGGGTGCGGCGATAACTTCTACTGGTGACCCTCGACGTATGCCAAATGAATTTAATTTTGGCCACGTACATTTTTGGGGACCATACCTTTATCGCACCGCATTTTGGGCCGAAAACGAGGCGCAAGAATGCCAACGTGCCTTAGAACACCTAGAGCAAACAATTATCTTTGAAGGTCCGAAGACTATTGCTGCGGTTTTATTGGAAAGCGTGCCGGGGACTGCAGGAATCTTGGTTCCCCCAGCGGGTTACCTGGATGGAGTTCGCGCTCTCTGCGATAAATATGGAATTCTATGGATTGCTGACGAAGTTATGGCCGGCTTCGGTCGAACTGGAAAGTGGTTTGCTTTCGAACATTCGCAATCCGTGCCAGATTTAATCGTCTTCGCTAAGGGCGTTACATCTGGCTATGTCCCCTTGGGCGGAGTTGTTATACGCGAGGAAATTGCGAAATCATTTGATGATCGAGTATTCCCAGGTGGACTCACTTATTCAGGCCACCCTCTCGCCTGCGCCACCGCTGTTGCGACCATTGACGCAATGAAGGAGGAGAAGATCGTTGAAAATGCCGCGCATATTGGTAAGACGATTTTAGGTCCAGGATTGCACGAACTGGCTAAGAAGCACAAGGTTATTGGGGATATCCGCGGAGTTGGAGTCTTCTGGGGAATGGATATTGTGACCAATCGAGAATCGCGAACTCCGATTGCACCTTACGGTGGATCAAGTCCAGAAATGAATGAACTTATCAACGCATGCAAAGCCAATGGCCTGATGCCATTCCCAAATTTCAATCGTCTACACATGACACCCCCGTGCAATATCAGTGAAGCGGAGGCAAGATTGGGTCTAGAACTTCTCGATAAATCGCTGCTTGAAATTGGTAAGCATTATCAGGGTTGGTAGAGCTGTTCTGGCAAAAAATTTTGGAAAAAGCGCGAACTAAAGGGGTAATTGTGCTTGGCGCTTTCGACGAAGAAGTGCTGGTAGGAACCGTGACGCTGGTTCTCGATATGCCACCAAATCAACAACATCGTGCAGATGTTTCTAAACTCCTTGTGAGTCCCCATCATCGCCGTCGGGGAATTGCTCGTGCCCTCATGAAGGAGGTGGAGAAGCTGGCGCAGCGTGAAAAGCGAATCCTTCTAGTGCTCGACACGGGGACAGGATCGGGAGCTGAATCGCTCTATTCAGATCTCAACTGGATAAAGGTGGGAGAAATTCCTCGGTACTCGCTGGAAATAAACGGGGAACTCCTGGCGGCATCATATTTTTACAAAGAAGTGTAAAGAATCAGTGAGTCAGCGTTACTTTCGATAGGCCAAGTGGGGCGTCTGGATCAAGACCCGACTTGACCGCGAATTCGAGGGAGAATCGTTGCAACGAAATTGCATCCACGATGCTTGAAGTGATTTCATCATCGCAATCGGAGCCAGGAATGACAATGTCATTTTTCTCCGGAGTGCCGCCATTACCGATCCAAAAGACCTGTGCGCCATTTTTACGTAACTTCATGAGCGCCTCATTTATAGAGCCTTTTGGCATATGTGATGGCGCGAGAATAAATACTTGAGTACTTGGCGTTAGTGCTGAGATGGGTCCGTGTAGATAATCCGCGGTAGAGAGTCCCTGAACCGAAATCTTGTTTGTCTCTTGAATCTTGAGCGCCGCTTCACGGGCATTGGGGTAAGCAAATCCCCTACCTAAAACGACAATTTCGCTTCCTCTGTCGCACTGTTGCACGGCAAAGGAAACAAGATCTGCTCGATCGACCAAAATCTGTGCTTGATCAACGATCAGTTCTTTAGCAACTATTTTCTGCATCCAACTAGCCACGAGCAAATAGCAGACCATCAACTGTGCGGCATAACTCTTGGTTGCAGCAACAGCTAGCTCAGGGCCAGCATTGAGAGCCAAGTGGTGATCAGCCAGAAGGGCCAAAGGTGATTCTGGATCATTAGTTATTGAGATAACTGTGGCACCCGATGAGGATGCAGCGCTAGCAAAACGGACTAGATCTGGCGACCTACCACTTTGACTAATAGCAACGACAAGAGTGCCTTCGAAATGCAAAGTTGCGTTATAGATTGTGACTGAAGAAGGTGAAGTTAAGCCACAAGGAAGCCCTAGTTGGGTTTCGATTAAATACTTAAGAAAATGTGCTGCATTGTCAGAGGTTCCACGAGCAAGGATAAGAACTGTGTGAATCTTCTTTAATACGAGGATGTCTCGGACCTGAATGAAAAGAGAGTCATCGCTCAGCAATGAATTAAAAATGGCAGGAATCTCTGCGATCTCTGATGCCATAGTTTGACCCAGCCGATTCACTTTCCAATCATTACACAACAATATGCGTCTAGCGAATTCAGGAAGGGTTAGAGTAGTGCCATGCACTCTTCTGTCCTGGAATTAGCATGATTGTGCAAGCGCACCGCGCAATTATCGGTGGGCAGATTCGTGAGAATGTCTGGCTTGAAGTTAATGGCGGAAAAATAATTTCGATAAATGATGGCTCTGTCGAGAATGAGGATTACCTCGTTTCTGGTGTTCTCATCCCCGGTTTCGTTGATATGCATTGCCATGGCGGGGGAGGAAAATATTTTTCTGCTAAGAGTGCTCCGGAAATTGAAGTAGCAATTGCTACTCATAGATTTCATGGCACAACGACGTTATGTGCCAGCCTGGTGTCGGAACCACTCGATGCTTTGGAATCCCAAATAAGAGGATTGGTGCCTTTCGCAGAACGTGGGGAAATTGTCGGCATTCATCTCGAGGGTCCATACCTTGCCAAAAGTCGTTGTGGTGCACATGATCCAACGCTTCTTCGAACCCCAAATGTTGATGAATTGATGCGCCTTATAAAAACTGGCAAAGGATTTATAAAAATGGTGACAATTGCACCAGAGCTCGAGGGAGCGATCCAAGCGATTGAATATTTAGTTTCTGCGGGCGTGAAAGTGGCAATTGGGCATTCTGCAGCAAACTTCGATGAAGCCAAGGCAGGGGTCGATGCAGGAGCAACTATCGTTACCCATTTCCCCAATGCAGTTTCAAAACTTGATGATGAAGGTGCCACTTTTGCCACCATGGCAATGTCAGATGATCGAATTGCCCTTGAACTCATCCTGGATGGCCATCATGTAGCAAAAAATGTGGTCGATCGGATTTATTCTGTTGCGCAAGAACGCCTAGCACTTGTCACAGATGCCATGTGTGCTGCCGGAAGTTCCGATGGGCGGTATTTAATAGGTACTTTGCCTGTAACGGTAAGTAGTTCGGTGGCAAGGCTTGATTCAAATGGATCCCTTGCCGGTAGCACTTTAACTATGGACGGAGCCTTTTTCAATGCTATGGATATCGCAGGGCTCACTATTCCCCAAGCGGTATTTGCTTCATCAACGTTGCCCGCCAAGTTATTTGGACTCCACGACCGAGGAGAAATTGCGATTGGAAAACGAGCAGACTTACTCGAAGCAAATTTAAACACTCAGAAAGTATCGGTCGTCAGTTAGTTTGTTACGATTCCTTAAACGTTAAATCTAAACTCCACGACATCACCATCGTGCATGACATATTCCTTACCTTCCATGCGCACTTTACCTTTTGCTTTTGCTTCTGCCATCGATCCGCACGTAACAAGATCTTCATAGGAGACGACTTCGGCCTTAATGAATCCTTTTTGAAAGTCGGTGTGAATAACACCAGCCGCAACAGGCGCGGTATCTCCGATATGAATTGTCCATGCGCGCGCCTCTTTTGGACCAGCGGTGAGGTAGGTCTGCAAGCCGAGCGTTCTGAAACCAACATGCGCGAGAGTTGCTAAACCTGGTTCTTCAAGTCCAATCGACTGAAGCAATTCAAGAGCATCTTCATCGCTTAATTCAGCCAGTTCTGCTTCCGTTTTTGCATCGAGGAAAATCGCTTCCGCAGGAGCAACAAGTTCGACCAAACTTTTTCGCAGAACTGCATCATCTAATTCTGCGGCATCGACGTTGAAGACATAAATGAAAGGTTTGGCTGTCATCAGGTGAAGTTCAGCGAGAGCGCCCAAATCAACGTCGCTACCTGAGAGAGGCTTTCCTGAGTTGAGAATGACCTCGGCTTTCTTTACCTCTTCCACAATACTTTGGCGCTCCTTATTAATGCGAGCTTCTTTTTCTATCCGTGGCAACGCCTTCTCTATTGTTTGCAGATCGGCAAGCGCAAGTTCTGTATTGATAATTTCCAAATCGCTGGCAGGATCGACGCGGCCTTCTACATGGATAACATCCCCATCGCTAAATACACGGATGACCTGGCAAATGGCATCAGTCTCTCGGATGTTGGCAAGGAATTGATTGCCCAGACCTTCACCCACTGATGCTCCCTTGACTATGCCGGCAATATCCACGAAGGAGACGACCGCTGGCAGGATTTTCTGGGAGCCAAAGATGCTTGCGAGTACCGCTAAGCGTGGATCGGGCACCCCGACTACGCCAATGTTGGGCTCGATCGTGGCAAAGGGATAGTTAGCAGCCAACACATTGTTTTTTGTCAGAGCGTTGAAGAGGGTGGACTTGCCAACATTGGGCATTCCGACGATTCCGATAGAGAGGCTCACAAGGAGTAGAGCCTACGGGTCTTCGTCAGTGGTTACTGCCACGATAGGACCATGAGCACTTCTTTCAGCGTAATTCTTGGACTCCTTGCGGGTCTGGCCATCGGATTTCTTATTGCTCGGCTGCGCAGCGCTGAGACCGCGGCGCAACTCAAGGCTGCGAACGGTTCCGTTGCCGCCCTCGAAAAGCAGATAATCACGATGCAAGGGGCGCAAACTGAGACAACGCGCTTGGCGACCGAACTCGAAGCCATGAAGAAATCTGTAGAAACGCTTTCGACTCAAGCTAGAGAGGCTGATCGAAGTCGAATCAAAGCAGAAGAAGATATCCGCAAAGACCTCACCTACATGTCAACCACAAATAAGTCGCTCCTTGAGGAGACCACGAAAATTGCGGGCGCGCTCTCAAGTTCGCAAACACGTGGAAAGTTCGGTGAGGCGCAATTAGAACAACTTCTTGAGAACGCCGGCCTGATTGAGGGAGAACATTTCACTCGTCAAAAATCGATCTCTAGCAACGGAGAGATGGTTGGGATTCCTGATATCGCAATTTCTCTTCCTGGTTCAAGTGTTCTATTCATTGACTCAAAATTTCCATTTGAAAAAATCTTGCAAGCCTTCGATACTCAAGATTCGAACGAACGGGAAATACTTGTACAAGCCCACGCAAAAGATTTACTCAAACATGTCGAAGCACTGGCCAAACGCGGCTATGCAGATAAAGAATCTTCGCCCAATTTTGTAGTTCTTTTCGCTCCATTTGAATCCATACTGACCGAGGCACTTCGCGTGGATACCAATCTGCTTGAGAAGGCATTTGCTAAGGGAGTCACAATCGCAACGCCAACGACCATGATGGCTCTACTTCGCACAGTCGGCTATATCTTTAGTAGGAATCGACTCGCGGAGAGTGCAACTGAAATCCAAGAGTTGGCCGGAACTTTTCTCAAGAATGTTGCCTCATTGCATGTGAAAATAGTCGCAGTTGGTGACCGACTTAAAAGTACGGTGAAGGCTTACAACGACATGATCCCAACGGCTGAAAGCACGGTTTTGAGCCCGGCAAAGAAGATTGTAAATCTGGGCGTTTCTGGAGATAGAAGTAAACTAAAGGCTTTTCCTGAAGTCTCAGAAAGCGTGCGCGCCCTCAAGGGCAACCTTGCCTTAGATGCACCGGATGACTTTATTGATGCAGAAGAGTTAGTTGATGAGGAGTAGAGATGAGCACTCAAAAGGTAGATAGCAAACCAACTTTGAAGGTCGGACTTACCAAAGAAGGGGTCGCTATTCTCCAATGCCTCTTCATCGCATTTGTCGTGGTATCTGAAGTGCTATTGCGCCATGGGGTCGGCGTTTTTAGCGGAATCGCAATTTGTTTAGCCACTCTTGGTTCGGTGCGTTTTGGTAGAAAAGGAACAGAATACGTGGCAGCTGCCACGGCGCCTTTGGCTTTCGCTTTGGCGTCAATTATTGCTCTTCTTAATACCGACGGATTTCACCCTTCGAAAGTGGGGGTAGATATGGTCGCGGCTCTTGCCAGTGCCGCACCATATCTACTTTTCAGCGCATCCTATGGATGGTTGAATTTTCTTAAATCTCGTCGAAGTAAAGTCACGAAGAAATAAGAACTATAAGATTATTTTCCGCCCATAATGCGATGAAAAAATCCACCACTAGTGTTCACACTTTTGGCGCTCTTGTCGCATGCGCAACGATCCGCCTTTGGAATACCGCGTAACGCTTGCTCTATATGTTCACCACAACCGCTCCAGGTCGGCTTTCCACAGGTTCTACACGTCGTTCTGCTGCACATAACATGATCCTTTTCTGTTGCGCGTAATGGTTGAGATTTCAAACAAGAATTGCATCCATAGCAGCGGGTGAATGGAGCCAGGTGAGGTACCCACCATCCAAGTTGAAAGAGTTGAAGCCCAGCCCATTCAAGAGCAAGCTCGCACTATGTCCACGAACTCCCACATGGCAAATGACGATAACCTCATTGCTTCTGACTTCACCAATTCGTTCACGTAATTCATCAATAGGAATATTGATAGACCCGGGAATATGTCCTTCTGAGTACTCCTTAGCGCTGCGGACATCTACGAGTTCAAACCCACGTCCGCCAAATTCTTCAAGTTCACTCCATAGAATGACAGGAGCCAGCCCAGATAAACGATTTTCTGCAACATAACCGAGCATATTGACAGGATCTTTTGCAGAACCAAAGGGAGGGGCGTAAGCAAGTTCTAGATCAGCAAGTTCTGGGGCAGTAATTCCCCCTCGCATTGCGGTAGCGATGACATCAATTCGCTTATCTACTCCAGAGTGACCGACTCCTTGCGCTCCTAAAATTGCCCCGGTTGTGGAATCAAAAATCAGTTTGAGTGCCATTGACTCAGCCCCAGGATAGTAGCCCGCGTGAGAAGAGGGATGCGTATGGATCACACCAAATTGGCGCCCTTGTGCGCGCATCCGATGTTCATTCCAACCAGTCGCGGCAATTGTTAAAGAAAAAACTTTCACAATGGATGTTCCGATCGTGGCAACTGGGCGAACTTTTAATCCAAAGATGTGATCGGCGGCCACGCGTCCATGGCGGTTCGCGATATTCGCCAGAGGGACCAAGGAAGCATTCCCATCCAGGGCATCTTTCTTTTCAGCCACGTCACCTACCGCGTAAATATCCGGGTCGCTACTTCTATTGAATTCGTCGACTTGGATTCCACCTCGCTCACCGATAGTGAGACCTCCGCGCACAGCGAGATTGATATCTGATCTTACCCCTATAGCAAGAATTACTAAATCAGCAGGAATCACCTCATCGTTATCGAGTGTCACAAAATCTTCGGTTATCTCCGTAACTGCGTGTCCGAAAAATAGTGATACCCCATTGCGAAGCATTTCCTCGGCAACAAGCGAGGCCATCTCTTCATCCAATGGCGCGAGCAGTTGGGAAGATAATTCGACGAGGGCCGTAGAAATACCACGATTTGTGAGGTTCTCCGCTATTTCGACTCCAATATATCCACCACCAATAACCACAGCGTTGCGGGGATTGACGTTGACCTGCTGAACAATTCTTTCGACATCCTCAACTGTTCTGAGAGTGAAAGCCCTTTCAGCGCCCTTAATGGCAGGCACTATCGGAGTCGCACCTGGGCTAAGAATCAACTTATCGAAGGATATTTGGCTTTCTAGTCGAGTTTTTAGATCGAGCACTTTGACTACTTTACGGAAAGCGTCGATTTCCAGAACTTCGGTAGAAACTCGGACGTCTAGTCGAAAACGTATGTGCAATGACTCGGGCGTCTGAAGAAATAGTGCACTTTCTTCTTCAATAACACCGCCAACGTAGTATGGAAGTCCGCAGTTGGCGTAAGAGACGTGCCCACTTTTCTCAAGAACGACTATTTCCGCATCGACATCTAGACGACGCGCACGAGTCGCAGCAGACATACCGCCAGCGACTCCTCCTACTATCACAATCTTCATTATGTCCTCACTAAGGGAAGGCCAGCAGACATCCATCCTTGAATGCCATTCAATAAATTAAAGACCGACAAAAACTTCGCTTTAACCATTTTGTCGGTAGCTATTCCAGATCTGCGACCACTGTGACAGTAAACCGCATACGTTGTGTTTTTATTCAACTTTGCAATATCAGAATCAAAGGTCGATGAATCAACATCTATATTGATAGCGCCGGCGATATGGCCCGTATTGAACTCATCTGGTGTTCTTACATCGATTGTTTTCACACCATCTTCTTGGATTTTACTTTGAAACTGTGTCGGATCTAGATTTGAAACGGTGACGGAATTTGAGCTACATGCTGTGAGAGCGAGAAGGGAAAGCACACCGATGAATAGAAGACTTTTCTTCATGGATTATGCCAAACTTAAGAACAGTTTTTGAAGTTTCTCGGTTATAGCTTCTGCATCCTTAGAAGAATCTTCAATGCAGGATTTCAAATTAGCTGCGATGAGTGTGAACGCAGCCGTATTTATCGCTTTGCCAACCGCCGCCATTTGCATAACTATCTCTTCGCACGTACGTCCTTCATCGAGCATTCTCACAACGGCGCCCAACTGACCGTGAGCTCTCTTTAAGCGTTTGGTGAGCGCATCGAGTTGCTGTTGATCAGTGAGAACGTGAGTTGGGCCCACAACCGTTTTCGTTGACATTGTGCCTCCAAAAGCCTCGTTATTGCTTATGGTAGAAGCATAGCATACCCCTAGGGGTATGGCAAAGGTGCCGTCAAAGTCTTCTAGATGCCGAGGGCTGCTGCTGCGCTTTGTGGCACTAATTCCAATCCATCCGGATTGTTGAGGTAACCGGGAGCGGTTCCCGCATGACCTTTATGTCCATACTCCCAAACTATTTTTTTCGTCTTGGGATTAATCACGATGATCCGATGATTGGCATCATCTGTGGCAATTATATTTCCATTGGGAAGTCCATGAGCGAGCGAAGTATGATTGAGCGCAGCACTACCCGTCGGTTTGAATTTCCATAGAAGTTTTCCTTTCGAATCAAATTCCACAATCGCCCCGGGATTACTAAAGTCAACCGTCAGGTAAACATTAGGTGAGACTTCATTTGTGTCGGACGGATATTTAATTCCTGGCGTGTGTACCGCCCACGAAACCTTTCCATCTAGTGTCATAGCATCGACCCAGTTGCCATTGATCTCAGTGACCAGCTGGCGACCATCTTTCATTGGAAAGGCGCCATTAGGGCTACCGAAAGTCTTTGGCGGATTATGCACACAACGACCTGTCTGTCCAAGTTGGGTAGTCTTCTTGGTGGACGTATCAATAAATAGAATGCGACAATTCTTTATGTCAGCAACAATAAGTCGTCCGTCGGGAAGCAGCATTGCATCATCTGGATTATTCAGAGATCCTGGTTTTCTCGATCCATGATCAGCCACGCCATATTCAAAAGTAATCTTGCGAGTCGCAATGTCAATTATTGAAACCATTTGGTGCTCTGACTCTGTGGCAATGATTGAAGTGCCATCGGGTGAAAAAAAGACATCATCTGGAGTTCTAAAGGTTTGACCCGGCGACAAATCACCTTTACGAGGAAATACCCACTGAACTTTTCCGTGGGGGCTAACCACGATGATTCGACTGTTGCCCTCATCAGCGATCAATACCGAGCCGGGTACTGCAGTAGCGTCTGAAATAAATGTGGCCGCGCCCGCTCCTGCTGGTGTCGTGAGAAAAAGCGCTGCTACTGCCGCAGTCGCGACAGAGATCTTGAGTTTCGAGGAAGTATTCACGTACGTGAGGCTAGCCAACATTTCTGCCATATGCCCAATTTGAAGCAGAAAAATAGTCCTTCGCCCTTCAAAATCCCGCCTCGGGCAGGATCGGCCGAGGGTTCATATACGCTGAGCAGGTGGAAGCACTCAAACTCCAACCCACCGTCATTCAAGGCGGGATGGGCGTTGCGGTCTCCTCTTGGCAACTAGCACGCGCAGTATCAAAAACCGGTCAACTTGGTGTTGTATCTGGCACTGCCATTGACGCAGTTGTCGCTAGACGATTACAAGAAGGTGACCCAACTGGAGATGTGCGACGAGCTCTAGATCATTTCCCTCTTCCTGCAATTGCAGAGCGAGTTCGTAATAAATATTTTCGTCCTGATGGAACGCACGATGAGCCGTACATTCCAGTTCCTAAACTAAGTCTCAAGCCAACTTCCGATGCCCTAGAACTATGGGTTGTATCGAATTTTGTTGAAGTGTGGCTAGCCAAAGAGGGCCATGACGGCATAGTCGGGATTAATTTTCTTGAAAAAATCCAAATGGCCACTCCGAGCGCGGCCTATGGAGCAATGCTCGCTGGCGTTGATTACATACTGATGGGTGCGGGAATTCCATCAGAGTTACCGCATCTACTTAACCTTCTTTCAGAACACAAAGACGTGGCGATAAAGGTGGATGTTGACGATGCAACAACTACTTATACGGCCAATTTTCATCCTCGGACTTTTACGGAAGTAGAACTTCCGCCTTTATCGCGTCCCCAATTTCTTGCGATTGTTTCGGCGCATGTACTCGCGATCTATTTGGCGAAGGATGAATTAACAAAACCCGATGGTTTTATCATCGAAGGTTTTACCGCCGGCGGTCACAATGCCCCTCCGCGAGGGGCAATGATGTTGGATGGGGATGGTCAACCAATATTTGGTCCACGGGATGAACCAGATTTAGCAAAAGTCGCAAAGATTGGTCTTCCGTTTTGGTTAGCAGGCGGTCAATCAACCCATGAACATATACTGGCTGCGCAGGCAGTGGGTGCGCAGGGAGTACAAGTAGGCACTCTCTTTTCTTTATGCAAAGAATCTGGATTACTACCAACTTTGCGAGATGAAATGATTGAACACCTTAAAGCGGGGGATCTGGTCGTGAGAACTGATCCATTTGCCTCTCCTACTGGCTTCCCGTTCAAAGTGGTGACGATGCCTGGGACGCTTTCGGATCCAACGCTTTACGAAGATCGGCCACGACTTTGCGATCTTGGGTACCTGCGCGTGCCATATGAGCGCTCACCTGGGGTGGTTGGATATCGCTGCGCTTCTGAGCCCAAGCACGTCTTTATTCGTAAAGGCGGCGTAGAAAGTGAATTAACAGATAGAAAATGCTTATGTAACGGACTCATGGCCAATATTGGGTTGGGGCAACAGCGAGGAGATGGTTACGTTGAACAGCCACTCCTGACCCTCGGCGCCGATCTCACCGGGGCTCAGGATTTGTTGAAATCACACCCTGATGGATGGAGCGCTACAGAAGCGTTGGCCTACCTATTGAAAGTAGAGCAATAGGAGAGAAGTATGCGAGAAGGCAATCGCGTATATGAAAGGGTGGGTCATGAAGATCAATCAACTTATAGCCGGCAAAAGAGTGGAAACAATTTCGCCGAGCGCAAGTATTCATGATTTAGTCAATGCATTGAATGTGCACCAAGTCGGGGCGCTCGTAGTTTCCCCCGATGGAAGAAAAATTGAAGGGATTGTTTCAGAGCGAGATGTTGTTCGCGCAATGCCCGGAAAACTCAATCAACTTGTCGAGATGCATGTGCGCGACATTATGACCGTTGGCGTTGTTACATGTAAGAACGACGCCACTGTCGCCGAGCTGATGCTGATCATGACCGAGCGACGCATTCGTCATATCCCAGTGGTTGACGATTCGGGTGTATTGCTTTCGATAGTTTCTATAGGTGATGTCATCAAGGCACATGTCACTGAGTTGGATGCTGAACGAACTGCGCTTCGCGATTATGTGAGTTCCTGATTAGACCAAAAAACCTGCAGGAAATGGATCGGCAGGATCCAAAAGCCATGTTGCTTCACCCATAATCCAAGCCCTGCCTGTGATGACAGGAATTATTGCGGACATACCACCCACTTCAGTTCGCCCCACGATTCTTGCCTGAAATTGCGAACCGATCCACGATTCGTTAACTAGAACTTCACCTTCAGAAATCTCTCCAAGTGCAGCCATTTGCGCAAGCCGAGCACTGGTACCAGTGCCACAAGGTGATCTATCGAACCAACCTGGATTAATTGCCATAGCATTGCGCCAATGCAAAGGATTTTCACCAGGTGAAATAAAGTCGATGTGATGGCATCCCGCAATCTCGAAATTTTCCGGATGTACGGGGCGATTCTGTTCATTGATGGCCAATGAGATAGCAAGTCCGGCATCAAGAATCGCTTGGCCATTGCCTCGCTCAAAGGCGATCCCAATTCGCTCAATAGGAATGATCGCGTAGAAATTTCCACCGAAAGCCATGTCATATTCAATTTCACCAAACCCGGGAACTATTACGTGTTGTTCTGCCGCCAGGAGGAAGGAGGGAACGTTAGTAATGGTTACATTTTCTGCTTTACCATTTTTGACGGCAACATCAACGACAACGAGACCCGCTGGGGTATCAAGCCTGATCGTTGTAATTGGTTCGATTACGTGAACCAACTCTTTTTCGACCAAAACAGTTGCTACTCCTATCGTTCCATGGCCACACATTGGTAAACAGCCGGACACCTCTATATAGAGAACACCCCAATCAGCATCTGCGCGAGTAGGTGATTGAAGTATCGCTCCGCTCATGGCGCTATGTCCGCGTGGCTCATACATCAGCCTTTGGCGAATTTCATCCATGTGTTCCATGAAATATCTTCGCCGGTCAAACATAGTGTCACCCGGAATTTCACCAATTCCACCGATAACAACTCGAGTTGGCATTCCTTCTGTATGAGTCTCGACGGTCGTGACCGTCCATCTGGTACTTTGCATCAGATTCGAGAATAAAATGCGAGCGCTTTGGCGACGTCTTTACGACACTTGGCTTCGTCAAGTGGAGGAAGCGGCAGGCGAGGCAATCTTGTGGGACCTCCAAATCGACCCACGATATCCATCGCTAGTTTGATTGCCTGGATGAATTCCTTACGACTGTCCCACATGAAAAGATCATGGACTGCAGCGTAAGCGGGTGCAGCCTCGTCGAATTTACCTGCTACCGCCAATTTGTAGAGGTCAGAAGATTCCTTCGGGAGCGCATTTGGAAAACCTGCAATCCATCCAACGACTCCACCCGTTGCTAATTCCAAGAGTACATCGTCGGCGCCAACCAAAACTTCGATGCGAGGTGCCGCAGCATGAATTCTCCAAACTCGCCTGACATCGCCCGAGAATTCTTTTATCGCGACGACATTCTCGACAGCATCAGCAATCTTTCCTACCAGCTCTGGAACTACATCGATCTTGGTATCAAATGGATTGTTGTAAGCAATTATTGGAATTCCCACCTTCCCGACCTCGCGATAGTGGGCAACCACTTCATCATCATTGGCTCGATAGGAAGTGGGAGGTAAACACATCACAGCATGTGCGCCTTTTTCTGCCGCATGCTCGGCCCATTTTCGTGATTCATCACCGCCGTATGCGCCCACGCCTGCGATGATGTGAAAACCCTTTGGTGCCGCCTCGATTGCAACTTCAATTACTTTTGAACGTTCTTGGGCGCTTAACACTTGATACTCTCCGAGGGAGCCGTTTGCGACCGCCCCTTGCGTACCATTTGCTGCAAGCCATTGAATATGTGCTGCGAAACAGTCGTAATCAACGCTCTTGTCCTCGCGAAAGGGAAGGGCCATTGCCGTCAATACGCCATGCCAGGGTTTTTCAGAAAGTGTCATGGCGGACAATTTAGTGGCTCAAGCACAGTTATCAAAGAGGCTGGTAAGGCTTTGATCCTTCTGCAAGAATCCCCAATGTAATAGGCGTAAAAATAGGTCGATTTCCAGTGGAAATGAAGTCTTGTACTTCCACTTCTATATTTTGCTCTCCAGCAATTACTTCCACAACTGTGCGAGAGCAAATCCTTCCTTGGCAAGCACCCATCCCCACTCGAGTGAGTAGTTTTGCTGAACGCGCGTCCGTAACACCAAGCTCTTTTATGGAACGCTTGAGTGCTTCAAGAGAGACCTCTTCACACCTGCAAACAAGCGTCTCATCAGTGACCCATGATTTCCACCCGGACTTCACCGAGTAAATCTTTAGAAGAGTGTTCGCGAATCTTCTCTGCTTCTTTCGTATCTTGGAATTACGTTCAATTTTTCTCTTCGTGGCAGTTCGATTGATACCCATTTCTGAGTCTGCAACAGCTTGTCCCGCAATTATTCCTTCAGTGAGGGAAAGTTCTGAACCACCAATCCCTGTGATTTCACCTGCAGCATAAACTCGTGGATCACTTGTGCACTGATATTCATCTACAGCTACCACTGGATAAGTATCTTGGCCGGCGATGAGATTCAGTCCGAGGCTCTGCGCAATAGATAGATCTGGTGTGAATCCCCAACCAACCGCGGCGGCATCGCATGGAATCGCCGTAATACTTTCCTTTTTGATGTGAAAGCGCGAATCAATTTTTGCAACCTTAACAAACTCTAGCTCTCCGGCGGCTCCAGCATGAGCGGAGATCACCGCATAGCCCCTGCGCTGATGGAGAGCACCTAGATAACGACCCCCTTGGACAATTTTCTTATAATTTCTCAATGCAACACCTGAATATGCAAACCACTTTCGTAACTTATTAACTTCAAAGAGGCCGACAATTTCTGCACCAGCTTTTGAAAGGTCGCTCGCTACTGGTAAGAGAAAAGGTCCCGTTCCTGCAACAACTATCTTCTTTCCAGCCAAAACATGAGAACTCTTGAGTAGCGCTTGTGCAGCTCCCGGTGTCATCACGCCTGGAATATCCCAACCAGGGAAGGGCAAAGTCCGATCGTATGCTCCGGTGGCGAGAATCAAGCGCTGTGTATCTACCACATGACTAACGCCATCGTGCAAGAAATTGACGAGGATTGTTTTCTCCTTTGTCACACTCCACACCTGCGCACCGCAGAGGACTTCAATTTTTGGATTGCTCATCACATGATTCCGAAGCAAAAAGCCCGCGCCGTAATCACTTTGGAGAGCGCTCTGCCCCATCCAAGAATCGAGGCCGTTTTCTGGAAGATGTCGCCAATATTGCCCACCTAGTCGAGAACTACTTTCTAAAAGCAAGACTGAAGCTCCGGCATTTGCCGCTGCCACAGCAGCGCTCATCCCTGCTGGTCCCCCGCCAATAATGGTGATCACGGCAGGTTTCCCACCCCTCTTTGCATTTCAATAATCATGCGATCTTGAACTTCCAAAAGGCAGGCGCGCTGATTTGGTAGTCCATTAACGACTACTAAACAATCGAAGCAAACTCCGATTCCACAAAATATTCCGCGCGATTTTTCTTCACCGCGAGTTTTCCGCAAAGTTCGAATTCCATGATCAAGCAAAGCAGCGCCAACTGTTTGTCCTGCATAGGCAATGACGCTCTCGCCATCAAAAGTAAATTCAATCCGTTTCTCTGGAGGTTTGATGAAATTCATGACTGCTCGGCAAATCTATGAGGTGAAAAAGCACTTGCGTCCATGAACGATGTCTTCCCGAGGATCTGGTCAGCGATTAATTCGGCACTCGCCGGAGCAAGTCCAATACCTGCGCCTTCGTGACCTGCGGAATGAAATAATCCTTTGAAGCGAGAGTCTTCTCCAATCACTGGAAGATGATCTGGTGCGTACGGACGAAAGCCATGATAAACGCGCAATAGCTGAACGTTTGCAAGGACTGGAAAGAGCGCAATTGCCTGGGCGGCTAAGAGGCGCAAAATTGAAATATTGAGGGTGGAATTGAAACCGACTCGTTCACGACTTGCGCCAATCAAAATCGTTCCGCTACGCGTGCCTTCGACTACTGCACTCGATTGAAGATCAGCATCACTACTAGCAACGTTAGCGACATAATCCGCATCGTAAACTTTATGTCGAACTAGATTCGGGGCGGGGTGCGTCACCAAAATAAATCCGCGTCTGGGGGAAATTGGTAAATGTGATCCGGCAAGCGCAGCCACCTCGCTAGCCCAGGTGCCAGTGGCGTTAATAACGATACGAGTGTAGAAAGTCTCCTTCTCGGTTCTCACTGAGGAGATGCCCTGAGAATCTGAGGTAATCGCGATAACTCGAGCACGTACCTCCACTCTGGCACCTAGTGCGCGGGCTTGTTTCAACATGTGGGCGGCTGCCAACATTGGCTGACATTGAGCATCTTGCGGATACAGCGCTGCTCTCTCATAATCAGGTGCCACATATGGCTCAGTCATATGAAGTTGCTCGCTATCCAGCGCCTCAATCACTACCCCATTTTCCTGCTGTATAGAAACCAACTTTTGAAGATTGGATAGTCCATGATCAGATTTCGCAATAACTATTCCACCCTTCGCTTCAAGTTCGAAGCCGCCACCTATCTCATCCGATATCTCGAACCACTTATTTCGAGATCTCAGCGCCAGTGTAAGTTCAGGTCCCACTTCCTTATCGGATACCAAAATATTGCCTTCACCTGCTCCGGTAGTGCCGGAAGTTACCGAGCCACGTTCTAGAACCAAAACCTTCAGGCCAGCGCGGGATAGCTCCAAGGTGCAAGCAGCACCCATAACGCCCGCCCCGATAACAATTACATCTGGAGATTTCACTCGCGTCCTTCATGCCGCTGCACTTTTCTCGCCACAAAAACGCCAGCCATAGATAAAGCGACAACGAGAAGGAGGATATAAAGACTCAATTGGTGCAAGAGCCCCTTCTGTTGCACTGCAGGAACAATCTGAGTAGTCGATGGGGTGGCAGTGATTGTCGGACCTACCGAGAAAATAAATCCGCCATCAACTGGATGGCCATCCTCAGATGTGACTCTCCACCTGACTGAAATAGCACCCGAGATTTTCACCTTAAGTAAACCGACCTTTAGTTTTGCCCCTGATGTAATCGCATTCCCGTCGTCCAGCCTCGCGCCAGTGGCATCTTTAACTTCCAACAGATTCACCTCTGTTTTGCCCATGGTCAGCAAATTCCCATCAAAGACAAGTTCTACATAATGCGGTGCTTGATCCAGTCGTGCGTTCACCTTGGGGTAGGTAGTGACAAGTTCTCCGTGGGCCTGCGCTGGACAAATTCCACTCGATAGAAAGATGGTGGTAAGCACAATTGCTAACGCCATTTTTTTCATGTGGCAATCCTACTTATGACCGCCTTCTACTACTGAGCGACTAAAGTCATTTGCACTCCTGAAATAGCGCCTTTAACCGGTTAGCCTTTGGTCGAACCTAGAGTCAGACCCGCAACAAATTGGCGACGAAGGGCAAAAAAGACAATCAGCGTCGGGATAAAGGCGAGGGTGGCGCCTGCTGCCAGGAGGTTGTAATCCTTAAAAAATTCGCCTTGAAGGTTATTGAGCGCCGCCGTTATGGGCCGCTTATTTCCGGTCTTGAGAAGCGCAACCGACCAGAAGAAGTCATTGTAAATCCATGTCGTCATCAAAACACCTAAGGAGGCCAAAGCAGGACGAAGTAGAGGCAACATAATTCTGCTGTAGTGGACCCACACGCTGGCACCATCTACGAGTGCAGATTCACTGATCTCTTTTGGAATTGTCTTCATGTAATTACTCAAGACGAAAGTCGCAAATCCCATTTGGAATGCCACATGGATGAGTATCAAACCAAGTTGGGTGTCATAAAGCACCCCATTTTCATTAATAAAATGCGGAACAGGAATCGCTAAATACATACGATAAAGAGGAATGAATACCAATTGAGCTGGAAGCAAATTGCCCGCGGTGAAGAGCATGAGGAGTGGAATATTGAAAGCGAATGAATAACGACTGACAACGAAGGCGACCATCGAAGCAAGGAAAAGAGTTAGAAGAACAGCTGGTAAGGCGACGACAACGGCATTAATGAAATAACGCCACATCTCTGATTGCACGAGAGCGGTGTAGTAATTCTGAAAATTGATTGTCTTAGCAATACTGAAGCTGCCATATTTCAATACTTCGCCATATGGACGTAGCGATTGATACATCGTCCACAAAATTGGAACCAACCACAATGCGCCAAAAATCGTTAGAAAGACCGTCGTTATGGAATGAGCGAGTGCTGTCTTCTTGCCCGTAACCATTAGTCGTCCGCCCTAAAAGTTTGATAGAGATAAACCATGATCGGAATAATTGACATCAGAAAGAGCATCGTGGCCAAGGCCGCGCCCCAGCCGATTCGACTTGACTCTCCAAAAATATTCTCATAAACGAGCACGCCGAGAAGTTCGAGTCCGTTTCGACCTCGATTAATAATAAATACCAAGTCAAACGCTCGAAGCGAGTCGATCACCGTCACGACGATGATAATGACGTTGACAGGACGCAAGGATGGAAAAACGACTCTTCTAAATGTGTACCAATCGGAAGCGCCATCGATTCCTGCGGCTTCATGAAGTGATGGGTCAACCGCTTTCATACCCGCTAAATACAGGAGCATGACGTAGCCGATGTGCCTCCAAGAAGCGATGCCGAGGACTACCCAAATATTCTTATGAGGATCTCCAAACCAAGAAATTGCGGTCTCGGAATTGGTATTTCCCAGTAATGAATTCACTAATCCGTTAGTGCGAAAAACGTAATCCCAAACAATTCCCGTAACTGCCAAGGAGAGAACCATGGGAAGATAAAAAGCAGTCTGATAAAACTTACTTCCTTTGAGATTTTTATCGATGAAGTACGCCAGGAGAATGCCAAGTGGCGTTGGTACAAATGCAAAAAAGCCTAACCAGAGAGCATTATTTCGAAGGGCTTTCGGGAATGCATCGTAGAGAGTGAAAATCTGATGATAATTCTGGAAGCCTGCCCAGTGGATATTTTTTACTCCGCCGATTCCGTCCCAGAAAGTAAATGAGAGGAAGACGGTAAGAATCGCCGGAACCCATACAAAAAGCACATGAAGAACTGTCGGTAATCCGACAAGACCAAAAAGTACGGCGCGGTCTTTCTTTGTAAAGTTGGAACGCCGACGACGGCGTCGGGGAGCTTTCGCCCCCGCCGCCGTCGTCAGGTCTGTTCTAGTTGTAGACATTAATGAAGATTTGTGTCACCGCTTTAGGCAGGTGGCAACGCATCCCATTGCTTGGACAAGTTTGTTGCGATCTTGGCCTTGTCTCCTGGGTTCTTCAAGAAACTCTGAATTGCAGGACCAACGATTGGACCAGCGAAGTCAGGACGTGTATCGCGATCAAGGAACTGTGCAATGTACTTGGAGCTCTTAACAAGGTCAACTTGCTGACGGACAAAAGCATTGTCCGAGGCGGGCATGTTGCTGTTAGCGAAGAGCGCCGTAGGAGCAACGCTAAGAACAGCATTGGCATAGTCGGTACTTGCAATAAATGTTGCAAGAGCCTTTGCGTTTGCTAGGTTCTTTGAAGCGCCTTTTGAGAGCATGTAGCCATCAATTGGAGCATCGACTGCATCGCGTCGGTTGGCCTTATTGATTTCTGGGAATGGGAACAAGGCAAGGTCTGCCAAGTCTGCTGCGTCGGTGTAAATGGAAGCGTGGAAAGCACCCATCACCTGCATTGCAGCCTTCTTTTGTAGAACAAGTTGCGCAGCATCTGACCACTCAAGGTCGAGAGTGTTGGTGTTCTGGTAAGGGAACATAGACTCCCAGTTCTTAAATGTCTTCTGTACGCGAGCATCGCCCCATGAAGCACGACCTCCCATGAGATCAACGTGGAATTTGTACCCGTTGGTACGCATGTTTACCAAGTCGAATGTACCCATTGCTTCCCAGCCACCCTTGTCGCCAAGTGCAATTGGGGTTAGACCCTTTGACTTGAAGACCTTACAAGCGGCGATGAAGTCAGCCCATGTGATGATTGAGGAGGGATCTACGCCGGCAGCCTTGAAGACTGACTTGCGGTACATGACAGCCCATGGATACCACGTCGTTGGAACGAAGTATTGCTTTCCATCGAGACCCGTTGAAGCGGTTTTGTAACCTTTTGTGAAGTTCTTACCAATCTTGGACCATACATCTGAAATGTCAGTAGCAAGACCCTTGGATGCAAAGAACTGCATACGGTATCCAGCAAACCATGTAAAGACATCGTCAGGGGTGCCCTGAAGGTAGGAGTTGATTTGGTTTTGGAAAGTGTTGTGGTCGACTGTGTTCAACTTGACGTCGAAGCCGGCCTTTGTTGCTGCAGCAACCCAGGCAGCATCGCTCTTACGAGCGGCTGGATCGGATTGGTTTGAGCCGAGGCTTACTGCTTTTCCAGCAGCTGATGCGGCACCCGCGCCGGCACCCGCGGCGAGAAAGCCACCAGCAGCGACGACTCCAGCGCCAGCAGCGGCGCCTTTAAGAACTGAACGACGGGATACGTCGCTTTGAAGATTCTGATCTGACATTCGGTTTTCCGTTTCTCTTCAGATGAAGGTGGAATAACGTGGAACAACGTGGAATAACGTGCATCTTGGAGCACTCCTAAATGCACGCGCGTTTAAGAAGGCATCGAGACAACGCAACCGTAATAGAGGTCTCTCTAAATAAATAGGTCAGACCACCAAAAATAGGTAACGATTGAGTAACGCTTAGAAGGCTCTGACCAGTCTACTTCTAGCGTTTTTCCGCGTAAAAGTAATAGGCTCACGTAAAATTAAGGCCTTAAAACTTTGGAGGTTTATATGACACTCGCGCACATTCATTGGGCCGCCGTGGTCATTAGCGCGCTGTTTGGAATCGCCAGTGGCGCAATCTGGTTTGGTCCGAAGACTTTTTATCCCATCTGGTGGAAAGAGATGGGACATACCGAATCTGAAGCACCGGGTGCTGGAATGAATATGGGAATAGTTTTCGGTTCGACCTTTGTCGCTCAATTTGTCCAAGCCTTCGCGATGGCGCTCATCATTAGCGGAATCAGTAACCCCAATCTTGGTAAGGGCGCGATTACGGGGATGGTTGTTGGAATTGGTATCGCAGCCGCCTCCTCTCTGGGACATCGACTCTTTGGAGGCATGGGATTCAAGGTCTGGGCAATTGAAGTTTCAAACGACGTTCTGAACCTCATGATCATGGGCGCGATCCTGGGAGCGTGGAATTAGTTCGACCACTCCACCATACGGGCCTTGATATCTGCATTTTCGTTGAGAAAGTAGACAGCGCAGGCGCGATGATACCCATCAGCAATGATCAGTGGAACGCATTCTGTTGCGATTCCTCGCACAAGAAGAATTGGTGAGAGCGGGGTTTTGTCGGCTACTTTCTTGAGATCACGGGCCACATGGAAATTATTTGCAGGCAGCAGATCCAAGTCGGCCGCCCTGATCACATCTTTAGCCTTCACTTCAAAAACATCGGCGGTCGAAAACTTTATGATCAGTTTTTCGACGATTTCCGGCGTAGCAATTAACTCTAGAAATGATTTTGCTCCCTGAAAATCTTGCTCCTCTGGAGCAAGTAACCATTTTATTTTCTTCATGCATCACCCTTTCGAATCTTTAGTAAGCGAGATGAGATAAGAAGGGTAGCAAGGGCGCTTAACATTATGGCCCCTGACTGTCCTCTTGTCAGAGCACCATTCGCCAATCCCAGAGTCACCACTGCCGCCGGAATCCCCATTTGTGCAACTGAAGCAACCGAGTAACGAACGCTCTCCTTGAAAACCGCGGGAACAAGGTGAACTACGAATGCACCGGAAATAAGTAAGAAAAGCAAAATCGTTGACTTCGCATTCTGAAAGGTTGCGCTCACATCGATCGATGCTCCTAAAAGGACAAAGAAAATAGGGGCAAAAAAACCATCGGAAATGGCAAATAGTTGTCGAGCGAGCCTTCGAGGAACGCCAACGGCCGCCAAAACTACCCCGAGGCTAAATCCGGAGACGAGAATGGAAGAGTGCACTTTCACCGCCAGGGCCGATACCAGCAAAAGAAGTCCCAGGCTAATTCGTAACTCCAATCCAAAATTTCCGGCCTTCGAAATCGTGTGCACCCGCTTAATTAAGCCCCTTTGATTTGCATTTTTAAGCAATTTAAATAATAGGTATGAACAGATCAATATCGTCAAAGAACCAAATAATGCACTCAACCTATTCTGTTTCTCAATGAGGAAAGGCAACATCGTGAAACTCAAAATGTCAGCCATTGTCACGTGAGCTATGAGAACAGCTATCCCTTGGTTGGCTTGGCGAGAAGTGACAAGTGGAACTATGAAGGCCGCAGAACTCGAAAAGATTATCAGCGAAAGTAAACTCCAATTACTTATTCCACTTATCAAGCCGATGGAGCGCCCAATAACAGTTGCACATGTCCCAGTTATGAAAAGTATCTTAAGCGATCTGCGAAAAACGTTGCTGTCTCTAAACGTCCGCAGATCAATGTGACTCCCCGCCGTAAACATGACGAGTGCAAAACCGACTGAGCTAAAGAGTTGAATTGAGGGGCCGGATGGAATAAAGGAGAACCCAGTTCTCCCAAGCAACATGCCAACAAGAATTTCACCAACGGCGACAGGAATAGCCATTTTCTTTGGAGAGGCCAACACTGGACCCAGAATCCCTGCCAGTACTAGTGTCGCTAACACCGTGAGGGTCATGATGGGAGAGTAATCTACTTACGTGGCAAACAGCATTGTCGTTAATAATCTCTGCGTTAAGCGTGACGGGAATCCGATAATTCTGGACTTAAGTTTCGAAATTAGGAAAGGCTCAATCGCGGGAATTCTTGGCCCCAGTGGAAGCGGGAAAACTACAATATTTCGCGCTATCGTCGGGGTCCAGGAAATCACTTCGGGGAAGATCACAGTCCTTGGCAAACCGGCAGGTTCGAAAGATCTTCGCAATCGCATTGGTTATCTCACTCAAAGTGCCAGCATTTACGCAGACCTGACGGTTTCAGAAAACTTACGTTATTTTTCAAAGATTTTAGGGACGTCAGAAATCTCGGTAGACGAGATTATCGATCTCGTGGATCTTGGAAAAAATATAAAGCAATTAGCCTCCACCCTCTCTGGGGGCGAAAGAGCGCGCTTAGCGCTTGCGACCGCATTGTTAGGAAAACCTGACGTGATCATTTTGGATGAACCAACAGTTGGCCTGGATCCACTTCTTAGAATCGAACTTTGGAAAGTATTTCGATTGCTTGGCGAACAAGGGAAAACTTTGCTTCTGAGCAGCCACTCGATGGATGAGGCGGATTTGTGCGACTCGCTCGTGCTACTGCGCGAGGGAAAAATCTTGGCACAAGGCAGTCCTGCACAATTAAAGTCTGAGACTGGCGAAACTCAGATGGAATCTGTATTTATCTCGCTGGTCAAGAAGCCATGAATATCTCACGCATCTGGGCGACAGCTCGCCGTGTGCTCTCTCAACTGCGACACGACCCACGCACGATTGCATTAATGATTGTCGCGCCAATTTTCTTGATGACCATTTTAAAGTATGTCTATTTCAATCAACCTCAAACTTTTCAAAGAGTTGCGGGATCGCTCCTAGGTGTTTTCCCTATGTTGGTGATGTTTCTCATCACAAGTGTTGCCACTTTGCGGGAACGTACTACTGGAACTCTCGAACGCCTATTGATTCTTCCACTTACAAAATTAGAATTCATTCTTGGATATGCGAAGGCATTCGGAATTGCAGCGCTAATTCAAGCCATCATTGTTTCATCGATCGCCATGGGTCCACTTGGCTTAAAGATCGCGGGATCACAGTTTGTCTTTATTCTGGTTGCGATTTTGGATGCATTACTTGGAATGGCACTTGGATTGTTTGTTAGTTCTTTCGCAAAGACTGAATTCCAGGCTGTTCAATTTATGCCCGCAATTCTTCTCCCTCAACTTCTTCTGAGTGGATTGCTCGTTCCTAGAGCCAGCATGCCCCGTTTGCTTGAAATTATTTCGAATTTTCTTCCGTTGACATATGCCGTCGATGCAACTCGTAAAGTGATCTCGGGCGGCGAAGGCTTTGGGCAAGATCTATTTCTCATAGCCATTTTTTTAGTGGCACTCCTCGGCTTCGGCGCGGCTTCCCTGAAGAGAAAAACTAAATAGTTGAAAGGAGAGAAGGTACGTTCATGGCTCTGCGCCAACTGCAAAAGCAAAATTGCCGAGAGCGCTTACTATTGTCGAAAGTGCGACTCTATAGTTCGCAATGACGTTGTGCCCGGGAGTCGAATTCCAGATAAGACCTTTGTGACGCGACTTCGACACCTATGGGAAATACATCCGTTCCAAAAAATCATGTGGTTTGCCCTTCTTGTCGCTGTCGCGATTAGTGGTGGTAAAGAATTCAATAAGTATCTTCAAACTAAAACCGACAATAGTTCAAGTGCACTCTTTCAATTGGAAATCGATAGTCCTCGAACCCCTTTCACTTGTCGATTAAGAATTTGTCACATCGTTATTCACATCAAGAACAAGACTGACTCCGCGCAGCACTTGTCAGGAATCCCTTACTTCGCTATGTCGGACGGGCGCTTGTTCGGCCCAGCTGATCCGAAAGCAGTTGCTTACCCCGCCTACTTTGGCCAGTACTACTGCCAGCGATCTTTTAATATTACGATTCCCGCGCACAAGACCGCGGAATACATGGGGATTTGCGCACTAGATCTGCCTGTAGGAAAGACGCTAAAGGAAGTTTCTATTAAAGATAAATCCTTGAAATCGGTCGTGACGGTGCGTATCAGTGCAGTAGTGCCGCCAAGTTAATTTCAAAGGCGTCAGGTATTGAGGGCTCGAGATATTGCACTCACCGTACCTGTTAGTTCCGCTGGAATCACCCATACTTTGCTGGCAGTTCCGTTTGCAATTACCGACAACTGCTCAAGGTACTTATAAGCGAGTACCTTTTCGTCAGCATCGCCGTCATGGATAGCTTTAAATATCTTTGCTATGGCCGTCGCTTCGCCTTCGGCCCGAATCACGGCCGCTTGAGCTTCACCTTCGGCCCGCAAAATGTCTGATTGTCTAGCGCCCTCAGCGTTGAGAATTTGGCTCTGCTTTTCGCCTTCAGCTGTGAGAATGGCGGCGCGCTTGTCGCGATCTGCGCGCATCTGCTTTTCCATGGACTCTTGAACGCTTGGAGGGGGCTCAATCGCCTTAATCTCCACTCGGTTAACTCGCACTCCCCACTTGCTTGTTGCTTCATCCAGCACTCCACGCAAAATTGCGTTGATGTGATCCCGCGAGGTAAGCGCCTTTTCAAGATCAAGTCCGCCAACAGAGTTTCGAAGCGTTGTGACCACTAATTGTTCTATGCCTTGAATATAGTTCTCAATTTCGTAAGTTGCCGATTTTGCATTAGTAACCTGGAAATAAATCACCGTATCAATATTTACTACGAGGTTATCTTCGGTGATAACTGGCTGAGGCGGGAACGAGACCACCTTTTCGCGTAAGTCTACGAGCGGCCTGAGCCGATCTATTCCTGGAACGATTAAATTCAGACCGGGTTGCAACGTTCGGTGATATTTGCCTAGACGCTCAGTAATTCCGGCGCTTGCTTGTGGGATTATTTTAATGGCACCTACAACGATGACAATTGCAATAAGGAGTAAGACTCCCAGTGCGATATAAGCGGTCACAATTTTCTCCTTAAAAATTCTCGGATGGAACGACAGGAACGACTAGCGCAACCGCGCCGTCAATGCTCGTCACAATGACTTGTTGCCCAGACTCAAGGGAGCCATCTAAGGCGCGCGCAGACCACGTCTCATTTTGCAGCCGAATTCGCCCACCCTCCGTGGTCACCTCGGAAATGCATATACCTTTTGCACCAATTAGCACATCAAAGCCCGTTTGCGATCCGGAGTTCTTGGCAAAAAGATACTTACGAGCAAACGGCCTCAAGATCGCTAACGTCAATACTGCCGCAATCGCAAATCCAAGCCATTGTGCAATTGAGTGAATCCACAGCGCAGCTGCGAGCGCTCCGATCATGGCAGCGAAGGCAAATGAAGCAAAAATCAGACTCATTGTGAGTATTTCAAGAACTACGAATATCCCAGCTAAAGCGAGCCAAATCCAGAAGTGCATCTGCACCCTCCATTAAGTTATCTCCACGCTACCACCGCATGGGATAAAGTGGCGGAAAATTTCAATGAAATGAGGGACGCCGTGACCATTCGCAGAGTTATGGCAACAAGTGGTGGCTTCGTTTCGACAAATCTATGGGATGTCATGAAACCCGGAAAGACACTTCTACGCATGCTCGAACTCACAGGCAAGGAGCGCCCTCGCGTTTGCTTCGTGCTCACGGCAAGCGGAGATAATGCGCAATACCTGGCACGTTCTTACTCAGCAATGAGCGAAACGAATTGCGATGTCACTCACCTTCAGCTTTTTACCCAACCGAATGCTCCTGTCATGGATCGCGTAATGGAATCCGACGTTATTTGGGTTGGCGGTGGTTCTGTAGCTAACCTTCTCGCTCTCTGGCGACTCCATAAAGTAGATATTGCCTTAAAAGCAGCATATGAAGAGGGAAAAATCATCGGAGGAGTCAGCGCTGGGTCAATTTGTTGGCACCAGGGAGGTCCGACAGATTCTTTCGGTGCCGAACTGCGCACTGTACATAATGGTTTGGGATTTCTTCCATATGGAAACGCCGTTCACTTCGACAGCGAGGCACAGCGTCGACCACTTGCGCACAAACTCATTGCTCAGGATGTATTCGAAACAATGTATGCCACCGATGATGGCGTGGGGATACTTTATGAAAACGAGATACCAGTCGAGATTATTGCAGATGAAAATTCTACAAACGCGTCTGAAGGGCCGGCCGCTTATCGACTCACTAAAGTGGATGGTGAAGTTCGAGAAGATAGATTGGTTCCTGGCTTAATTCGTTAGGCTTTTGGATGTGCTAGTAAAAAATCAACTACCTTGCTTGCAAAATTTCTCGCCAATGTTGGCACATGTACCCCTCCGTGAATCGTCCAGAGTTCAACCATTGTCTTTGCGCTGCACCCGTCAAAATAACTAACGCTGGTTTCTGCACCGGCTAATTTCGCCTCAAGATCCAATTTCGTTTTGGAAGCTTTAATTTTCGAGGAGCAGCCATCAAGTTTCGCCCAGGACGCCACTGTTTTTAAGGCACCAGGATATGTATTTCCTAAAATATCTCCGCCGTTATAAGCAATCGTGGCATCGGAAGTTCCCCAAATCTGGAGAACGCTTATCGGCGAAGTCGGTTTACAAGACTTCGGATCGTCGAAAGTTGCTCCTGCAAAACTAGCGATTGCAGCAATGCGATTGGAGTGCGTACAGCCCATGTGGTGAGTCATAAAGCCACCATTTGAATGGCCAACAACATAAATTCGCTTTTGATCCACGTTGTATCTCTTGGACACCGCATCAATGATGTTCATCAAATAAGCGTCATCATTTACTTTGCTGGAATAGAAATTGCAGCAGGCAGGGGTGGCATTCCAAAATCGATTGGCAGCGCCATCTTGAGTTCCATCGGGATGCACGTAAAGAATTCCCTTTTTTTCCGCTACTGATGCGAGCTGGAGATATTTCTCAGTCTCGTCACCACTGGATGTGTAGCCGTGCAAAGCGAGAATGAGCGGAGCGGGTTTCGCCTTGTTGTAAGTAGTTGGGACAATCAATGAAAATGGACGAGCACCGGGAAATGCGACGGCAGCTCCTTGAGCGGGAAGTGGGTTCATGCTCAGAGCGACCAAGGCGACCACTATCGCTGAAAAACTTCGCCTCGCATATCGCCCATTCATACAGGGGAGCCTAACGAACCCACAGAAAAATGAGCTCTGGAATTGCAGCGTAGGGTTCCTTTAGGTAACCTTTTGGTACTATAATTGGCAAACGTAAGCTGAAGGGTGGCGGCAAATATGGCTCAAAATGTGAAACTGTCAGAGGAGTTGGTCCAAGACGCGCGCAGAATCGCGGCGGTCGAACACCGTTCTGTTCCTAAGCAAATCGAGTTCTACTTCAAAATGGCGCTCATCGCAGAAGAAAACCCTGATCTTTCTTTTGCACTCATACGCGAAATTATGAAAGCAGATGCCGAAGAGGCCACTGAGGAATATTCATTCAATTAATGCAAATCTTTGTAACGCCCACGTTCTCTAAATTTGCCAAAAAGGTTTCGCCCGCTCAAAAGAAATCCCTAGATAAGGCCGTCAAATCGATCGCCGAGAAAACAAAAATTGGTGATGAAAAAGTTGGCGATTTGGCAGGAATATTGATTTTCAAATTTCGTGTCCAAGATCAAACATGGCTACTCGCCTACCGAATGCTCTCGCCTGAATCGATCAAACTGATCATGGTGGGTCCTCATGAAAATTTTTATCGTGACATCAAGAGGATTTCTTAGCGGGCAGCAAGCGCTACGAGTTCAGAGATATGCACGACTCGAGTTTTTAACCCAGATCGTTTCAAGGCTGTCGCGAGTTGACGAGTGCATCCAGGATTGACAGTGGCTACATAATCCAAATTTAGCGACTTGATGTCATTAACCTTTTGAGCAACTACTCGACGACTATTCTTCTTTTGCAACAATGAATAACTTCCCGCCGCCCCACAACATCCAGAGGCATTGGGAATTTCAACATAATTACTAATCTGTCTCAAAAGGATTCGTGGTTCCTTGAAAATGCCCAAGCCATTTCGCAAGTGACAGGAATCTTGAAAGCCAACCCTGATAGTCGCACCCGATTGTTGAATTTTTGAAAGTAATACTTCTTTTTGCATCCACCACTCAGAAAATTCTTTAACTCGCTCACGGCCAATATTAGCCGAAAGGTGAGCCGCGCAGCCTCCAGCAGTAGTCAAGATTGTGCCAGGTAAATCTTCGCCAAGCTTCACTGCCATCTTTCGGCCTAATTCCAACTCGCCATTATGCGCATGAAGGGCGCCGCAACAACCTTGATTCAAACTCACCGATATTTCGGGGGCGATATCTGCGACGGTCCGGCTCACGTGCGGAAAGAGAACTCTTTCAAAACATCCCAACATTAAATGTATATCTGATTTTGCGGAGCGGGGACGAGCGGTATGGGAGAAAAGGCCCAGTTTTCGAACTCGCCAGCGCGACTTAACAAGAAGAAAAAGTCCTCGAACAATAAGCGGGCGATTTTTCCCCTGCCAGAGAATCTCTCGCATTTCTTCTAACAGAACGCCGTACTCGACTCCGGCTGGGCATACTGGCTCGCAGGCCCGACAACCTAAACAAAAACCAGACTCAGCAAGGAGATTCTCTTTCTCCATTCGCCCTTCCTGCACGGCGCGCATCAAGGTAATGCGACCGCGAGGAGAGGATTCTTCGGCTCCAGTGAGTTGGTAAGTGGGGCAGGCGGGCAAGCAATAACCGCATGAAATACAACGATCCAATTTAGATTGAGTAAAATTCTCAGTCACGATCCTAAACGTCCCGGATTCAATATTCCATGAGGATCAAAGACCGTTTTGATAGAGCGTTGCAACGACATTTGGACGGTGCCCAATCGCGCCTCTAAATATGGCAATTTTGCGCTTCCAACACCATGTTCGCCCGTGATTGTTCCACCCATCTCGAGAGCGAGCGTGAATATTTCGGCCATTGCTCTCTCTGCATTCTGTACTGCCTCACGATCATCTTTATCAAGAACAATGGTCGGATGAAGATTGCCATCTCCGGCGTGACCGAAGGTTCCAATCAGGAGCGCATATTTTTCTGCAATTTTTTCGATACCTGTAACAGTTGCCGCCATTAATGGGCGTGGCACCGAAATATCTTCGAGAATAGAAAGCGTTCCCAGCCGCGCCAACGCTGGCAACGAACATCGACGTGCGTACAGAAGCGCTTCCGCTGCAGCGATATCTGGAGCAAGGGTTACTTCGCGACAGCCATCTACTCCACTCGCAATCTCTGCCATCTTTTGGACGATGGAATCAACGAAAGGCGAGTCTCCATGATCCCCGAAGAGCAAAAGAGCTCCCGCTTTAACATCTAGACCTAGGTGGGCAAAATCTTCGACGGCGGCGATGCACGTGTTATCCAGAAATTCAAGGGTTGATGGGAGTATGCCGCTTCCCATGATTCGCTCGACCGCGATCGAGGCCGAAGTAAGGTCATCAAAATATCCCACTCCATACTTTGATGCATGAGGTCGCGCTACAAGTGCGGCGGTAATCTCGGTAAAAATTCCAAGCGTTCCTTCGCTACCGACAAGTAGTCGCGTGAGGTCATAGCCTGCAACATCCTTCACAAGTCGACCACCAGTTCGGATTACTTCTCCAGTGCCAAGCACAACTTCAAGACCCAAAATGTAATTCTTTGTAGTCCCGTATTTGAGTCCGCGCAACCCACCGGCGCTCGTGGCCACATTTCCGCCCACTGTTGAGACGCTTCGTGAGCCAGGGTCTGGGACGAACATAAGTCCCTCCTTTCCAACCTCAGTATCGAGGTGGAGGTTTGTAACGCCAGGTTGAACCACAGCGATCATCTCAGATTTTGATATCTCAAGAATCGAGTTCATGTTGACCATGCTCAGCACAATTCCACCGTTGAGAGGAACCGTTGCAGCGCAGAGATTGCTTCCCGCTCCTCGAGCAATGATGGGCGTCTTTGTCCTGCCGGCGAAGCGAACTACTTCTGCAACTTCAGCTGTCGTGCGGGGAGAGACAACGACCTCCGCCAGACCTCGAAAGAGTGGAGTGGCATCGTGGCTGTACGCCTCTAGTGAGACAGCGTCCCCTTTGACAATTTCTGGACCCAGCAGAGATGTGAGTTGAGTCAATAGCAACTGTGAATCGACTCTAGACATAGTCGCTATTAAACCACCTGCCAAAAAAGTGATGTACAACAAAGTCAGCAAGGCCATTTTGGTCTTTTCTTTTCGACCCAAAGTGGCAAGATGAGCGCGTGGCTAAGCCCGTAGTATCACTCAATCAGGTAACAATTCGCTTCGCTGGTGACAGTGGAGATGGCATGCAACTCACTGGTGACCGATTCACAATGGATACGGCCAGTTTAGGAAATGACCTCTCTACCTTGCCGAACTATCCGGCCGAAATTCGCGCCCCTCAGGGAACCCTCCCAGGAGTTTCTTCCTTCCAACTCCACTTCGCCGATCACCACGTTCAGACGCCAGGAGATGCTCCAGATATTTTGGTGGCAATGAATCCAGCAGCGTTAAAAGCGAACATCAAAGATCTCAAGCGGGGTGCGACGATCATCGTCGACAAAGATGAATTCACCAATCGGAATCTGACAAAAGTCGGGTACCCAGGAAATCCACTCGATGATGGTTCACTTGATAGTTACAAAGTGCATGCTGTTCCGTTGACATCGCTAACTGTTGCTGCATTATCGCAACTAACGCTTAGCCGAAAAGAGGCAGAGCGTTCCAAGAATATGTTCGCCCTGGGCCTTCTCACATGGATGTATCACCGTCCAACTGAGTCAACAGAGAACTTCCTTAAAACAAAGTTTGCTAAGAAGCCGGACATTCTGGAAGCAAATTTGCTCGCGTATCGCACCGGTTGGAACTACGGAGAAACAACAGAAGATTTCTCAGTTTCCTACGAGATTGCGCCTGCAAAAATGCCTGCAGGACAATATCGAAATATCAGTGGCAACACTGCTATGGCCTACGGATTAATTGCGGCCTCACAGAGAAGTGGCTTGCAATTATTTCTTGGTTCCTACCCCATCACACCAGCGTCTGACATTCTGCATGAACTCTCAAAGCATAAAAAGTTTGGGGTAATTACCTTCCAAGCCGAAGATGAAATTGCCGCCATAGGCTCGGCTCTTGGAGCGGCTTACGGTGGCGCACTTGGAATCACAACTACCTCCGGCCCCGGCGTCGCTCTCAAGAGCGAAATGATTGGTCTCGGCGTTATGTTGGAACTGCCGCTAATCATTATTGACGTGCAACGTGGTGGCCCTTCAACGGGTCTCCCGACTAAAACAGAGCAGGCAGATCTTCTGCAAGCTATGTTTGGCCGAAATGGTGAATCTCCCGTTGCGGTTATTGCGCCATCGTCTCCAAGTGATTGCTTTGCAATTGCGGTGGAGGCGGCGCGCATTGCAACTACATATCGCGTCCCCGTCTTCATTCTTTCAGATGGCTATGTCGCGAATGGTTCAGAGCCATGGAAGATTCCAGAAGTAGATTCTCTTCCAGACCTGCATGTTGAATTTGCTAAATCTCAAGAGGATTTCAAACCGTACCTTCGCGATACAAAGACACTTGCACGCCCGTGGGCAATTCCAGGAACAAAGGGAATTGAACATCGCATCGGAGGCCTGGAAAAAGCAGATGTCACGGGAGATATTTCCTACGACGCGGCCAACCATGACCTCATGGTCCGTGCACGTGCTGCAAAGGTCGCTGGTATCGAAGTTCCAAATTTAGTCGTGGATGACCCCACCGGTGAGGCCGATGTCCTGCTCCTTGGATGGGGCTCAACCTACGGTCCTATTGCGTCGGCGGTAGAACTTCTTCGTGCAAATGGCGAACATATTGCGCAAGCCCACCTGCGTTACATCAATCCATTCCCTAAGAATCTGGGGGATGTACTCAAAAAGTACTCGAAAGTCATAGTTCCCGAAATGAACCTAGGTCAATTGTCAATGTTGCTTCGCGCGCAGTACCTTAAGGATGTAATTGGATACAACATGGTTCGAGGTTTACCTTTCACAACAACTGAAATAGTAGAAGCAACAATGGAGGTGCTCCATGGCTGACCTGACTCTTACAAAGAAGGACTTCACATCTGATCAAGAAGTTAAGTGGTGCCCTGGTTGCGGTGATTACTCAATTCTTTCCACGATGCAGTCCTATCTGCCTGAGTTAGGCATCGAGCGCGAGAACATTGTTTTCATCTCTGGTATCGGTTGCTCTTCTCGCTTTCCATACTATTTGGACACTTTTGGAATGCACTCGATCCATGGGCGAGCACCAACAATTGCTACGGGCCTGGCAATATCTCGCCCAGACTTAACAGTTTTTGTAATTACTGGTGACGGTGACTCACTCTCTATTGGAGGAAACCACCTCATTCATTCACTTCGCAGAAATATTGAAATCAAGATCTTGTTATTCAATAACCGAATTTACGGATTAACAAAGGGTCAATATTCACCAACAAGTGAGCAAGGAAAGGTCACTAAATCAACGCCACTTGGATCATTGGATACGCCATTTAATCCCATCTCATTAGCACTTGGCGCCGAAGCATCATTTGTTGCACGTACCGTTGATAGCGATCGTAAACATCTGACCGAGACACTTCGCGCTGCCACAGCACATAAAGGTTCGGCACTGATTGAGATCTATCAAAACTGCCCTATTTTCAACGATGGAGCATTTGATATCGTCAAAGATAGCGAAACAAAAGGCGGCGCTCTCCTGCAACTCATTCATGGTCAACCGATAAAATCCGACACTCATGGGCTAGTCCATGCTGGTGCTTCTCTCAAGGTTGTCGAACTTAACTCGGTCCCAGAAAGTGATCTCGTTGTTCATGACGCGCATAATCCCGACCCTGCCTACGCTTTCGCACTTTCACGACTCTCTGCCTCTGAATTGGACCATGTCCCAATCGGGGTCTTCCGAGATGTAGAGCGCAGTGGATATGGCTCTTTGGTTAACAATCAAGTTGCTGACATCATTGCCAAGCAAGGTGCCGGAGACCTGCACACATTGCTAACCAGCGGTGATACCTGGAAAGTGGATTAGTCCAAACTAATGTGAGTCGAGGAAGCGGCGGATTTGGATTGCCACCGCTGCTCCTTCTCCTACTGCCGATGCGAGTTGCTTCGTGGATCCCGCGCGGACATCACCGGCGGCAAATATTCGAGGCATCGATGTCATGAAAGCGGAATCGGTCAAAGCAAACCCCCTCACATCCCTCTTGATTTCCGTTGGGAGCCAAGAGGTATTGGGATCAAGCCCGATAAAGACGAATACTCCATCAGTCAGATACACAATTTCCTTATCTGAGTTGCCCTGAACCAAAATTATTGATGCGAGCTTTCCTTTATTTGCGACAAATTTTTTCACTCCTACTTCATACATAACGCTCATCTTGGGATGGGCTAATACTTTCTCTTGCAAAAGTCGTGACCCCTTCAGTTCCGTCCCCTTCGCCAAGACAGTCACATGTTGAGCAAATTGCGTAAGAAACAGCCCCTCCTCTAAGCCTGAGTTGCCAGCACCTATCACTGTGACTTCTGCGGCGCCTTTATAGAAAGGCCCATCGCAAGTCGCACAAAAATGTATACCAGCACCAATTAAATCTTCTTCGCCTTCGGCTTCAGTTCGTCGGTACGTCGAACCTGTTGCAATCACAAGAGCACGAGCATTGAGCAATTGCCCAGTCGAGGTGGTAACCACAACTCCGTCAGAAAGAGATTCAAACGAATCAACAGCCACTGCTTCTAACATCTCCACGTCATATCTTTGCGCTTGCAAGGTAAAACGGTGTGCTAAATCAGCACCACCAATTCCCTCTGGAAAGCCGGGATAGTTATCTAATCTCTCCGTAACACCTGCTTGACCACCCAACGCAGAACGCTCAATGATCAAGGTTTTTAGATTCTCTCTTGCAGTATAGATAGCGGTCGTCAGGGCCGCCGGCCCTCCACCCGCTATCACAACGTCATACGAGTGTGACATCGCATCTCGAGTAATCCCGAGCTTGGCAGCCAATTCGTCATTGGTGGGTTCGACTAAAAAAGATCCATCTGGAAAAAGAATGGTCGGAATTATTCGTTTGCCACCATTAATCTTTTCTACCTGTGATTGCGCTTCAGGAGAGAGTTCCATATTTACATATTCGTATGGAATTCTCTGTTGCGAGAGAAAAGTTTTTGAGCGGCGGCAATCTGGACACCAATCAGCACCAATCAGCTTTATATCGCTCTGCATCATTCTCCCTGTATTTAGATTAAGACTTTACTAACTTTTTCGACCACTCTCGATATGACTCTGAGAGTTCAGCGACGTTGGAGATTTCTAGGATGCGTGAACGTTCCCCGCTTTTGGCAGCATATAAATCCGCAATTGTTATGCCGTGTCTTGGCCGATAAATAATTTTGACTTCATCGCCCCTGCCAATTTCACCCTCTTGCGCGATTCGCAAATAACTGCCTGGGCGACCCGCGTTTGTGAACTCCTTGATCAATGTTGGTCGCTCCCAAAAACCAGCAAACACTCGACACGGGATACGCGGTTGAGAGACTTCAAGGATTGCACTTCCAATTGCCCAACGCTCACCAATAACGGCGTTAGTAACGTCTACTCCTTGCGTGGTGAGGTTTTCACCGAACCGACCATGCGCGATGCTGAGTCCAATTTCGTTCTCCCACCATCGCAAATCTTCCTCTGCATATGCATAAACTGCTGCGTCATATCCTCCGTGACCCTTTCGATCCGCGATGACATCGCCTTCGACTGCATTATTTTTCAGAATCACCCGGCCATCGACAGATCGTTTATCTATTCCTGTTCGGCCTTCACTTCCCGTCCATGCGCCTTCATGCACTACGGAAGTAATGTTGACCGATAAAACGCTCCCGTTGCTTCCCATAGTTGGCGAGCGTACGCACAACTGGGTTAAATGAAAAGGAGTTGCGCGCCTTCAGTCATTTCAATGAAGTCCGAAGCACTAATGATGCCTTCGACATCATCGCGCAAATCAGCCATTGTGTATTTGTTCATGTCAGCTGACATGCGGCATGCCCACAAATGTCCGCCGGCCGCAACGATTTGGTCTAGAAAATCGGGCACCTCTGGCACGTCAAGATCAGCAATCTGCTTCTTGAGCATTTTCGTCGCCATTGCTGTCATACCGGGAGCTGGCATCATCGCCTGAGGAATATGTGCGTTGGTGCCAGGTAGATGCATGGCCGTATTACCTGCAGGACTAAATTGAAGATCATTCATCCGTGCTTTCGAAATCATGTCAAAGCCCCAGAAAGTAAAGAAGATCATCGTCTCAACTCCCTCACCTAATGCAGCATTAGCCAAAATAAGTCCTGGATAAGCCATGTCAAGATTTCCTTTTGAGCAGATAATCGCAAGCTTTCGTCCGGAATCTTCGTTGCTGGCAAAATTCGGAACTATAGATGGTGCAACTTCAGTGATTGACATTTCATACTCCTTTAGACGCAGCCCTTGGGCTTTGGTAATCCAGCGATGTAAGCCATCTTTTTGGCGGGTTTCTTAGGAAAGAGGGCGAACTGCTCTTTAACCGGCACTCCGCCCACCGTTTGGACTCGACGAGAAGTTGCCGTCTCGCCTTGAACCTTGAAGTCTTCACGCAAGAAATTAATGATTTTCCAATGTTCATCCGTGAGGTCGACTTCGATCTGTTTTGCCAGCACCTTCGCTATATCCGTATCCCACTCACCATATTCTGTGAGGAAGCCTTCTTCATTTACGTGGATTGGCTTTCCCGCAATTTCAACGACTGGCATTTACTTTTACTCCTTCCGTAAGGACTGGCTGTTTCTTCCCTTTCATTGACATCAGGGCGGGGATTGGTATCCAGCGACCCTTCAACAATAAATTCCAATAGATCCATCGGAAAGCTAATTTGCCTAAGTGATTGATACGACTTTCCTTGAGTAAAGGCATAGGACCCAAGACTGGGATCGGGAACATTCCGGGTAGGGGCTCTGTTGTGTAATTAAAATCAATCAGCAATCCCTTGCCGTTTCCCGACTCAATGAAACAGTTTGCATGTCCATCAAAGTTATGTTTCATTTCACGGCCTTGGATATATTCCACAAAATTCTCTGCAAAGAGATCAATGGCAAAGTGAGCAACTGAGCCTGCCTTCGAAGCAGGAATATCAGAGGCATCTCCAAGGGCAAAGATGTTTCCGTACTTCTTGGACAGAAAGTTTTGCTTATCTACGGGAACATAGTTGAGATCATCGCCTAATCCAGATCTGCCTATGAAATCAGCACCCATATTGAGTGGCACAGTGACAAGTAGATCAAATGGAATTTCTCTTTCATCCATTGAGATGATTGTTTTAGATTCAGGATCTACCCTCTCAATCATAAAATCAGGTTCGAGAGCAATCTTCCTATCCACCAACATTTTGCCTAGAGCACGAGAGCAAGCCGGCTTCGTGAACGCTCCTTCCAGTGGAGTCACGTAGGTAATTTCAACTTTGTCACGCATCTTCTTTTCAGTGAAATAGGCGTCTGCCAAAAATGCAAACTCAAGCGGTGCAACAGGACATTTAATCGGCATTTCGGTGATGTGCACCACCATACGACCGCCGGGCCAATCTTCTAAAGCATCCTTAAGTGCGATGGAGCCATTTAAGGTGTAGAAATCAAATGCGCTTTTATGCCAAATCAGTTCGTCATTTAGTCCCGGTGTCTGGTCAGGACGCGGCGTCGTACCAGTAGCAATGACAAGTTGGTCGTAAGCAAAAATCCGCCCATCTACTAATACAACGCGATTAGCTTTAGCGTCCACGATGTCAATATCCCCTGAGATGTATTCGATGCCGCTCGGGAAAAAATGATCCCGTTCTTTGACGAGTTCCTCTGACGTATAGACCCCAAAGGGCATAAGCAGCAACCCTGGTTGGTAAATGTGGTGATTATCTTTATCAACAATGGTGATCTGCCATTCATCTTTTCTGAGTTTCTTCCGTAATTTATTGACCACCATGGTGCCGGCAGTACCACCGCCAAGTACAAGTAACTTCTTCATTTCTTGCTCCTATCCACCTAATGGTGGCACATATACCCCGCACGGTATATACAAAAAGATGTGAGATAGGAGTCAGTTGTTACTTGTAACCCATTCTTACCACTGCAGAGTATCCAGCGAGATTTGCGCTGACGTTAATGGTTGCGCTTCCGTTGGGATCTGTATAGCCACCGTATTCATAAGTGTTCTTGCCTTTTTTCGTAGCAATTACTGTGTAGCGAGAATTTGGCGTTCCGTTCCGGATTTGCAACTGATAAATCTTTGATGTGATCTTCTTAATACCAATGCTTGCTTTTTTTCCATTTGTAGAAGTTGTGGAACTTGGTTGAGGGGTTGTGGTAGCAATCGAAGTCGGAGTTGCCGGAGCAGTCGGTTTTGAACTCGCTGTCGGAGTTGGCTTCGCAAGAGTAGCTGTCGTATATAGATATGCACCTAGAGTTCCAACTACATAGAATACATTTCCATCGGTAGATGTCGCCACAGCAGATCCATTTTGAATTGTATTTCCCGACACCCAACTTGCGCCAAAATCATCAGATGTATAAACAGTTCCTTGGTAACTTGAAGCGACGAGTTTGGATCCGTTTCCGGACATTCCCACACTCTGCCAGTATCGAGATGTGTCATTGGCTCGAGGTACCCATGTTGCGCCCGAATCAGAGGAAAGGTATATCCAACTATCGTTTGAACTTGAGTACACAGCTGCAGCCAACCTCGTTCCATCGGAAGATGAGGAAACAGAACGCCAAAGTCTTGCTGAATCACGGGCAACCCAAGTAGCGCCCGAGTCCTTTGACGTAAAAATCTGATCCGCTCTTGCTACGGCTACTAATTTCGTGCCATCACTCGATGAAGCAACCGAAGTCCAATTTCTTGCACTTTCACGCTGTGTCCATGTCATTCCCGAATCAGATGAGGTAAATAACGTACCCCCCTCAATTCCCGCAACTAATTTTGTTCCATCACTTGAGGAAGCCACAGAATCCCATCGACGATTTGACGCTCTCTCAGTCCAGTTGGCTCCAGAATCAGTTGAGGTAAATATCGGACCTTCTTTGATCGTTGCAACCAGTTTTGTTCCGTCACTTGAAGAAGCCAAGCCGCTCCACAACCGATTCGTCGCGCGCGAAGTCCAGGCAGCACCGTAATTCGCGGAGGTATAGATACGTCCACCGAGGGAACCTGAATCATCCGCAACAACGACTTTAGATCCATCGCTAGACGTGGCAATGGAAGTACAGTTGCAAACAAATTCCATTTTTGTCCACGTTACCGGACTACTGGCATGTGCTGGCTGCATAGTTGCCAAAAGTGAAATGAGAAAACCGAGCGATATAATTCTGAACGTAAGATCGCGACGGTCGGATTGTGAGATTGAGATCCGCATAATGTGCGTGCCCTTCTTGGACGTGCCCGTAATTCAGATGTTAGGTCTGTCGAAGGCATAGGGCAAGCAATACGAGTGCTACCCCACGCAGATTACGGAAGGCGATGAGTTAAAGCGAATTTAATGAACGACCGCTTCAACTTCAATCTCCACCAAATATTGGTCGCCAATTAATTTTGCTTCCACCATAGTGTTGGCCGGACGTATCTCGGCAAATCTCTCTCCATGGACTCGCGCGATGGACTCCCAATTTTTCATCTCACTTACATAGATTCGAGATCGAATGACGTCGCTGAGTTTTGCGCCGAGAGATTCGAGAGAAGCCTCTATTTTGTCAATGACAAAATCTGTCTGTGCTATCGGGTCGCCGATGCCAATGCTGAGCGCTCCATGTGTTGCAGTAGTCCCAGATACTAAAACCCGTTCGCCGTGACGGACTGCCCGTGAGTAACCCGCCAGAGCTTCCCATGAGGTTCCCGAATCAATACGTGATTTCCCGGCAGATTTGATAACTTCATAGACTGGTGGAAAGTCAGCAACGTGATGGCTCAAATCACCAGAGGCCGTTAAGTAAGGAGGTTTTCGGTATTCGTCACCACAGTCACCCGGAATGGGCAGCAACTCTGCAATTGCCGTAGCAATATCGCTTCGCTGGGAAGAAGTAAGTTCGAAATCAAAAAGTGAAACAGCATCTTCGATGTGGGCATTTTCACCCAGACGAGCTCCAATAATGACTGCGCCGACGGCTTTTTGACCGAGTTGATATTTACTTGCGATGGTCGAGATAGATTTATCAACTGATTCACTGATGCGATCTAAAACCCCCAAAAGATTCTGGAATCGGTCCCAGCCACCAGCGGCGTCGATAAACCGCTTATATTTCATGAGCGACCAATTCGCTAAACCATCAGAGGATGGCTCCGGTTTGCCAAGCCATTTCTGAGAAAGAAACCCACCACACAGGGTTCCATAAGCCAGAATCGCAATCCCGTTTTCAGCGCAGTAGTCGGCCATCTTCCCACCTCCGCGTTGGTCGACGAGAGAATACGAAATCTGATTTGAAACTAATTCGATTCCCACCGACTTCGCAATTCTCAAATGTGCTGTATCAAAATTTGTCGTTCCGAGGGCGCCTATCACTCCTTCTTGCTTCAATTCTTGTAAATAAATAAGTGAGTCAAGCCAAAAAGGATTTGCGAAACTCCACGCGTGATATTGCAAGAGATCAATCTTCTTAGTTTGTAGTCGATCACACCGTTCTTTGATTGCCGCCCGAACTTGTTCTCGAGTGACTGGTCCAGGTTTTGGAACCCATTTCGTGAACATTTTGGCGGGTTCTCTATGAGAGTTATTTCTTTGAAAATACCCGGCAATGATTTCTGCAGATCCGTAATGATCTGCCATATCGAAGGTGTTTAGTCCTGCGTCGGCGTAAGGCTCCATAAATATCGAAGTTGCGACAGGATCTAGTGTCTTCCCATCCTTCTCCATATCAGCGATCTGCCAGAGTCCCGTAACCACACGAGATATTTCTAAGCCAGGTGCGAGTGAGTATTTTTCGATCGACATATTGTTGAGCGTACCTCAAAGCCACTGCGCCCATTTGACTCAGGCAAGAAGCGATCGTGGCTCGGGGATGAACGGATAGAACCCAACTCCTGGTGGCGGGTGAAGGATTTGAACCTTCGAAGGCAGAGCCGGGGGATTTACAGTCCCCTCCCATTGGCCGCTCGGGCAACCCGCCAGGGTCGTACACATGTTGCGGCAATTATGGATTCAACGAGGTGAAAGGATACCTTAGGCAAGTAGGCGCTCAAACCGCCATTTAGAGCAAGAAAGAGGATCAAATCATGGCATCTGATAGTAGTTTTGACGTCGTTTCCAAAATTGACCGTATGGAACTCGATAACGCAGTGAACCAAGCCGCTCGAGAAATTGATACTCGCTTCGACTTTAAAAACACCGGTGCCAAAATTGAACTTGAGGGAGAAAAGATTTCTATAGAGGCGGGCACGGAAGAGCGCGCCAAGGCGACACTCGAAGTGTTGCGCGATAAATTGGTAAAGCGAGGTGTCTCACTCAAGCACATTGATCCAGGCGAACCAGCGCTAAGCGGAAAAATCTACAAAATTAACTGCCCTCTCAAAGAAGGCATCACAACGGAGAACGCGAAGAAAGTTGCCAAGCTTTTGCGCGACGAGGGGCCAAAATCTATCAAGACTCAGATTCAAGGCGACGAGCTTCGGGTAACGAGTAAAAGTCGTGACGATCTACAAACTGCGATAGCCATGATCAAAGAAGCAAAGTGGGATTTCGCAGTTCAATTCACGAATTATCGGTGATCCTGAATTAGCAAAGTTGAACATAAAGCAACTGGTCTCTTCTTTGGGATAGCTGCTTACACCATTTGGGGCCTTCTTCCACTTTTCTGGAAGTACCTCCACAAAGCAAGTGCATTTGAAATTCTTTCGCACCGTGGCGTGTGGTCACTCGTATTTTGCGTTCTCTTATTGACAATCACCAAACAACTTAAGAAAACAATCGGGATTTTACGTCAGCCCGGGACCCTTGCTCTACTGGCTCTCACTTCATTGCTACTCACGATCAACTGGGGTGTTTACATTTGGTCGGTAAGCGTAAATCGAATTGTTGAGGCTTCTCTGGGATATTACATAACTCCTTTGGCAAGTGTGGGCTTTGGGGTTTTTATTCTCCATGAAAACATGCGGAGGTTCCAAAAAGTAGCAGTGGGTTTAGCTTCTGTCGGCGTACTTGTACTCACCATTGAATATGGAACGCTTCCGTGGATTGCTATTGCACTAGCAATATCTTGGAGCTCATATACGCTGGTTAAAAAGACCTTGAAATTAGGGGCCCTTGAGGGTCTTTCTATAGAGACGCTCGTCGCACTCTTTCCTAATCTCATTTATCTCACGTATATCGAGAGTCAAGGAAAAGCAGAGTTCGGGCAACACTTTGGCTTCTCGTTACTTCTGATGTGTGCAGGACTTGTTACGGTGGTTCCGCTCTTGCTTTTCAACGGTGCAACTACGCGCTTGCCGCTTACGCTCACCGGATTGCTGCAGTACATCACTCCAACAATCATGTTCACTCTTGGAGTCGTTGTTAATCACGAATCAATGCCAGCAGGCCGCGTGATTGGCTTTAGTCTTATTTGGGTTGCGCTGGTTTTCCTTGGCGTCGACCTAGTGCGATCAAACAGAACTCCCAGTGGCACTCTTCAAGACCAGAGCCCGACCAGCCTCTAACCTCGCAACTGGAACTCGGTAAGGCGAACAAGAGACGTAATTCAAACCAAGTTCGTGAAAAAAGTGAATACTTCGAGGGTCTCCGCCGTGTTCACCGCAAATACCAAGTTTAAAGTCCGGGCGCAATGCGCGAGCTTGTTCAACCGCGGTTCGAACCAGGATTCCCACTCCCGCCTGATCTAGTGATTCAAATGGATTAAATGGCAACAATTCCAAGTCGAGGTACCGTGGCAAGAATGTTGACTCCACATCATCACGACTAAACGCCCAAGTCAATTGCGTGAGATCGTTAGTGCCGAATGAAAAGAAGTCGGCATAATTACCAAGTCGACTCGCTGTAATCGCGGCGCGAGGAGTTTCAATCATCGTTCCAATAGGAATATCCAATAACTGTCCTGTACCAACAAATGTCTTGGCAATCTCTGCTTCAAGAGTTTCGCGCAAGTAGAGAAGTTCACGTTGAGATGCGACAAGGGGAACCATGACCTCTGGCATTGGATTGTGCCCTAACTTGCGAACCTCAAGATAAGCGTGGACCAGCGCTCTAACCTGCATTTTGTAAAGCTCTGGAATGAGAATTCCCAATCGAACTCCTCGCAAGCCCAGCATGGGATTTGCCTCGTGAAGCCGCTTCACAGCAGCAAATATTGCTAGATCGCGAGCGGAGACCTCTTCGCCAAGCGCCTCTGAACGGGAAATTTGAGCAGTGAGATCGGCCAAAGGTGGCAAGAACTCGTGCAATGGTGGATCCAATAAACGCACCGTGACAGGAAGACCTGACATCGCCATCATAATTCCAACGAAGTCGGCTCGCTGGAGGGGCTCCATCTCCGCTATGACACCACGTTGAATTTCTTCATTCTCAGCAAGCACAAGTCTCTCAACATACGAACGTCGTGGGCCAAGGAACATATGTTCCGTGCGACAAAGCCCGACACCCTCAGCGCCAAGAATTCTCGCGCGGATTGCATCCTCAGGAGTATCGGCATTCGTGCGCACCTGCATCGTACGAATCTCATCGGCATAACAGAGAATTCGATCGACAGCCTTTACAACAGGCGAAGCTTGATCACTCGAGGCATCCAAGCGCCCTTCTAAATACGAAGTGACAGGAGATGCGATAACGGGAACTATTCCCAGATACACACTTCCAGTTGTTCCGTCGATCGAAATAGTTTCACCTTCGTAAACCGTGAGGCCACTAACGGTGAAGAGATTGGCGCGCTCATCGACTGCAATTGATTCAGTTCCGCATACAGCGGTCTTGCCCATTCCTCGGGCCACGACGGCAGCATGTGATGTTTTTCCGCCCCTACTCGTCAGAATTCCTTCTGAGGCAACCATTCCTACTAGATCATCTGGACTCGTTTCGCGACGAACAAGAATGACCTTCCTACCGGAATGCGCTAAATCAAATGCACGTCGAGAATCGAATACAACTTCACCAACTGCCGCACCTGGTGAGGCGGGTATACCTCGCGCAATTTCCTTGACAGAGGTGGATAAATCGAACTGCGGGAACATCAATTGAGCCAGTTGGTCACCTGAGGTTCGGACCAACGCCTCATCCATCGTGATTTTGCCTTCATCAACTAGTTGAGTGGCAATCCGAAATGCCGCCTCCGCTGTTCGCTTACCAACACGAGTCTGTAGAATCCAAAGCTTCGCCTTTTCAACTGTGAACTCAATATCGCACAAATCGCGGTAATGCTCTTCAAGGACGCCCATGACCCGTTCTAATTCCGCGTGAACAACCGGAGTTCTCTCGCCAAATTCAGCGAGAGACATGGTATTTCGGATTCCTGCTACGACATCTTCACCCTGAGCACGTTCAAGGTAATCGCCATAACTTCCTTTTTCGCCCGTCGCGGGGTCACGGGTGAAGGCGACTCCAGTGCCAGAATCTTCACTGAGATTTCCAAATACCATCGATTGAATATTTACGGCAGTTCCCAAATCAGACGGAATCCGCTCTCTGCGTCGATAAATTTGCGCTCTTTCAGAGTTCCAAGAAAGAAATACAGCTTCAACAGATTGTATGAGTAGGTCGCGTGGATCGGTTGGAAACGGCCTGCCAGTAATGGATTCAATTTCTCGGATATAACCTTCTGTCAAAGCTTGCAGACCCGCCACATCAAGATCCTGAATACTTTGAGCCGAAAATGTTGCAAGAACGCGGGCTTCGATGCGGTGAAGTTCTTCGGGTGCAATGTTGCACACTGTGCGACCAAACATATCGATAAAGCGGCGATAGGAATCCCAGGCGAATTTAGGATTGCCCGTTTGTGTAGCCAGGCCATGTGCGACCTCGGGGGTCATACCGACATTGAGAACCGTTTCCATCATGCCCGGCATTGAAAATTTCGCACCGGACCTCACCGAAACTAAGAGCGGTTTTTCTGGGTTTCCAAATTCCTTACCGGTGCTAATCTCTAGGTCTCGAAGAGAGTCTTTTATCTCTTGAGCAAGACCAGCAGGGACTTTGCCGGTTGCGAGAAACTCACGGCAGGCCTGTGTTGTTATGGTGAATCCTGGAGGTACCGGTAGTCCTATACGTACCATTTCAGCAAGATTGGCGCCTTTGCCGCCCAATAAATCAGATTGGCTTCGATCCCCAAAAGTGAAGGGATAGATAAATCTTTCGGTCATCTACATTCCAATCCCCAGCGCTGACTTCGAATTATCCTATACGATTTTTAACATCCCGTGCCCAGCATTAGTAGGACCTCGCGATTACAGCATCGCAAAGAGATAATAACGCTGAGGTCGCGTCGCAAATTGGAAGAGGCCCAAGTGCGCTACGTGCCTCTCTAGCGATGGTGAGCAATTGCGTACGTGATTGCTCAAGGGCAGGGTGATTTCGCAACTCAGAAAGAACTTGTGTGACGATCTCCTCAGACTCGATCGGAGAGCGCAAAAGAGATTGTAATTCGCGATCGGCTGGATTTGTCGAAGCGAGAACGCGCAAAGTAACCAAGGTCGGCACTCCTTCGCGCAAATCGGTCCCAGGTGTCTTACCAGAATCCTTGGAGTCACTTGCAATATCAATAACATCATCAGCGAGTTGGAAAGCAACTCCAATCTTTTCGCCAAATGCTGCAACAGTTTCAGTCACCGCAGAAGTCGCGCCAGAAAAAAGCGCACCATATCTAGCACTCGTCGCAATGAGCGAACCAGTTTTGTCGGAAACTACGCGGAGGTAGTGCTCTAAAGAATCTTCTGAAGGAGACGGTCCCTGCGTCTCCATGATCTGACCAATCACGAGTCGTTCAAAAGTCTCGGCTTGCAAACGAACCGCCTCAGGGCCTAATTCCGCCAGTAGGGCCGAGCACTTCGCAAATAGATAATCCCCCGTGAGAATTGCGATCGTATTCCCCCATCGTGCATTCGCACTATCAACTCCGCGACGCATCGTCGCTTCATCCATGACATCATCATGGTAAAGAGTTGCAAGGTGAGTCAGCTCGGCAGCCACAGCGCCTTTAATAACTTCATAACGTGTTGGATCGCCATATTGTGCCGAGAGCAAAGTAAGGAGGGGGCGTAATCGCTTCCCTCCAGCGGCCACCAGATGTCGGGAAGTCTCTTCAACGAGAGGAAATTTGCCTTTGATGTGACTCGCTAATAGTTCTTCAACTTGCAGAAGTCCCGCACTCAGATCGCGTTCTAGGGTCGGAGAAATATCTGAAATGCCAAAGATAGCCATTAGCGAATGAAAGTCGCCGTCGAAGAAATGAAATTAAGAAATGGAGCTGGAAACACTCCGAGGAAAATTGTGATTGCAAAAGTCGAAATTATTGTGGCACGAGTCAAAATCGAAGGAATGATCACGGAGGTACCATCATCAGCGGGATCGGTAAAGAACATGAGCACTATGACTCGAACATAGAAATAAGCAGCGATAGCGCTAGAAAGTACACCAACAACAACAATCAACTTGTTTCCACTTTCGTAGGCGGCGGAAAAGATCGAGAATTTCCCAATAAAGCCACTGGTAAGCGGAATACCTGCAAAAGCAAGGAGCAGCGTGGCAAAAATCGTAGCCACGAACGGAGAACGTTTACCTAGTCCAGCCCATCGATTCAGATCTGTAACCTCACCTGCAGAGTCCCGAACCAGCGTGACCACTGCGAATGCACCGAGAGTAGCCACCCCATAGGCAAATAGGTAAAAGATGCTGGCATCAAGGCCTGCCTTGTTAAGGGCGATTACACCGGCAAGCAAGAAGCCAGCGTGAGCGATGGACGAGTAAGCCAACATTCTCTTGATATCTCGCTGCGAAATAGCGACGACGGATCCGAACACCATTGTGATTATTGCGATCACTGTCAGAATCGGTCGCCAATCCCAGTATGCATTTGAGAATGAAGTGTAGAAAATACGCAGAATTGCTCCAAAGGCTGCAACTTTCGTTGCCGCCGCCATAAAGGCCGTAATCGGAGTGGGTGCTCCTTGATAGACATCTGGGGTCCAAGCATGGAACGGCACGGCCCCTACTTTGAAGAGAAGCCCCACAGAGAGAAAAACAATTCCAATCATCAAGAATACGTTGTTGCCTGTTCCCCCAGATATTGCATCATAGATACCGGCTAATGAAACCGAACCGGAATATCCGTACAGGAATGCTGCGCCGAATAAAAAGAATGCGGATGAGAAGGCTCCAAGTAGGAAATATTTCAGAGCTGCTTCTTGAGACATGAGTCGGCGACGACGAGACAATCCTGCCATGAGGTAAAGAGGCAGAGAAAGCACTTCCAAAGCGACAAAAAGTGTTATCAAATCTGTCGCGATGGGAAAGAGCATCATTCCAGCCACCGCAAAGAGCGTGAGTGGATAAACTTCGGTGAGCTTCTCACCACTTTGAATCGAAGCTCTTTCTTCCTCTGAACCTGGAAGAGTTGCCGCAACGACGGTGAAATGTTCGTTGTCTGCAATGAGAAATACTCCAAGCACCGCAAGGATAAGAACAGTTGCTTGAAGTAAGATCGCAGGACCATCTATTGCGACAGAGCCCATTGCAGCAGTGAGCGAACTTTCATGCCGAATTCGCCAAACTTGTACAAGGGCCAGTACTAAAGTCCCGAGGGTTACGCTGAGTTGTGCAACTGGCCTTATCGCCTTAGACAAGAAAGCTTCAAAAACAACTGTAATAACGGCCCCACCAAGCACGATCAAAATCGGTGCAAGGAGTGAATAAGAAAGCGATGGCGCTACAAAAACAGTCACTTCGTTGCCCCTTTAGAATCAATCGCGGAGAGTGGGTCAGAAAAACCAGCCTTGGCAATGGAGTGCGCAGCGGCTGGATTAATGACATTCAACAGAGGCGCTGGATAGAAACCTAAGACCAAAATAACCGCTAATACGGGTGCGATGGCGATTTTTTCTCGCAGATTAAGGTCAGTGAGGGACTCATTTCCATCAGTGGTCGGACCGTGAAGTGCGCGCTGAATCGGAAGCAAAATGTAAAGCGCAGCTAAAACAATTCCAAAGGCAGAGATAACCGCCGCCACTGGGTATCGTGTATAAGTGCCAACAAGAACTAAGAATTCACTCACGAAGCTAGAAAGTCCCGGTAAAGCGAGCGAAGACATTCCTGCAAAGAAGAAGGCCCAAGCCATTATCGGAGTAATTCTTTGAAGTCCTCCGAAATCTGCAATTTTGGAAGATCCACGTCGCGAAGCCATCCACCCAGCGACAAGAAATAGAGCTGCCGTTGAGAATCCGTGATTAAACATGTAGAGAGTTGCACCTGAATGGCCCTGACTCGTCATAGCAAATATTCCAAGAGTGATAAAGCCAAAGTGGGAGATCGACGTAAATGCAATCAATCGCTTAAAGTCTTTCTGACCGATAGCCAGGAATGCTCCATAGATAATGGAAATGACAGCAAGAACAATGATCACAGGTGTAAAAGTCTTCGATGCATGAGGAAAGAGAGTGAGGCAGTAACGAATCATTCCAAAGGTGCCAACTTTATCTAGGACACCAAGAAGCAGAACTGAGGTACCCGGAGTTGCCGAATCCGCCGCATCAGGCAACCAAGTATGGAATGGCCATAGAGGCGCTTTAATGGCGAAAGCTATAAAGAAGCCGAGAAACAATAGATTCTCTGTCGTGGAACTCAGGCGCAGTTGCGAAAGTGCATTGATATCAAAGGTATGTCCACCTTGTTCTCCAGAGATCACATAGATCGCGATAATGGATGCCAGCATCAGCAAGCCGCCAAAAAGGCTGTAGAGCAAGAACTTAACCGCGGCCGCTGCACGAGCTCCAGTTCCGTAACCACCAATGAGGAAATAAACAGGTATGAGCATCGCTTCAAAGAAAACATAAAAGAGGAATACATCGCTTGCTGCAAATACTCCGATCATCATCGTCTCAAGAATCAGAATGAGAACGTAGAAGCCTTTAACACTCCAACGACCACCGACCGCCTCATTCCAACCAGCCAATACAACAATCGGGGCCAGCAGTACTGAAAGAAGTATGAGTACGAGAGCAATTCCATCAATTCCCACCGCATAATTGATTCCGAAGGTAGGGATCCATGAGTGAGATTCAGCAAACTGCAGATCTACATTATCTCGTTGGAATTGCGTCGCCATCGCAATGCCTGCAACCGCGACAACAAGGGTTGTTCCGAACGCCAGTTGTTTTGCTAGCAACTCTTTTGCTTTAGGCAAAGTAGCTACAAGTACCGCCCCAAGTAGTGGGAGCAACATCAAACTCGTTAACCATTTCACAGCGTGACCACCCAAATCGTGGCCAAGAGGCCGATAGCACCGAGAAGAATCCACATTGCATAACTGCGGACAAAACCAGTTTGTGTCATTCCTAAGGTTCGACCAGTGCTCTGCGTTATATGAGCGACACCACGAACTGCTCCATCCACAAGAAGCTCATCGGTTGCGACAAGGACTTCGGTAAGTTTTTGACCTGGTCGCATGAAGACTGCTTCATTGAAGTCGTCTTGAAGTAGATCGCGACGGGCGATTCGTGTGAAAATTGAAACATCTGTCGGCGCCTCAGATGGAACTGGTTTACGCAAGTACTTCATGATGGCTAAACCAACGCCCGCAAGAACAAGTACCAAGGCGAGTATCGAAACCACAGCGGGTTTTAATAATTCGCCTTCGTGTGCTGGGGAAGTTGCCACAACTGGCGCCAGCCAGTTCTGTAATGAATTTCCGTGAGTAAATATAATTCCAGAAGTTACGGATCCGACAGCTAATAGAACCATTGGTAACCACATCAGCGCTGGCGATTCATGTGGATGAGCCTTGTCGTCCCACCTTTTACTGCCGGCAAATGTAAGGATGACGACTCTTGTCATATAAAAAGCGGTAATCGCCGCGCCCAAGAGCGCAGCTCCACCAAGAGTTATTCCCTTAATACCACCAGCATTGAACGCAACTTCAATGATTTTATCTTTCGAATAGAAGCCCGCAAATGGCGGGACACCAATGATTGCTAAATACCCAAGTCCAAAGGTCGCGAACGTAATCGGCATAAATTTGCGAAGTCCACCATATCGACGCATATTCACTTCATCATCCATACCATGCATGACAGACCCTGCGCCGAGGAACATCCCTGCCTTAAAAAAGCCATGAGTGAGTAAATGCATGATTGCAAAGGCATATCCTGCAGGTCCAAGTCCCGCGCCTAAAACCATGTAACCGATCTGAGACATGGTCGAAGCTGCGAGCGCTTTCTTTATGTCGTCCTTCGCAGTACCGATAATCGCACCGAAAAGGAGTGTGATCGCCCCAATAATCGCCACTAAGAGTTGGGCGGTTGGAGCGGCATCAAAAATAAAATTCGAGCGAGTGATGAGATATACGCCAGCGGTCACCATGGTCGCCGCGTGAATCAACGCAGATACTGGGGTTGGACCTGCCATTGCGTCACCCAGCCAGGCCTGCAATGGGAACTGCGCGGATTTACCAGTCGCGGCTATCAGCAACATGATTCCGATAGCGGTCAGCGCCCCGGTTGAAGCATGGCCGGCTTGCTCCTTCACTCCAGCAAAGGAAACTGTTCCCATCGTCGCGAAAGAAATCATGATCGCAAGTGAGAGGCCAAGATCTCCAACACGATTGGCAACAAAGGCTTTCTTCGCTGCTGTTGCATAAGCCGGCTTTTGATTCCAAAAACCAATCAATAAGTAGGAAGCAAGTCCTACGCCTTCCCAACCAACGTATAAGTTGAGATATGAATCGCCAAGAACTAGAAGCAACATCGCAGCGATGAAGAGGTTGAGGTAGGCAAAGAATCGTCGACGATCCAAGTCGTGTGACATGTATGCGATCGAGTAGATATGAATGAGGGTTCCGACTCCCGTGATCAGCAGAACAAAACAGATCGAGAGTTGATCAAGCATTAAAGATGCATCAACTTTGAATGTCCCAACTGAAATCCAACTAAACAATTTCTGCGTTACAGCTCTCTGGTCATTGCTCCGACCCAGCATTTGCGCGAACTGTACAAGCCCTACAACAAATGCACTCCCCGAAAGTACCGTCGCGAGAATATGTCCCCAGCGATCGCTCCTGCGTCCTGCCAAAAGAAGTACCGCTGATCCAAAAAGCGGAAGAGCAATCAAATAAACGAGCGAGTTACTAGTCATAAGTTCACCGCTTCAACAAACTAGCATCATCAACGGATGCCGATCGACGAGATCTATAAATAGTGACGATGATGGCAAGGCCCACCACCACTTCGCAGGCAGCAACGACCATTGTGAAGAAAGCAATTACCTGACCATCGAGGTTTCCGTTTATCCTCGCAAAAGTTACGAAGGCTAAGTTCGAAGCGTTGAGCATGAGTTCAATGCACATAAAAACAACAATCGCGTTACGTCGGACTACCACGCCAATTGCACCAATACTGAAAAGGAGGGCAGATACGTACAAATAATTTGCCGCGTTCATTACTCATCACCTCCCTTTGCAGGTAATTGGAAGGGCAGAGATTCCAATACATCCCCACGAGCTACCAACATTGCAGAAATCGAGGCATCCGATGGTGTCCCGTCGGGAAGCAAAGCAGGCACATCCACCGCATTGTGCAAAGCGTAAACACCAGGGTTGGGTAGCCCCGCCGCTGTTGCCAGCGAACCAGTGCGGAAACGGGCGATCGATAAGTCTCGTTGTGTTGGACGTGCAACAAGGCGGTGATTGTGAGCCAAAACCATAGCGCCCAGTGCGGCAGTGACGAGCAACGCCGAGACTACTTCAAATGCCCACACATATTTAGAGAAAAGCAATTGGGAAAGCGCAGGAACATTTCCCTCTATGTTTACTTCGGTCAGTCCAACCATCGGATGACCAAGAGTTGCACGACCGATTAAAGTGATGAGAAGTCCACCGAAACCGAGAGCGGAGAGAATCGCAATTGGACGCAGGAATGGAATCGTTTCGGTGAGCGAGTCTGAAGTATCTACACCGACCAGCATCAATATAAAAAGGAACAACATCATGACGGCACCGGTGTAAACAACCACTTGAACTATGCCGAGAAAAAGTGCATCTTGGGCAATATAAAAAATCGCCAAAATAATCATGACTGAGGCAAGAAGAATTGCTGAGTGAACGGCTTTCTTTGCCAAGACCATTCCAAGTGCTGCGAGAACGCACGCGGGACCAAGAATCCAAAAGAGAACCGATTCGGGCGTTGAGGTCTTACTGACTTCAATTGCCAGATTCATCATGTTTGCACCTCTTGCGAAGGATGAAAGCCGAGGACATCGCCTTTGTAATAGTTGGTGTCATTCATATCTGGGTACATTGGATGCGGTGGCATCAACATACCGTCTCTCAGTGGCGCTAGTAGATCCGCTTTTTCATAAATCAAACTTGATCGTGAATTGTCCGCCAATTCATATTCATTCGTCATCGTCAAAGCTCTCGTTGGACATGCCTCGATACATAGTCCACAAAAAATGCAGCGGAGATAATTGATCTGATATACCTTGCCATAACGTTCGCCCGGCGACATACGGTTCTCTTCAGTATTAGATGCGCCTTCAACATAGATAGCGTCTGCCGGGCATGCCCAAGCACACAATTCGCATCCAATGCATTTTTCCAATCCATCTGGATGGCGATTTAATTGATGACGTCCGTGAAAACGTGGCGCCGTTGGCTCTTTCACTTCTGGATACTGAACCGTATTAACCTTCTTGAACATCGCTTTGAAGGTTACCCAAAAACCAAGGAGCTGTTTTCCAAAACTGCTTGCGCCATTTTTACTTACTGGGACGCTTTCCACTGAAGATATTTGAATCGGTTCTAGGCCTAGATCGCGACGAGTTGGTTCAATCTGATCAGACACGTTAAACCTCCTCACGTGAATTAGGCAGAGCAGGAACTGCAAAAGGTGCTGGTATTTCAGGACCGCGTTGTGAAGCCTTTGAAATCTTCTTTTTAGAAGATTCGTAGGCCATGTTCACCAATAGAACTATCGCGACAACCGCGCTGGCACAGATCAAAACTGTCACTCGAGAAGCTCCGCGAAGTGAAAGTACCCTCATGGTCGCTACAACCATGATCCAGAAGAGACTTACCGGAATTAGAACTTTCCAACCAAACTTCATGAACTGGTCATAACGCAATCGTGGCAACGTTCCTCGTAACCAAACAAATATAAAGAAGAAGAAGAGGACTTTTGCAAAGAACCAGAACAAGGTGAACCAACCGCCCAACCAAGTCTCAGTAAAGGTCAGGCCGGGGAGAGCGTGATATCCGCCAAGGAACAGAGTCGTTGCTAGAGCGGATACAGCAACGATATTTACGTACTCTGCAAGGAAGAAAAGTGCGAACTTCAAGGATGAATATTCCGTGTGGAATCCCCCAACGAGTTCACCTTCGGCTTCCGCTAAATCGAATGGGGCTCGGTTGGTCTCACCAACCATTGAGATGGAATAAATAACGAAGGACGGAAAGAGGACGACTGCAAACCACCACTTACTTTGTGCAGCGACAATATCTGAAGTGGACATCGATCCGGAATAAATAAAGACGGCGACGAGTGAAAGTCCCATTGCCACTTCATAGGAAATTACTTGAGCGCTGGAGCGCAATCCGCCAAGTAGAGGGTATGTCGATCCAGAGGACCAACCTGCGAGAACGATTCCGTAAACGCCAACTGAGGCAATGGCGAGAACATATAAAACTCCAACAGGCAAGTCTGTCATTTGCATAACGGTCTCATGTCCAAAGAGACTTACTTTCCCAGTTACGGGAATTACAGCGAAAGACATGAAACAGGTTGTCGCACTAATAATAGGAGCGATGATGAAAACAATTTTGTCGGCTGCTGCAGGGATGAGATCTTCTTTGAGTGCCAACTTCACACCATCGGCCAGTGCCTGCACTAATCCAAATGGACCAACACGGTTAGGTCCAAGTCGCATCTGCATGCGAGCCACAATTCTTCGCTCGCCCCAAACGGCCATCAACGTCAGTAGTACGCAGACTGCAAAGACAAGAAGTCCCTTGACTGCGATGATCCATCCAGGATCTTGACCAATGAGTTGTGCTGTTGTCATTCCTTCACCACCGTTACAACGGAGCCACTGGCAACGCCCAAGGTGGCGAGTAAATGTGAACCACGTGAATTGCGTGGCAACCAAACTGCATCGTCATGAATACTTTCTACGAGAACTGGAAGCACTACTGATCCGTGAGCATTGGAAACGGATACTTGGTCACCATCAACCACACCAATTGCCTGTGCCCGTGTAGGTGAGATCACTACAACTGTCTTTCGTGCGGTTCCGGCAAGATTTTCTTCCCCAGCTTGTAAAGAACCTTCATCCAAAAGCCGTCTCCATGAGGTGAGAATCGCCTCGTTATTTCCAAGGGAGATTGGTCCCGAAGGTGGCGCGGAGGTAAATTCAGCGCCTGCTCCGTCCCACATACCAAGTGAGTCAAATTCCTTAGCCGCCGATTTCACCGTTGGAAGATTTATGGGTGCATTGAGTGCGTCAGCGAGCATGGAAAGGATTCGAAGATCAGATCTTTGAAAAGATTCCACTGCGAGATCAAACGAACGCGACCTCCCTTCCCAATTCATAAAGGAACCTGATTTTTCAACTACTGCGGCGACGGGAAATACAACATCTGCAAGTTGAGTCACATCACTATGTGAGATTTCAAGACTGATCACAAATGCCTTCTTTAAGGCGTTCAACATTTGTTGACTGTTTGCGCTATCGAGTGGATCGACCCCACCAACAATGAGTGCTTCAATCTGGCCCTCGTTTGCTGCATTTACAATTTCATCGGAACTTAATCCAGACTGCGATGGAAGTGAATCAACACCCCAAGCGGCAGCAAGATCTACTCGAGCCTCTGTGTCATTCACTGGTCGTGCACCAGGAAGAAGATTTCCGATCGCTCCCGCGCTTAAGGCGCCGCGTTCTCCTGCACGACGTGGAATCCAAGCAATTTTCGCGCCGCTCTCTTTTGCTAATGAAACAACAGCGGAAAGAGAACCAGCGCTTTCACTTGCCCTCTCGCCGACGAGAATAATTGACTTGCTCGTCAACTCCTGCACTTTAATCGCTGCAGGTTCAGCACCAGGAGCAACGCAAACAAAATTGGATTTCAACTTCTCGTTGCCAATGGACAACTTGCTCGCTATCGCCGTCACCTTAAGAGCGCGTTTGCGAACTTGCTTATGAATGCGCAAAAAGACGATGGGCGATTCTTCTTCTGGCTCAAAGCCAACCAACAACACAGAATCTGCCCGATCAATATCGAGGTAGCTAGGTGTGGACTTAATCACAACCGCAGCAAGGAACTCTCTCTCTTCATCAGAGGTGGCACGATTGCGGAAATCAATATCGTTTGTTTTGAGCGCCACTCGAGCAAATTTGCTATAGCCATAAGCATCTTCGACCGTAACGCGACCGCCTACTAATACCGCGGTTTGCTTGCCTCCCAATCCTGCGACTGCTGCGGCGAGCGCTTCCGGCCATGATGCTTCCTGTAGATCTCCAGCAGAGTCGCGAACAAGCGGATGGGTGAGCCGTTCTGCCGAGGTTATGTACTTGAATGCCCAACGTCCCTTGTCGCAATTCCACTCTTCATTGACGCTGGCATCTTCCCCAGCCAGGCGGCGGAGAGTTTTTCCACGACGTACATCGGTTCGCAACGAACAACCCGAAGCACAATGTTCGCAAGCGGACGGAGATGAAACAAGATCGAAAGGTCGAGCTCGGAAACGGTACGAAGCGCCAGTTAAGGCACCGACTGGGCAAATTTGTACGGTATTGCCGGAAAAATAAGATTCAAAAGGTTGCTTCTCATAAATGCCTACCTGCTGAAGTGCGCCTCGCTCATTGAGAGTAATGAAAGGATCTGAAGCGATCTGATCAGAGAAGCGAGTGCAACGAGCACAAAGAATGCAACGCTCTCTATCAAGAAGTACTTGCGAAGAAATATTGATCGGCTTTTCAAAAGTCCGCTTCACGCCTTCAAAGCGAGATTCGCCCTGTCCTGTGCTCATCGCCTGATTTTGCAATGGGCACTCGCCACCTTTATCGCATACAGGGCAATCAAGTGGGTGATTGATCAACAAAAACTCCATCACTCCACGTTGAGCTTTCTCGGCGACTGGCGATGTGAGTTGAGTTTTTACGATCATTCCGGGTTCAACTGGAATTGTGCACGAAGCCTGCGGCTTTGGAAATGCTCGACCATTAATCTCGATATCGACTAAACACTGGCGGCAAGCACCGACTGGATCCAATAGCGGATGATCGCAAAAACGTGGGATTTGAATTCCAAGTTTTTCTGCCGCGCGAATGACCAGAGTTCCCTTAGGAACGCTAATCTCGAAACCATCAATCACTACAGTAACCATGTCTACGAGCTCTGCCGTCGTCATCTATGCACCTGCCTTTGCTGACGCGAAAAGAGTTGCAGCATGGGGATCAAATGGGCATCCACCATTCGTGATGTGAGCAATGTACTCATCTCTAAAATACTTGATCGAAGATGTGATCGGACTTGTAGCGCCATCACCGAGAGCGCAGAAAGCGCGTCCCAAAATGTTTTCGCATAAATCGAGCAATTTATCTAGATCCGCTGCGGTACCTTTTCCATTTTCAAGATCTCGAAGCAGTTGGACGAGCCACCACGTACCCTCTCGACATGGAGTGCACTTTCCGCAAGATTCGTGCTTGTAAAACTCACTCCAACGCAATACCGCTCGAACCACACAAGTGGTTTCATCAAAAATCTGAAGTGCTTTAGTACCGAGCATTGAGCCAGCAGCGGCGACTCCTTCATAATCAAGCGGAGTATCAAGATGATCTGCGGTAAAGATCGGCGTTGATGATCCGCCTGGCGTCCAAAACTTAAGCTGGTGTCCCTCGCGAACGCCACCGGACATATCAAGCAATTCTCGCAGAGTGATTCCAAGAGGAGCCTCGAATTGTCCAGGTCGAACTACGTGACCAGAAAGCGAATAAAGGGTCATGCCCTTGCTTTTCTCAGTCCCCATTGAAGAGAACCACTCCGCTCCACGGGCCACAATTGCGGGAACAGAAGAAATCGATTCAACATTATTTACCACTGTTGGTCGCGCATAAAGACCTGCGATCGCAGGAAACGGTGGGCGAAGTCGGGGTTGGCCACGGAAACCTTCAAGTGAATCAAGAAGGGCAGTCTCTTCTCCACATATGTATGCACCGGCGCCAACGTGTAGAACTAAATCGACCTCAACACCTGTCCCAAATATGTTCTTGCCAAGATAGCCCGCCTTGTAAGCATCTTCGATCGCTTGGTTGAGACGACGAACTACATGAGTGACTTCCCCGCGCACATAAATAAAAGCTTTCTTCGCGCGGATGGCATACGAGGCAATAATGACGCCTTCGATGAGCACATGCGGATTGGCTAGCAACAATGGCATGTCCTTGCATGTGCCCGGTTCAGATTCGTCAGCATTGACTACTAAGTAATGATCTTTATTGTCACCTTGAGGAATAAATCCCCACTTCATTCCAGTTGGGAAACCCGCTCCACCACGACCACGTAATCCAGAATCTTTAACGAGCTGGATGACTGCGTCCGGCTCCATAGCAAGGGCTTTTGCGGCGGCTGCATAGCCGCCGTGGCGCTTATAACCCTTGATTGTGAATGAATCCTTCTCATCCCAATGCTCGGACAGAACTGGAGTGAGAGTTGTCATCCCTTTACCTTTGAAATCTCTAGCCCTAGAAGTGTTGGAGCGCCCGCCTGAACACCCTCATGAGCATGGCCATCATTTAGCCCTGCTAGCACTGCAGAATTCTCTTTCCAAGTAGGAAGCACATTCGGACCTCGTGTTGGCGCGGGCGGATTTCCCGCTCGTGCGCCATCCACAAGAGCTATTGCGGATTGCACTGTCTGGTTGTCGTAAAACTCCCAATTGGCCATAACGACCGGTGCGTAATCACATGCCGCATTGCACTCGAGATGTTCAAGTGAGACTTTTCCATCTGCCGTCACTCCATCATTTTCAATGTCAAGATGTTCTTTCAGAGCGGCAAATATTGCGTCTCCACCCATCACGGCACAAAGAGTGTTTGTGCAAACTCCGACATGGTACTCGCCAACAGGTTTGCTCTTATATTGCGTGTAAAAAGTGGAAACAGCTGTGACCTCCGCCGTTGATAAATCCAACTTCTTCGCTACGAGCTCAATACCTTCCGCGGTCACAAAGCCATCGATCGACTGCACATAATGCAATAGCGGCATGATGGCTGAACGTGGGCGGGGATAGCGCGCGATGATGGAATCCATCGTCTCTATGTTTTTGTCAGTAAATGCCATTAGCGATCTACACCACCCATCACGGGATCAATTGATGCAACAGCGGCAACTACGTCAGCGATCAGAGAGCCTTCGCACATTGCAGATGTTGATTGCAGGTTATTAAATGATGGTTCACGGAAGTGAAGTCGATATGGTCGAGTTCCACCGTCTGAAACAAGGTGCACACCCACTTCGCCTCGTGGTGATTCCACTGCTTCGTAAACTTGACCAGCCGGAACCCTAAAGCCCTCTGTAACCAATTTGAAGTGATGGATAAGTGCTTCCATGGAAGTACCCATAATTTCTCGAATGTGATCGAGAGAGTTACCAAGACCATCGCCACCTAGCGCCAATTGTGATGGCCAAGCAATTTTTTTATCTGCAACCATCACAGGTTGACCCTCTAGCTTCTCTAATCTATCCACGCACTGTTCAATAATGCGAAGGGATTGCTCCAATTCCCCCATGCGGATTAGGAAGCGACCATAGACGTCACAGGTATCAGCAGTGACTACATCAAAACTATAATTTTCATATCCACTATACGGTTGGAGTTTGCGTAAATCCCAGGGCATTCCAGTGGCCCGAAGAACTGGCCCTGTCACACCGAGAGTCGTGCAACCGGCTAAATCCAGATATCCAACGCCTTCTGTGCGCTTCATCCAAATGGTGTTTCCAATCAGGAGTTTTTCATTGTCCTTGAAATCTCGACGAAGGACCTTCACTGTCTCTCGAATTTTTGAAAGTGCATTGGGCGGAAGATCCTGAGCAACTCCGCCCGGTCGAATGTAAGCCATATTCATCCGAAGGCCAGAAATCATTTCGAAAACGTCCAAGACTTTTTCACGTTCGCGGAAACAGAAAATCATCGGGGACAACGCACCCAGTTCCAGCGCGCCAGTACCTAGAGCCACCATGTGTGATGAAATTCTGTTGAACTCCATCATGAGAACGCGAATCACACTTGCACGTTCGGAAACATCGTCGGTAATCCCAAGCAATTTCTCTACACCGAGGCAATATGCAGCTTCATTAAAAATTGGTGCCAAGTAATCCATTCGTGTAACAAAAGTGACTCCTTGGGTCCAACTTCGGAACTCAGCATTCTTCTCAATTCCAGTGTGTAAGTAGCCGACCCCTGCTCTTAATTCTGTAACTGTTTCACCTTCGAGTTCGAGTACAAGTCGAAGAACACCATGCGTAGAAGGGTGTTGCGGACCCATATTGACAACGACGCGTTCTTCCTTCGTTGCACCAATTTCAGTTACTAGAGAATCCCAGTCGCCACCTGTAACAGAGAAGACTCGACCTTCAGTAGTCTCGCGCGATGCGGCGTATGGATCAATTATTGCATCTGCTGAAGTAGTCATCGATAGGACCTGCGCTGGCTAGGAGGAGGCACTGTTGCGCCCTTGTATTCAACTGGAATTCCACCAAGTGGATAATCTTTTCTCTGCGGATGTCCGCGCCAATCATCGGGCATCAAAATTCTCGTTAAGCCGGGATGGCCATCAAAAATGATTCCAAACATGTCAAAAGTTTCTCGCTCGTTCCAGTTGCTGCCCGCCCATACCTCTACCAACGAGGGCAAGTGTGGATCGGATTCAGAAATCGATATTTCTAGTCGAATTCTTCGATTGTGAGTCATAGATAGAAGGTGTAGTACGGCGTGTAGCTCACGGCCAACTTCCTCGGGGTAGTGAACTCCATTAACACCTAGCGACATTTCAAAGAGAAGCTTGTCACGCAAAATAAGGGCGACTTCTAATAACTTTTCGCGCTTTACATGCAGGGTAAGTTCACCACGGTACACAACTACTTTTTCGATCGCTTCTGCGAAATCTGGGTAGGCGCGTTCAAGATCATCTACTACTTCATCGAAATATCCACCATATGGTCTTTCGCTGGACCCGGAGGAGACGGTGGCTCGCACAAGGCCACCAAATCCGGAGGTATCTCCCGAACCACTTGAGCCAAACAGGCCGCTCACGCTAGAAGTCCCTTCAATTCTAGAGTTGGTTTTGCTGCGAGCGCTGCCGCTTCGACTTCACGGATAATGTCTGCGCGATTTGAACCAAGTTTTGTATCACTAATTTGTTCGTGCAGTTTCAAAATAGCATCCATCAGCATCTCTGGTCGTGGAGGACAACCTGGAAGGTAAATATCAACCGGCACAACGTGATCAACACCCTGCACAATTGCATAGTTGTTGAACATACCGCCGGATGAGGCGCAAGCCCCCATAGCAATAACCCATTTTGGTCCCGCCATTTGATCATAAATCTGTCGAAGCACCGGTGCCATTTTGTTTGAAACTCGTCCGGCAACAATCATCAGATCGGCCTGGCGAGGTGAAGCGCGGAAAACTTCCATTCCGAATCTAGCTAAGTCGTATCGCCCACCACCAGCCGCCATCATCTCGATGGCACAACACGCGAGTCCGAAGGTTGCGGGCCAGAGAGAATTTTTGCGCATGTAGCCTGCAAGTTTCTCAACACTCGTTAATGCAAAGCCGCTCGGTAATTTTTCTTCCAGACCCACTATTAATCCCATTCCAATCCGCCGCGGCGCCACACATACGCATATGCCACAAAAACTGTTGAAATGAAAACTCCCATTTCAACTAAGCCGAAGAGGCCGAGTTTGTCGAAAGTCACTGCCCATGGATAAAGGAAAACAATTTCAATATCAAAAATAATAAATAACATTGCTGTTAAAAAATACTTAACAGGAAATCTACCCCCCTCAGCAGCCTGAGGACTTGGTTCGATACCGCATTCATACGCCGCTTGCTTAGCGCGGTTGTAACGCTTGGGCCCCGTGATCGCTGCAATGATCAGCGAGATAGCAGCAAAACCAAAACCGATTGCCCCAATGACGAAGATCGGTACATAAGGGTTGGATGTGGAGGTCATAATGAACGAAATCCTATGGTCGCCACGGCTTTACCTCTAACCGTTATGCCTTTTGGGCCATGTGAACTGCGACAACCCCACCAGTGAGATTGCGCCATTGAGCGTTGCTCCAGCCAACACCCGCGATTCGCTTCGCTAAAGCCTTTTGATCGGGCCATGCTCTGATCGATTGAGCCAGGTAAATGTAGGCGTCAGGATTGCTGGAGGTAAATCGAGCGACAAACGGCAAGGCTCGCATGAGGTAATTAGTATAAATGACACGAAACGGGCGCCAGACTGGCTGCGAGAACTCAACAACTACTAACCGTCCACCAACCTTGGTCACTCGAAACATCTCTGCTAACGCTTTATCCATATCAGCGGTGTTGCGAAGACCAAATGAAATGGTGACAACGTCAAATTCGCCGGCTTTAAAGGGCAAATTCAGGGCATCTGCCTTGGTGAAAGGCAGATGAGGGCGTGCCTTTCGACCGGCAGCAAGCATTCCTTCTGAAAAATCAGCGGGAATGACCTCAGCGCCTGCGGCGGCGAGTGGTTCGCTGGAAGAGCCGGTCCCAGCCGCCAAATCCAATATCTTCATTCCAGGGCCGGGAGCGATGATTGAGGTTGCCGCTTTTCGCCAGGCTTTTGTCCGTCCAAGGCTTAATAGGTCGTTGACCAGGTCATAACGCTCTGCTACCGCATCAAACATCGCCGCTACTTCATCTGGGTCCTTATCAAGATTGGCGCGGGACATGCCCCTATTCTCTTGCAGAGTAGGCTTCACCCACAAATCCCAGATGCAGCATTCACGCGCGCTATTTTCAATCGGAGGCTTCCATGTCCGTTACGGCATCACTTCGTAGCTCAGTTTTTCCTCGATCAACCACGTTCACTAATTCCCTGCTCGTCGCTGGTGGAGTCTTCTTTCTCTCTGGTCTGGCTCAAGTGGCTCTCCCGATTCCCGGGTCACCAGTCCCTGTTACGGGACAGACTCTCGGAGTTCTGCTTATTGGAACAAGTTACGGAGCATCCCTTGGGCTTTTAACATTTTTTACCTATTTATTGGTCGGCATCGCAGGGGCGCCAGTATTTGCTGCTGGAGGGCATGGCCTGGCTCGACTTACGGGAGCCACGGGTGGCTACTTGGCGGGAATGCTCCTTGCAACTCTCGTAGTTGGCGCGCTCGCAGGGCGTCGATGGGATCAACGTTTGCGCTCTGCCATCCCCACAATGCTCATCGGAGACGCCATAATTTTTACATTAGGTCTCTACTGGCTTCACTCGTTTACCGAGAAAAGTTGGTCATGGACATTCTCTGCGGGATTAACCCCTTTTATTTTCGGAGAAGTTTTGAAAATCGCAATTGCGGGAACCTCTCTGCCACTTGTGTGGCGTTTCGTACACAAGTAACACTGACTCATCCGTGCCACCCCTTACTCCTGTCACTAGCGCACGCATCGGTGAACACCTTCCACTATTAGCACTGCTTCCTGATGAGGAGCCACTGTCGTGGGTGCGTCGAGGTGAAGGCCTTGTGGGATGGGGAGTCCATGCTCAAACCACAGTCTCTGGGAAAAATCGTTTTCGCGATGCACGAGATTGGTGGCATCAACAATTAGGAAAACTTTCGATCACTGATTCTGTCCATAGCAACGGGACTGGTCCAATCCTTTTCACTTCATTTTCTTTTTCGGGGGATGAAGAATCCGTCTTGGTAATTCCGCAAGTGATCGTTGGTAGCAAGGGAGGGCAATCATGGATTACATGGATTGGCCAAACACCTCAACCCAAACTCTTAACGCAGAATGAAAATGTCACACCCTCACTGAATTCGCGTTCCATCTCGGTCCAGGACGCAACTCACATTAAATGGAGCGGCGGAACACTCACTTCCCAGGTTTGGCAAGAGAGAGTTGCCGAAGCAATCGCTGCAATTCAAGCAGGGCAGATAGACAAAGTTGTCTTAGCTCGAGATCTGAACGGAAAGTTCTACGAAGCCATAGACACGCGGAAAATTTTGAAAAATCTCGAAGCGGAGTATCCATCCACATGGTGCTTTTCGGTCGCAGGCCTTGTCGGTGCCACACCGGAATTACTCCTTCGACTTAATAGATCCATGGTCACCTCCCGTGTACTCGCGGGAACGATTACCAAAACTGGCGATGATGAAAAGGATTTGGCTCTTGCCGGCTCTTTAGCGCGTTCGTCTAAAGATTTAGAGGAACATGTGTACGCGGTGCGATCGGTCGCGGAATCCCTCGCTCCTTTCTGTTCTTCAACAAATGTGCCAGATTCGCCATACGTACTTCACCTAGCAAATGTTATGCACCTAGCAACGGATGTCACTGGAGCGCTAGCGGAGACATCACAGCATTTTGATGTATTTTCAATTTTAGAAAAATTACATCCCTCTGCCGCAGTGTGCGGAACGCCTACCGACATTGCAACAAAAGTAATCGCGACCCTAGAGGGACTAGAAAGAGGACGCTACGCCGGTCCGGTTGGTTGGATCGATGCACGAGGTGATGGAGAACTAGGAATTGCCCTCCGCTGTGGACAGATCAAAGAGAATACAATTCGTCTTTACGCTGGTTGTGGAATCGTCTCTGGTTCAGACCCTCGTCGCGAGTTGGATGAAAGTCAAGCGAAATTCGCACCCATGATCAATGCCCTAACTATGAAATAGAACAAACTAGGAAAGAGTTAAAAACTCGCAATTTCACCGTTTAGCGCGAGAAGAATTTCTGCGTTAGTTTGGCGGGAGGGAAGTTCGATCACTAATACCGATACGCCGCTGACAGTAGTCGCTAATTCGCGGGCTAACTCACTCTGTTCCGTGATCGTGGAGGTCTTTATTCTCAGAGCTTTGGAAATCGCTGCAAGGTCAAAACCATGAGGTGTACCAAAAATCTTTTCAAATCCATCTACTCCACTCTGTGGGAGTGTGGAGAAGATCCCGCCGCCATCATTGTTGAGAACAATGATTCGAAGCGCTACATCTTCAGTCAATAAGAGACCATTGTGGTCATGGAGAAAAGACAAATCTCCAATAAGAGCGGTTGTCGATTGGCGCTGAGAGGCGATGCCTAATGCACATGAAATATTCCCATCGATTCCAGCTAGACCTCGATTCGCAAATGTCTCTATACCTGATCTGGGGCTAGCAAAAGCTTCAATGTCTCTAATCGGTCTGGAGGATGAAAGATACAAAGTGCTGTCCTGCGGCAGAGAACTTGCTATTGCACGACATATTGCAGCCTCACTCCAGCTCTCAATTTCTGGGATCAGGCTTTCGGTCTTCTCTGAGTAGAGGTTCCACAAAGAGTGCCACTCGTGGTCAACTTCCATTTCATCGAGGAGTGGCATGCGTAAGAAAATCTGATCCGCAACCCTTTTGGTATCAATATTCTCAATTCGCGGATCAATAACAATTTCGCTTGGTGAAGATTTGACGAATGTATTTACGGAACGAGATAAAGTAGTTCGACCAATCACAATGACACACTCTGGTTTCAAGTCATTTCTCACTTTATCCGCACCTAGAAAGAGTGAAGCATGCGAAACCGCCTGCGCAAACGAAAGAGGATCTTCGGCGATAAGTGGCCATCCAACTTTCTTAGCAAAGGCAGTTACTTCGTCAACTGTGAACCCTGCTCTGTCGTGGCCCACCACAATGACTCCTCGAGATGGCTCTAGCGACAAACTTTCAACGACGTAATCTTCTCTTCGTTTTGGCAAAGCGGGGCGAGCATCGACTAGCCAATCACTTTCATCGTCGGGCAATAAAGGTTCATCAAATTGCAAGTTGAGATGTACTGGACCTTCCCTTAAGAAATCGAGGGCGGAAGAAAAATCAAAATCTGCGTCTTCGACGTCTGCGCTAAATGAGACTGCGTCAATGAAAATACCTGCTTGCAATGTCGTTTGATTTGCACCCGTCTGCCTCAAGCGCGCCGGTCGATCAGCTGTGAGCGCGAGCAGCGGTACTTGCGAATGCCATGCTTCCAAAATTGCGGGATGGTAATTTGCAACTGCAGTTCCACTTGTGCAAACAAGAGCCACGGGTCGTGCTGACGCTTTAGAAATTCCCAGTGCAAAAAAAGCGGCAGACCGCTCATCAATATGAACGTGCAAGGAAATCAATCCCTTTGCTTCGGCACTGTATAGAGCAATTGAGAGTGGCGCATTTCGCGAACCAGGCGATAGCACAAAATCTCTAATGCCTTCTGAGATCATCTGAAGTACTAGGGTGCGTGCAAGATGCGTTGCCGAATTCACCGCGCCCAACCTTCCTTCTCTAAACCTAGATCCCAAATCTTTTTGATTCTCTCCTGCCACCACAATAAACGATCCTGCGGGACTGCGAATTCGGTAAGAGATTGAATCGAAGGTACAACGTCGACGATCTCAATCGCTCCATCAATAATGGGGAAATGAGCGACATCTGCACCGAGCAGACTTCCGGTGGCTAAACCACAAGCGTAATTGAGTTTTGGCAGAACCCCTGCCAATCGAAGGCCATGAAGGATCCCGATGGTGGATTCCAGAGCACTTGAAACAACGACTGGAAGTCCGTGATGGTTAGCCAAGCGAAGTGAACGCGCAATTCCGCCTAACGGGGCAACTTTCAGCATCACAATATCTACGGCTCCATCTAAATCAATTGCAAAAGGGTCCTTCGCCTTTCTCAGTACTTCATCTCCAGCGATCAAGATGGGAACGTCGAGGACACGCTTCAGTTCTCGTAACTCTTGAATCGTTGCGCAAGGTTGTTCAACATACTGAATATGCCCCGCGTGAATAAATATTTCACCCAAGTATTGACAGGCTTGTTGCACAGACCACAAGCCATTGACATCGAGTCGAATCTGCAGACCTGGTATTACTTCTTGTGCTATTCGAATTCGATTTAGATCGTCTTCAAAATTGTCACCAACTTTTATTTTGGCCACCTGACAGCCTGGGTACCACGAAAGAACTTCTTCAATCTTTTCTCTACCGTTTACCGCGGGAAGGGTTGCATTCACATCTATTTTGCTTCTTAGTAAAGCGGGTGGTGAAAGGTACGCTGACTCAATGGCGCTTTGTAACCACGGCAAGGATTCTTCTGGGCCATATTCCAAAAAAGGCGAGAACTCGCCCCAGCCTGCCGGCCCTCTAATGAGTGCAACTTCGCGAACTTCTATTGAACGAAAATTAGTTTTCGTTGGTAAAGCTACAACGTGCAGTGATTCAAGAATTGAATCAAGCATTTATGGGCGCCTTGGAAACTTTCCAAAATCTGGGCGTCTCTTTTCTTTATATGCATCGCGACCTTCTTGTCCTTCTTCGGATAAATAGAAGAGCAGCGTTGCATCACCCGCCAGTTGTTGAACGCCCGCCAAGCCATCATCGGCCGCGTTGAGGCTCGCTTTCAATAGGCGCAGCGCCATCGGTGAATTGCGGAGCATCTCTCTACACCATGAGACAGTTTCATTTTCTAAATCCGCAACAGGAACGACAGTGTTGACTAATCCCATGTTCAACGCTTCTTGGGCATCATATTCACGGGTGAGGAACCAAATTTCACGCGCTTTCTTCTGGCCAACGTGAGCCGCAAGTAGTCCTGCTCCGTACCCGCCATCAAATGAGCCGACCATTGGTCCTGTTTGTCCAAATTTGGCATTCTCGGCTGCAATCGTGAGATCGCATACAACGTGTAGTACATGCCCGCCTCCGATAGCCCAACCGGCGACCATAGCAACCACCGGTTTCGGTGTACGACGAATCTGAATCTGAAGATCAAGAACGTTGAGTCTGCCGATTCCTTTCTTAGCTAAAGAATCATCACCTAAATATCCATCATCTCCACGAACGCTGATGTCTCCGCCTGAGCAAAACGCTTCGGTACCTGCGCCAGTTAAAATGATCACACCGACGTCTTCGGCATCACGCGCTAGCGAAAAGGCGCTTTGCAACTCAATGATTGTTTGGGGGCGAAAAGCATTGCGCACATGGGGGCGATTGATCGTGATCTTGGCCATTCCATCCGCGATTTCGTACATGACATCAACAAAATTCTTTCCGCCTTCACCGATCTTCCAATTTGGGATAGAACGGCTGCCGAATTCACGCTTGATTGGCTTGCTCACATTTCCTCCTGCTCGGTCACAGGCGATAGCCTACGGCGGCAATGGAAAAGAGAACAAAAGAACTGCGCTCGCTACGTGTCGAATCCGTTCACACCGTGATGGATTATCTGGCGCGGGCGTTATCTGGCGTTGGGCCCGCGGTCACATTTGGCCCTGTCTCCGACCAGACCTTGAGCAGCACGGTCTCTGAGGCGATTGCAATTGTTGTCACCACTACTGGTTCCACAGGGAGGCAAAAGGAAGTCGCTCTAGAGGCAAGTTCGATACTCGCAAGTGCGCGGGCATCCAATGAATTCCTCAATGCTCACTTTGGCGATACGTGGTCATTATTGCTGCCACTGACCCACATAGCAGGAGTCAATGTTTTGGTACGTAGTTTGGAACTTGGTACCACTCCGATTGACTTACGTAACGCTATCGAATATCCAAAAGTGAATTTCACCGCGATAGTCCCCACTCAACTTTTTCGGGCTCTCAATGGAGATTCACTTTTGCTTGCGCATTTACAGGGGTGCAAAGCCGTATTAGTTGGAGGTTCCACCTTGACTCCTCAAGTTAAGGCTCAAGCAATTGAGGCAGGAATCGAGATTGTGACCACTTATGGAATGAGTGAGACATGTGGGGGGTGCGTCTATGAAGGAACTCCCTTGCGCGGTGTTGAAATCCAGATCCGTGATGGTTACATCAAAGTAAAAGGCAAGACGCTCGCCTCGACTTATTTGAATGATGAAACTGCTTGGTTCGACGCTTTTGATGACGGCTGGTTCGTCACTCACGATCTCGGCGTAATAGAAAATAACTTACTTACCGTTTTAGGTCGCGATGATGAGGTGTTTATCAGCGGAGGTGAGAACATTTCACTTTCTGCAGTCGAAGAGGTCATCACACAGAATTATCCCTCTCTTATATTTGCCGCATTTGCTATGGAGGATGCGGAGTGGGGAAGCGCGTTGCACCTGGCAATTGATGCGAGCTCCAGTGTTTCTCCTGACGAAATTTCTAGCACACTGGTCCAAACTCTTGGATCGCATACCAAACCAAAAGATTTCCTCAGGATCAAGGAAATTCCATTGGTTGGGATCGGAAAAGTAGATCGACAAGCCCTTATAGAGTTAGCAATCCGCGAGAAAGGGAATTCATGACCCCAGTTTACGTCTGGATAAAGGGAGCACGTCCCCGAACATTACCGGCAGCGGTAGCGCCAGTGATTGTGGCGACCGCACTCGCAGATTCACAGAGCAATCTCCCTCGCGCGCTACTTGCACTGATTGTTAGCCTCTCATTACAAATCGCAGTTAACTATGCAAATGACTACTCAGATGGCGTGCGCGGAACAGATACAGATCGAATAGGACCAACACGCATTGTTGCAAGCGGCTTAGCGACACCACTTGCTGTAAAGAAAGCGGCTTTCATTGCATTCTTTATCGCTGGAATATCAGGTCTTGTTCTCGCTGCACTCAGCTCCTGGTGGATACTTGTAGTGGGTGCCATCGCGATTGCAGCTGCATGGTTTTATACTGGAGGAAAATCCCCATATGGTTATAGCGGATTCGGCGAGGTCTCGGTATTTGTTTTCTTTGGGTTGGTCGCAACTATGGGAACTTTCTTCGTTCAGACCGAGAAGTTGACACTCAACTCTTTTCTCGTCGCCGTCCCCCTCGGAGCACTCTCTTGTTCCCTCCTCGCTATAAACAACATCCGTGATCGTGCAAAAGACTCCCTTGTGGGCAAAAGGACCTTGGCGGTTCGCATGGGCGATGATGGAAGTCGATTCTTTTTTGCCATCTTGTTGCTGATTTCTCACGTTGTCGCACTTTTTGTAACTCCATGGGCCTTACTTACCCTTGCGGTGGCGCCACTCTCTTTGAACTTGGCGCGAAAAGTTAACGGAAACGCTGAAGGCGCTGAATTAATCCCTTTACTCGCCAAGACTGGTCAACTACAACTTCTCTTTGCTCTCCTGTTTGCCATTTCTCTCTGGCTTGCTTAGCGAAAGGCTAGACTTCCCTCATGCGCGCCCTCCTGGTCTTACTTCCAATTATTTTCACCATCTACTCGTTAGTTGATTGCGCCGGTACAGATCAATCCGCGATCCGTAATCTTCCAAAGTGGGCATGGATTCTCATCATTATTCTTTTTGAACCAATCGGCGGAATTGGCTACTGGATCGCTGGTCGGCCTCGTCGCCCCGGCGGCTTACCTGGTGGATCGCGACGAATCTTGCCACCCGATGATGATCCAGATTTTCTTCGCAAACTCTAAAAATTTAGAGACCTGAGTAGGTGTGCTTTCCGGTTCCCCAAATATTTATGTAAACGTAATTAAAGAGAAAAGTTGATCCCGCAAGTAAACATAACCATGCTGCCTTGCGACCACGCCAACCCACCGTAACTCGCGCATGCAGATACGCGGCATAGGCAACCCAAGTAATAAATGCCCAGGTCTCTTTGGGATCCCAACCCCAATACTTACCCCAGGCGTGTTCAGCCCAAATGGCGCCCGCGATGACGGAAAATGTCCACAGTGGGAAAACAAAAGCAACAAGCCGATATGAAAGTTGGTCAAGAACTTCAAGGGAAGGCAAACGCCGAGCCCATACTTTCCGCTCCCCTTTTTGTTCCATTGAATCGAGATATAGATATGAAGCAGCTATGACATTTGAAAGTAGAAAGACACCACCCGAAATGATCGCCGCGGAAACATGAATTATTAGCCAAGTAGATTTTAGAGCCGGAACCAATGGCGCACTGGGGCGGTAAAGAACCGCGACGGCGGTACCGAGGGTAAGTAGAACCGAAATCGAAACAAGAAGGCCCAGCCATCGTAAGTCATATTTTCTCAGCGCAAAGAGGTATGCCCCGCTAAATGCCAGTGCCCCCGTAATAGAGAATTCGTACATATTACCCCAAGGCACTCGACCAGCCGATAGTCCACGTGTTACTACTCCGGCCAGTAATAAAAGAAATGCGAGGATCATTAAGGCGGTGGCGATTCGAGCTATCTTCTCTGTTCGTTGAAAATCAAAAGTCTTCACTAACAAATTTCCTTGTGAAACTTGTGAATTACTTTCCACATCAGTTTGAGGGGCTCGAATCGCAAAGGCCGTTTCATACGCATGTGCAAAAAATGCCAGGGTAAAAACTGCCATTGCTGAATAAATGAAATCGTTGGATAAATATGCAAGAGATGTGTGAGTCATTAATACAGCCCCTTCACTTCAGTTATCAATTTTGCGATTTCTTCTTCGAGGCCCGGAGCCCCGCTCTTTGCCAACCCTGCTACTTCAATGAACCCTTCTGAATTGAATCGAATCCAGATTCGTCGACGTCGAGCGAACAGCGATGCAAGTAAACCGAGAATGGCGAGGATACCTCCAATTAAGGCATAGCCTTTGCCAGGATCTTTTACCACTTGCAGATTTACCCACTGTACAAAGCCATCAAATCGAATACTGCCCTCAGCAAAAGTGTATGTATCTCCCACCTGCAGTGCTTTGAGCCCAATCTTCTGCATGGGCTGCGTGTTAATTCGATAGACAGATTGCGGTACTCCCTTATCAAGCCCTAAATTCCCCTTCCAGGCTGAAAGTAAAAGTAGTGGGTCTAACGCTTCTGGATAAGAAGAAATCCCTCCGCGAATCTTGTCTCGAGCTGCGGTGGGCAGAAATGATGCAACAAAACCCAGTTGGGGCGAAGAATCTGGAACCTTAATTGCGCCGATAGAGGTCATATTGGAATCTTGTGGCAAGAAAGGAATGGGGCCCTGCAAAACTATCTTCCCCGCCCTATCGCGGACGGTCACCACTGGCGAGTATCCATTGGCTTGTAAATAAACGTTTGTACTGCCAAAACCGAGCGGGCTATTTACTTTAATGATTTTTTTCACAGGCACTGCCCCAGGCTCAGCAATCACGCTGACTTTGAGCGAGTAATCCTCCGGTGCGCTGGTAGCTGGATTGTAAGTAGCTTTAAAGTCTTCCACCTTGAGTGAAAATGGAGGCATTGAACTATCTTTAAATAGCCTTCCGAAACTGAGATCGTCATAAGTAGTTGGGGTATTGGTAAAACGCTCTCCCACATTGACGATGGCCTCTCCGTTCATGCTGAAGAGAGCACCAAGACTTACACCGATGAGGATCAAAATAAGTGCAAGATGGAAAACTAAATTTCCAGTTTCCCGTAAATAACCTTTCTCTGCAGAAACTGATCCTTCGAACTCTCGAATTCTAAATTTCTCCCTTTTAAGCCAGAGCTTGGCGCGCTCCAATTCCAATTCGCTCCCTGCCCACGATTGGTGAAAATCCATTCGATTAAGGTTGCGGGGCATGAGCGGGGGCAAAGCACGAGCGGCCTGCAGATGTTCAAAGGTTCGAGGTAGAACACAGCCGATGAGGGAAATGAAGAGCAAAATATAAATTGCACTAAACCAACTTGAACCGTACACATCGAAAAGAGATAGCCGATCTAGCCACGATGCGATCGTTGGGTCACTAGCAAAATACTCCCGAACCTTCATTGGATTTTGCGAACGTTGCGGAATAAGAGAACCAGGAATTGACGCTACTCCTAATAGGAGCAGCAATATGAGCGCTGTCCTCATGCTTGTTAATTGTCGCCATGCAAAACGAAGGAGGCCGCCAGTGCCGATGTCAGGGATTTTTACTTCGCTGGTCATTTACACCACCGGAATAAAGCCAGAGATTGTAGATCGAAGAGAATTCATAACATCATTCCAAATACCCAATACTTGAAGTACTCCGATTACCACCAAGAGCCAACCACCCACTTGAGAGATTATGTTTCCGCGACGTGCAATAAATTTTCGAAGATTCTCAGATCGATCCAAAAAGAGTCCAGTGAGAATGAAAGGGATTCCAAGACCAATGCAGTAACCCAAAGAAAGCAAGGCGCCTCTCAATGCGCTCGCTTGTTCAAAAGCCAGAGTCTCAACTGCAGCAAGTGCCGGACCGATGCAAGGGGTCCAGCCAACCCCAAAAAGAAAGCCCAAAAGTGGAGCGCCGAGCAGTCCACCATTAGTTGAAATAGATGGTCTATAAGTGCGCATTAGAGGGAAACGGCCCATAAAGACAAGTCCCAGTCCAATCGTAAAAACGCCTAAGACTTGAGTAATGATGCGTTCGTGACCCAATATCCGCGAACCAAGCCCTCCGAAAAGGGCGCCATATGAGACAAAAAGAAAACTGAATCCAGTAATGAAAAGAACAGATCCCAGCAAAACCCGTCCCCGACTCTTTGACATTCCCGCAGCAAAAGAAATATATCCAGGCACCAAAGGAAGCACACACGGGGAGAGAAAAGAGATGAGCCCAGCGATTATCGCGATCGGGAATGCGGTCAACATCGTTCCATCCATTATCTGGCTGACAAAGAAATCTTTCATTCAGCACTCACTCGATCTATGAGCTGCGTCAATGACGCGACGGTAATCTCACCCGATATTCTGCCTGCTACGCGCCCCTTCTTATCTATGACGACCGTAGTAGGAATAGCATTCGCAGAAAGTGAACCTCTAAATCCAAGCAGGACGGAATCGTCCACCAAGGTTGGGTAGGGCAATCCAAATCTCTTCACAAAGGCCCGAGCAGTTGATTCGTTGTCCCGAGTCAAGATTCCTACAAAAGAAACACTCGTGTAACTCTGCGACAAAGATGCAAGAGCAGGTGCCTCTGCTCGGCAAGGTGCACACCATGACGCCCAGACATTTACCACAGTCACCTTGCCGGGAATCATCGCAAAACTTCCACCATCTAGGGTTTTACCTGAAAGAGATGGTGCGGCTTTCCTAGCATCCATGCTTTCATATGTAATCGTTCCATTGCCAGCCACAAAACTTTGTGAAGCACCTGTCGAATTTCCTCCGCCACAGCTCGACAATAAAAGGACGCTCGAGGTTCCAATAACAATTGCGCGAAGAATTGACTTCATTACTTCTTCGCAGGCAACAAATGTCTAGCGGGTTCTGAATAGGTGACTCCAGAAATCATGTCATCTGCATCGAAATGAATTGATGTGACCGAAGCGAGGCTGCACTCTCTTTTACGTGGGTCATGAATCATCCTGCGTTGCTCGATGGCGCTACGCAAAATCCAAATCGGTAGTTGATGCGACACACATATCGCATCTTTTCCATTCGCAGCGAAATGAGCGGTAAATATGGCTGCAAGCATCCGATCTACCTGTTCTACATAAGGCTCGCCCCAGGACGGCCTCCAAGGATTCCACAGATGTCTCCATGCTTTCGGACGAAGGAGAGCGCCGTCGCCTATTCCAAAAGGTTCCCCTTCAAAGACGTTGGATGCTTCGATCAATCTTTCATCTGTGGTGATCTCAATGCCATGCGCTTGTGAAATAGGCGCACTCGTCTCCTGTGCCCTTTGTAACGGAGAAACATGCAATGCGCCAAGAGCAATTCCTTGTGACCAATTCCCCAAGACTTGCGCCATTTCTTGACCCCGCGAAGACAATCGCCACCCGGGTTGACGCCCATAAAGAATTTTCTTTGGGTTTTCAACTTCCCCATGTCGAATTACATGCACCGATGTCATGCGGCAAGCATAAAGCGTCTCAGTGGGTCCACGACCCGGCTTGCAGGAAAGGCTGAATATGAAGAAAGAGCAAAGAGATAGGCTTAAGTAATGGCTCCCACTCCCAAGCGAACGGCGTTTTTTGATGTCGACAACACGCTGACTCGAGGTTCCACTCTCTACTTCCTGGGACGTGGCATGTACCAACGTGGTTTCTTTTCCAAGAAAGATATTTCACGGTTTGTACTTGCTAATTTGCGCTTCAAATTAACGGGTAAAGAAAAGCCAGATGAGATGAAACGTTGGCAGAACGCGGCCACGGAATTCATCGCCGGTCACAAAGTGGACGATATCGCACGCATGGCTCAAGACGTATATGACCAGTATGTCTCACCCGCGCTATGGCAAGGCACAATTGACATTGCTCAGACTCATCTCAGCAATGATGAAGAAGTGTGGCTCGTAACTGCAGCGCCGGAAGATATGGCTAGGCTGATTACAGAAAGACTTGGATTTACTGGCGCCATTGGCACTAGGGCAGAGACGGCTGACGGTTACTACACCGGAAAAATGTGCGGAAATCTGCTTCATGGAAATGAAAAGGTAGTCGCAATAAAGGAATTAGCTCTAACTCATGGCTTTGACCTCAAAGACTGCTATGCCTATTCAGATAGTCATAACGATCTTCCGCTTCTGCTTGCAGTTGGACACCCCAGCGTGATCAATCCGGATGCCATTTTGCGCCTTCGGGCATTGCGCGAATTGTGGCCGATTCACGATTTCCGCCGAGCGCGAATCTTGAATCTCGTCCTAGGACCGATATTTAGTCGCCTTGTCTGGCTCCTTACTTTGATTAAACCTACTCGTCGTGGGAAACGACCACCTCAATAAGGCACTAATGTAGATAGGTTATGGAAACTCGATCCTTTGCCGATTATTTGCGCGGTTTAAACGATGAATCGCTGGCTGCTCTATTTGCGTTACGTCCCGATCTCATATCCCCTGTTCCATCTGATATGTCATCACTTGCGATTAGAACCAATTCTGCGCCAAGTTTGGCGCGAGCTGTAGATGGACTAAATGAGTGGCAATTTCAAGTTCTTGAAGCATGCATCGCAATTAATGAGCCGATGACAGAAAAAGAAATTATTGAGGTAACCGACTCTTCAGCCAAATTTGTTATTCCTCACCTAATGAGTCTGGCTCTTCTCTATACCTCTCGTGATGGAATCAGAATTCCGCAAACATTACGCGATGTTTTGGGCACTGAGCCTGCAGGACTTGGTCCTGTTTCCATGGCGAAGCTCTCCATGAAAAAACTCGAAGAAGCGCCAGCGGCAGCAAAAAAGATTCTAGAACAACTTACGTGGGGCCCTCCTCGTGGAAGCGTAGGAGACATTCGAAATCCAGGACCAGGAATTGCTTGGTTACTGAAGGAGAATTTTCTAGTTCCACTTGACCAACGCTGCGTGGTCTTGCCTCGAAATGTGGCAATACATTTACGTGGAGGCAAAATCCATAAAAATCCCCAGCCTAACCCTCCAATTTTGAATGGAAAAGCGGTAAAGCAAAACGTGGTCGATCGCGCTGCCATCGCCAATATTGCAACAGTTCTGCGTTGGTGCGAAGAGATTCTCAATTTCTGGTCAGAAGAACCACCTAGTGCGTTACGAGCTGGTGGGCTAGGAGTTCGTGATCTCAAATCCGCGGCGGAACACCTAGGAGTAGATGAAAACTGCGCCGCATTTGTTTCAGAATTGGTTTATCTCCGCGGCCTTGTAGTCATTGATGCTGATGATCGAGTTCTGCCCACCCATGCTTTCGATCTCTGGCTTACGCAAAGCGCTGAAGCGCGTTGGCGAGGAATTGCATCGCTCTGGCTTGCTACTTCACGAGTTAGTGGCCTGGTTGGGCGAGCAGAGTCAAAACATATTTCAGCGCTCGGCCCGGAACTTGATCGCGTTAATGCGGCGAGCACGCGACGCTTAGTTTTAGAACTTCTTTCAGCATCACGGGAAATATCACCCGATGTCGTCTCTTTTTCAGCGCTAGTAAAATGGCGGGCTCCCTCACGACGAAGTCCCGGATTACAACCTGATTTAGTGAAGTGGACTCTTAGAGAATCTGAATGGCTAGGGATCACTGGCCAAGGAGCGATATCTAAATACGGATTGGCTTTCTACAAAGGTGAAGAAGCAATCGGTGTGGATCTAGACTTACCAAAATCCATCAATCACATTTTGATTCAAAGTGATAACACGGCAATTGCTCCCGGAAGACTCGAGATTGAATTAGCTCGCACACTTGATTCGATTGCCGATATTGAAAGTCGTGGCGGAGCGACAGTTTATAGATTTAGCGAAACATCTCTGCGGAGGGGCCTTGACCACGGAAAGACTGGTGAAGAAATTCGAGAGTTTCTGCGCAAAACTTCCAAAACACCAATCCCGCAACCACTCGATTACCTGATAAGTGATGTATCTAAAAGACACGGTCGAATTCGCGTAGGCAATACCAGCGCTTATATTCGCTGTGAAGACCAAAATATTCTCACTCAAATTCTTAATGACAAGCGAATGGAAACGCTTCCCCTGCGACGTATTGCGCCGGAAGTGCTCGTGTGCGATATGGATGCCAGAGATATCATTGCTCTCTTACGCACTGCTGGTTATCTTCCTGCAGCCGAATCCACCACGGGCGTTCTACTCCTTGGTCCACGTCTCAACCGCGCAAAATCAAAACCCCGACCGCCAAGAGTTATCGGGGAACTGGAGGCGCCTTCCGATGAGACCCTTGCCGCCGCGCTCAGATCGATTCGCGTGGGAGAGAAATCAAGCAGCAAACAGAGCGCTTTGAGAGAAATTGCCGCTAATGCTCTCGGCGCGATTCCACGAACCACCGCAAATGAAACTTTGGATCTCCTTAACAAATTCATCGCTGAAGCTTGCACACTTTCGATTGGCTATGCTGATAACAACGGTTCGGCGACCCACCGCATAGTCGACCCTCTCAGCATTAGCGCGGGTTCCCTTATTGCGCGCGATCATGCAACCGGAGAAGTCCAATCCTTTAGAATTCCGCGCATCACTGGAGTGGCTCCGCTATGAGTGAGCAATTCCAAAGCGCTCGCACGAAAAAGAGAGAAGAATAGAGAGCATGATTACAGCACTTGATTGTCTTGAAAAACTGGTTCGATGTGAATCACCTACGGATGACCTTGTTGCGTGCAATGAAGTAGTTTCACTGGCAGCCTCCATGGCAGAAGAAATCCTCGGCATTCCAGCGCAAATAATTCACGTAAAGGGTCGTCCAGTTTTTTGGTGGGGAGCCGAGAATCCTGCCGTTGTACTTCTGGGCCACCTTGATACGGTGTGGCCACACGGTTCCTTTGAACCCCTCTGGGATGTTGATGGGGATGTAATCCGTGGCCCTGGCGTTTTTGATATGAAAGCAGGGTTCGTCCAGGCACTCTTTGCCCTCAAAAATATTTCAGGTTCGGTCGCGTTAGTTGCAACTACGGATGAAGAAACCGGAAGCGCGTCGTCGCGGGAACTTATCGAAGATCTTGCCCGTAATTCCAAAGCCGTCTTGATACTTGAGGCTTCACTGGATGGGAAAGTAAAGACCGGTCGAAAAGGAACCGCGATGTATCAAATCCATGCGCATGGGAAGGCCGCACATGCCGGGCTTGAGCCAGAGAAAGGCATCAACGCCAGCGTTGAAATAGCTCACCTCATTTTGAAACTTGAGTCACTTGAAAATTCTGAGCATGGCACAACTGTTGTGCCAACGGTTGTACGGTCTGGAAATACAACAAATACCGTTCCTGACCATGCAGTTCTTGATGTCGATGCCCGCTCTTACTCTCAAACCGATTTAGTCCGAGTCGACGTCGCAATAAAGGCACTCAAAGCAGTTCATCCAGAAGGCCGAATAGAAATTCAAGGTGGCCTCAATAGACCGCCGCTTGAGCTGGCCTCGACCAAAGAACTTTTTGAGATCGCCCAAAAAGTTGCGACCGAAATGGGATTCGCTTTAGGAGGTGCTGCAGTAGGTGGAGCCAGCGATGGGAATTTTGCAGCCGCGACTGGAGCAAGGGTTTTAGATGGCATGGGCGCCATTGGTGCAGGAGCGCATGCGCAAAATGAATGGGCAAGCCTCAGGGCTCTCAATGAGAGAAGTGTCTTTCTCGCTAGATTCGTTCAAGAGATTCTCAATGACTGACGGCCCTCTTATAGTTCAAAGTGACAAGACACTTTTACTAGATATTGATCATCCATTAAGTACCGAGTGTCGTCGAGCAATCGCTCCATTCGCAGAACTCGAGAGATCACCGGAGCACATTCACACCTACCGCCTTACCTCTCTAGGGCTCTGGAACGCGCGAGCTGCCGGACACGATGCAGAACAAGTAATCGACACACTTTTGAAATACTCTCGCTACGCAGTTCCTCATTCAATATTGGTTGATATTGCCGAAACGATGTCTCGCTACGGTCGACTTCGACTAGAAGCAAACCCCATTCACGGTCTCGTTCTCATTACAACTGACACCGCGGTTCTTGAAGAAGTCATCCGGGCTAAGAAAATTGCCCCATTACTCGGAAATAGAATCGATCCTGAAACTATCGCTGTCCATCCAAGTCAACGCGGAGCAATTAAGCAAGCGCTACTGCGACTCGGTTGGCCTGCGGAGGATTTTGCAGGCTACGTAGATGGTCAGCATCATGAAATTGAACTCGTTCAAAATGGATGGAGCGTCCGACCATATCAATCTTTGGCTGCAGAAGGCTTTTGGCATGGTGGCTCTGGTGTGGTGGTTCTTCCTTGCGGTGCCGGAAAAACTATCGTTGGCGCAGTAGCAATGGCACATGCAAAGGCCACGACTTTGATCCTTGTGACCAACACGATCGCCGCTCGCCAATGGCGAGAAGAACTTCTGCTCCGCACGACTCTCAATGAAGACGAGATTGGCGAATATTCCGGATCGAAGAAGGAAATTCGTGCAGTGACAATCGCTACATATCAGGTCATGACTAAGAAGAAGAATGGTGTTTACGCACATTTAGATTTGTTCGACACACATGACTGGGGCTTGATCATCTACGACGAAGTGCACTTGCTGCCTGCGCCAATATTTCGCTTTACCGCGGATATTCAATCTCGACGGCGCCTCGGCTTAACCGCAACTTTGGTACGCGAGGACGGACTCGAGGGAGAGGTCTTCTCTCTTATCGGACCAAAGCGTTACGACGTACCGTGGAAAGAGATTGAAGCACAGGGATACATTGCTCCCGCCGAATGTGTTGAAGTGCGAGTCACTTTGACGGATGCAGAACGAATGACATACGCCACCGCGGAACCAGAAAATAGATATCGACTCTGTGCAACAACCGCGACGAAGAGAAAGATTGTTGAAGCCCTTACTCAAATTCATGCTGAAGACCAAGTCCTGGTAATCGGACAATATATTGATCAGCTAGATGAACTCTCAGAAGTATTGGGAGTCCCCTTAATAAAAGGTGATACCCCAATAAAGGAACGCGAACGACTCTTCAAACTTTTTCGTAGCGGAGAAATAAAGTGTCTAGTTGTTTCAAAGGTCGCAAATTTCTCCATTGATTTACCTGAAGCGACAATTGCAATCCAAGTTTCTGGTGCGTTTGGTTCACGGCAAGAAGAAGCCCAACGTTTAGGGCGCATATTGCGTCCCAAATCAGATGGCCGAACCGCCCGCTTTTACTCTCTCGTTTCCCGCGACACAATAGACCAGGATTTTGCTCAAAATCGTCAACGCTTTCTTGCTGAGCAGGGATATTCTTATCGGATTATTGACGCTGACGATGTCGCTCAAGGGAAGCTCTAAAACGTTCTGGATTGACTCTCCAAAAATCGTGGTGTTCGCCGTCGATCAAAATAACCGGAATTTGTTCTCCATATTTTGCTTCTAAGGCAAGGTCTCCGTCAATAAATCTTTTTTCGATCTCGAAATCTAATTCGCTTTGCAAACCTTTGAGAGTTTCCTCGGCAATTTCACAGAGATGACACCCATTCCGCGTATAAATTGTGACCATGGGGCGCATGGGAGCATCATCTCATCCTGATACGGTTTCCCAATATGTTTCAGACCTCTAGATTCCGCCACCTTCTTCGCAGCCTTGCTTTTCTCGGGCTCGTTGGAGGTTTGTTGTATACGCCGAGCGCGCACGCTTTGCCGCTCACTCTTGAGCGCCCCTCTACGGTTTGGGGTTACACACTTGCCGGTCCAAACACGAAACACGTCACGACCACGACCAGTGGTGTTCATCTGGAAAAGCAAAGCAACTTCGTCGTTACCTATAACAACTTTCCGGAGTGGGCAAAAGCCGATGTTCAAGCAGCGATAGATATTTGGTCTGCCAGTTTCTCCTCCACTGTTCCCATCACCGTCGATGCAACCTGGGCACGCTCTTCTTCTCCTGGGGTACTGGGCAGTGCTCGGCCTGGGAATTATTTTGCAAACTTTATCAATTCTCCAGATCCAATTCTCTGGTATCCATCTGCCCTTGCCAACGCGATTTCCGGAACCGATCTAGACAAACGAAATCCGGAAATTATTATTCAAGCTAACTCAACCGCCAACTGGGATCAGCGTAACGATCGCAAACCGACCTCAAGCGAGTATGACCTGACTTCGGTATTTATCCATGAGCTTGGGCACGGATTAGGTTTTCTCTCCACAGATACCTATGACAATTTTTATAAATATGGAATTTTGGAACAGCCGACTCCCTTCGACGCGTTCACTCAAACTCCTGATGGCCGTCGACTTTCAGACCTACCTTCGCCATCCATCGACCTCGGTACAGCACTCACCAACACTTTAGTGTGGACCGGTGCCTTGGGAATTTCAGCGAACGGTGGAGTAAAACCGAAGCTATACACCCCCACACGTTATGAATCTGGTTCATCGGTGAGCCATCTAGATGAAGCGACTTTTTCAGCCAGCGGTTTAGATGCTGTCATGACACCCAATCTTGATGCAGGTGAAGTGTTCCAAGGCCCTGGGCCACTCGCAATCGCAATGCTTACCGATCTGCGATCTAAACCACCAGTTGGAATCTCGAACACAATTCCTCAAGCACCTCGGAACGTCGCAGCCCTGGTTGGCGACAAATCCGCGCTTGTTACCTTTGATCTACCTGCCAATGCGCGAACTGCTCAAATCACTGCATATTCCGTCACGAATACTATTACAGGCGAATCTTTTTCTGCGTTATCGAGCCCAATCTCAATAACAGGCTTGCAGAACGGCGTCGCATATTCATTCGGAATCTCAGCCCAAAATATGTTGGGGGCTTCAAATTCAGTACTCACCAACACAATCACCCCCCAGCCCTCGTGGAAGGCAAGTCCTCTCGATCCCTCATCTGATGGCTTGCATTTAGCGACAACACTTTTTCGCGGCCAACCGGCAATTGTTTATACCGATAAGACACGTGGAGACCTCAAGGTTGCGTTGTGGAACGGTAAAGCGTGGAGAAAACTCATCGTGGATGGCCGTGGTGGCACCGCAGGTCGCACTTCACATAACTTGGCTGGTCCAGTCTCACTTTGTGTCAGTGGATCTGGTTTAAAAGAAATACTTCAAATATTTTATACAGACATGGTAGATAAAGATTTGCGTCATGCGACCTACAACAATGTTAAATTCAATTATGAGATCGTCGATGGAAATGGTGCATCAATACTTCCCTACGATGCAATTGAACGAGTGAAAACGGCTGGTGATGTTAGCGTCAGCAATGCTTGTGCCGTAACGGCGGAAGGGGTGCAAGTCTTTTATCGAGATGAATCCCAAGGAATTCTTCTTGGAGCCTTCAGAGGTGCAACAAATAAATGGATTTACGAAATAGTTGATGGAGATACAAAGAATAATGACCGCACGACAGGCGATGTTGGCACTTCACTCAAAGCCGTTTCAGTAGGTTCTAAAGTATCTGTACTTTATGATTCGATTCTGACAATCAATCAACAACATGCGAGCACATCAGGGGAAGTTCGATTAGCGACCCGCATTGGCGGTAGCACGCAATGGACTTATAAAACGCTGGACGGGCCAAGTGGCGCGATTGCAGTAGCAGGTTATGGTGTGTCTCTAAATAAATCTGCCGACGGTGTAATCGCATCCTGGCTGACCTCAAGCGGCGTTTCTTCCTCAACCCCGACACAAATTCGATGGACCAACATTGATAAGAGTTCTCTCATTTCCACGATCGCAACGGATGGATACGGCGCCCCCAGTTCGCCACTATCGGTAAACGCCAAGACGCTGGCTTTCGGGTGCCAAACTCGACTCTGCACAAGTTCACTTTCAGGTACAACAAAACCAACATTGATGCTTATTTCAAATTTACGACAGGTCGAACGATCAGATAGCGACTGGGTAACGGTGAATAAAGTGCGCTACCTTGCGACTTCCTTGGCAGGAAAATTAAGTTTGGTAAAGCCCTAGAAGTTCACTCGGGTTACCACGGAAGTGATTGAGCAGTCGAATTACTTGGCGTTACGACGTTGAATGCGGGTTTTCTTAAGAAGTTTCTTATGCTTCTTCTTTGCCATCCGCTTACGTCGCTTCTTGATTACTGAACCCATACGCCACAATCTCCTTATAACTGTTAATACGCTAGCTAGTGAGGGGCACGTGGCCCCAAGGGAGTTAGGTTAGCGTGTCAGGGCATGAAAAATCGAAACGCCCTTTCCCCCGAAGCTCCCCACAACTACTAATCCCAACGCCGTGCTGTAGCCAATCGAGATCGGATCTGAGAGTGAGGTGGCCGAAAAGGCGCGAAGGAGTTGCCCTTTGGCATCAAATTCCAAGGAAATAACTGATGCCCTTCTCGGTTTCCAACTTCCCACCCCAATAATCGGCGCATCTGAGGCAAAAACCGCGAATCGCGTCTGCGGTGCGTCCACAACAAGTGCCGGTCCAGTCGAGGAAAAACGAGCGGTCCATGTCGGAGCCATCTTCGCAGAGAATTTCGTCACAACTGCAGAATTCTTTCCGTTGATGAGAGCATCCCCTCCAAAAAAGAAAGATGGCGTTGAAAAACGCCAAGTCCGTGCGGTTGCGATGTTTGTACTTCGTAGCACCGAGGAAATCTTTCCGGCAGATGTCGTTGAGACCGCAATTGCATCACGTACACCTATCAATGGCTTTCCCGACAATTTTTCTGTACTGCTCCCACTCAATAAAAAACCTGAGCTGGTGCTAATTACTGAAGATAGTTCTGTATCTTTCGAACCGACAACTTGAAGTCCTCCAAAATTGCCTGCCGTATCAACTTGTTGCAAGAAGCCTGCATTTCCAAATGTGGTCGCAACTAATCCGACTATCGCAAAACCATTTGCTGCCGGAGTAATGCCTTTGCCTATGACAGAACGCGACATCTCAGTTCTTCGAGTGGAAATGAGAGTGCCATTCTGATCTACCTCCCACAAAATCAGATTTGTGAGGTCTGCACGAAGAGCCGAAACAGGATCGAGCACGACCGAATCTGGATTCAGAACTGAAGTGGAGGGCAACACGGTTGGTTGAGCATCTTCGGCGAGTGGTCCAGAGGTTCCAGCAACCCAAATATGGCCCTGCGTGTCAAAGTTTGCTGCAGTTGCTACGTCATCAATTCCTGATTCAAGAGGTAACGACCACAACAAAGTGCCAGACTCTCCAATTGCTTCAATGAATCCGTGCACATGAGGAGTGGTTTGTTTATTACCAAAAACATAAACCGTTTTTGCTTTGACAAGCGCCCCAACTACCTGACCTTCTACTGAAAGGCTGGCAATTTTGGTCATTGGAATCGGTACAACCGATTTGGTTGAGGCGAAAGCGTTTGGTATATAAAGAGAAATTAACATCACCCCAAGGAATATTCTCCAGGACTTCATAACAGCCTTCTTACGCTAGTTCTTGAGAACGATCTCGGGCGGCGGTCATTGCTTCTGCGACGATTTCACCCAGACCCGATCGCTCGAAAGAAGCCAATGCGGCAGCCGTAGTGCCGTGAGGGCTGGTGACGTTTTCACGCAACGCTTTAGCGCTCTTGCCGCTCGTACTCAATAACTTCGCTGCGCCGACCAGCGTTTGAGCAGTCAACTCCGTCGCCACTTCTATAGGTAGGCCCAACTTGGCTCCTGCAGCCACCATCGCTTCCACAAAAGCAAAAAAATAGGCGGGGCCAGATCCACTTACGGCAGTGACTGCGTCTTGCAAGGATTCGTCAATTTCAACGACTCGACCTGTGGCTTGGAGGAAACTTTTAACAAAATTTCTTTGAAGTTCAGTAACGTGCGTCCCGATAGACATTGCGGCCATGCCTTCACCAACGAGAGCAGGAGTATTCGGCATTACGCGAATCACCGGAAATGAATCTCCCACATGAGCCAAAACAAATTCAATCTTCTTCCCAGCAGCAATAGAGATCAGCAGTGTCCCCTCAGAAAGAAATGGCTTTATTTCGGTGAGGAGTGCTGACATATCTTGGGGTTTTACAACAAGAAGAATCGCTTCACTATTGGCTGCGTTCTCGTTCTGATCGGCAATGTTAACACCGTACTTATCTCTGAGTTCGATTGCCCTGGTCTCGCGCTTTTCCGAGACAGTTATGGCGCGCGGGTTTATCCCCGATGTTATGAGAGCGTTCAATAGCGCCTCGCCCATAACGCCCGCACCTATTACAGCAATCGTTGCCGGATAACTTTCATTCATACCCAAAGGCTACCTGTTCTCAATGTGCGTCGTCGGCCAATAGCACGTAGGCTCTGCCTCTATGTCTGAGATTAAGCCGGGGTTTGCTCGCGATTGGATTGAATTCACCGATCCATCAGACGAATCGGAAATCTACAAGTGTGACATTACGTGGTTAACCTCTTTTTGGAGTTGCATTTACGGCGACGGTTGTAAAGGCGTATTCGCCGATCGCCCAAATGATGGTTGTTGCACTGAAGGGGCGATGTACTCGGACGAAGAGGACGAAAAACGAGTAGTTGACATTGCTCGCAGGCTTACACCAGAGATGTGGCAATTTCATAACGAAGCCTTAGCAAGTGTAGATAATTTTCTCGTCAGTGATGTTGACGAGGATGGCGATAGAAAAACGAGAACTATTGAGGGTTCGTGTATTTTTCTGAATCGAAAGGGATATACAGCACCGGGATTCGCTGGCTCTTTTGGATGCGTCCTACACCATTTGGCGCAAAAGGAAGATCTTCACTTTGTAGAAACAAAACCCGACGTGTGTTGGCAACTTCCTCTACGTCGAAGTTTTGAAACACGCGAAGTGGGCGAGCGCGAATACTCCATTACCGTTATTGGAGAGTATGAGAGATTGGCCTGGGGAGATGGAGGCGATGACTTTGATTGGTACTGCACCAGTAATACTGAGGCACATGTTGGAACCGAGCCCGTCTATCTCTCCAACAAGACCGAACTCATCGCGCTGATGGGTGAAGCCAATTATCGAATTCTTGCTAGCCATTGCGACTCTCGCATGGCCGCAATCCGCGAGTTGACCCGGCGTTCTTTGCCACTATTTATCATCACTCACCCTGCAACACTGGGTGCGGCGCTCTAGGCTATCGCCATGGCTAAACCTGAAAAGGATCCCTTCCGCTGTACGGAGTGCGGTTGGACTACGAGTAAATGGGTTGGTCGCTGTGGTGAGTGTCAGATATGGGGAAGTGTCGAGGAGATAGCTGCCCCTAAGCGACTCTCTCTCGTGCCTGGGGCTGTTACTCGAGCAGCCGCGCCCATAGGTGATGTAGATCTATCAAGTGCTTCTGCCCGGACCACGGGAGTCTCAGAACTAGATCGAGTTCTAGGTGGCGGACTAGTCCCAGGTGCAGCCATTCTCTTAGCTGGAGAGCCGGGCGTCGGAAAGTCCACTCTCTTATTAAGCGTTGCGGCAAAGAGCGCCTCACGTGGAATCAGAGCGCTGTATATAAGTGGTGAAGAATCTGCATCACAAGTTCGATTGAGGGCAGAACGAATTGGCGCTGTTGACCCAAATCTATTTCTGGCATCTGAAAATGATTTAGGTGCTGTGATTTCACATGTGGATGCAGTCAAACCACAACTACTGATCATCGACAGTATCCAAACAATGAGTAGTAGCGCCGCAGATGGAGCATCTGGTGGAGTTACGCAAGTGCGAGAAGTCGCTGCCGCGCTTATCAGAATCTGTAAAGAGCGAGATATTACACTTCTCCTCGTTGGCCACGTCACTAAAGATGGGTCCATCGCAGGTCCACGTCTTTTGGAACATATTGTTGATGTAGTTCTGCAATTTGAAGGCGAACGACATTCACGCCTTCGACTTGTTCGCGCGACAAAGAATCGGTTCGGGGCAAGTGATGAAGTGGGCTGCTTTGATCTTCATGATGGCGGCATCGAAAGTGTCATCGATCCGACAGGGCTTTTCACTACTCGTCACACCGAGCCCGTACCGGGAACGTGCGTGACTGTGACTTTGGAAGGACGACGTCCTTTGCTTGCTGAAATCCAAGCACTAGTGGGTGCCGGTAGAGATAGCGATTACGGAAACGCTCGTCGGGTGACGAGTGGTCTAGATGCATCACGTACCTCTATGACACTCGCTGTCCTCGAACTACGTGCACACGTACGAATTGCTGGACGAGATGTTTATGCCGCGACAGTCGGGGGAATGAAAATGTCAGAACCAGCAGCAGATTTGGCCCTCGCATTAGCGGTGGCCTCTGCGGCAAAAGGTCTGGCTCTTCCCTCGGATCTAGTCGCGATCGGCGAAGTGGGGTTGGCAGGAGAAATTCGCAAAGTGAGCGGTGTCGACCGAAGGCTTTCAGAAGCGTTTCGCCTTGGTTTCAAACGAGCGCTCGTTCCACTTGGGAGCGAAACAAAAATCGCAGGAATGGAAATTGTTGAAGTTTCACGTCTTGATCAAGCGCTGAGTCGGGTAAAGATTTCCGGAGAATGACCTTACAGAACGAAGTTATCTTTTGGTTTGAGAAAAACAAGCGCGATCTTCCGTGGCGAAACACTACCGCGTGGGGAGTTGTTGTAAGTGAATTCATGTTGCAACAAACACCTGTATCACGCGTACTTCCACAATGGATATCTTGGATGCAGAGATGGCCATCGCCTTATTCGCTTGCAAAAGCTACCCCCGCCGAAGTTATTACCGCATGGGGAAGGTTGGGATACCCTCGTCGCGCCCTACGTTTACACGAATGCGCCAAGATAATTTCTCGTGACTTTGATGGCGAAGTTCCACAGACTGAAACGGAACTCCTCTCATTGCCTGGAATTGGAGAATATACGAGCGCTGCAATCATGGCTTTTGCTTTTGGCCATCGCTCGTTGGTACTCGATATCAACATCAGGCGACTTTTTTCTCGAGTTCTTGATGGAATAGATATCCCACGCCAATCAGCAACTCGTGAAGAAGTGGAATCACGTCGCGGACTCATTCCTTCAGAAGCGCCCGATCTTTGGGCCGCCGCGACGATGGAACTTGGCGCTCTCCTCTGCACATCTAGAAAACCACTCTGCGATCAATGTCCGATTAGGGAGCGATGCAAGTGGAGAGCAAACGGATTTCCAGAGTCAGGAGTCGTTCGTAAGACCCAAACATGGCATGGAACTGACCGTCAGTGCCGGGGGGTAATCGTTCAGGCTTTGCGAGAAAACAAATCACTTACTGAATCAACTCTCAAACAGTTATGGAATGAAGATTCGCAGGTCGAGAAAGCACTTTCAACCCTGATAAGGGACGGACTAATCGCATCTACCGATCGCGGAATGTACTGTCTTCCCCAATAACTTTCTTACCAGATCGATATCCAACCGCGTAACGGGATTGGTCTAGCGAATTCTTAGTCCCTTTCCAATTCCGTTGTGCCAAAGCCACACAAAGGCAGTCGACTACCGTAAGTTGAGCAATTCGACTGGCTGTAGCGCCACTGCGAAACGTTGTTTCTCGTGCAGAGGTAAATAGGACTAAATCTGAAACTGCAGTTGCCGAACTGCGAACAGTGTTGGTTATAAGTACAACGGTGACTCCGCGTTTTTTGAATTCCGTTATAACTTCCACAATGTCTAGGGTCATTCCACTGTGACTGATAGCAACAAGTACATCTCCGCGATTTAGCATTGCGATCGAGGTAAGAGCGCTATGAGCATCTCTCCAGGCAATGCAGTTTCTTCCTAGGCGATTCAATTTGAGTTGCAAGTCCATGGCCACGTATCCACCTGAAGCGACGCCGATGACCCCGATCATCTTTGCGCTCTCCCACGCATCCACGGTTGCGACAAAACTTTGAACATCAAGGCGTGCTGCAGTTGCTTGGATTGCTCGTGCATCCGAATGGGATATCTTTCGAATTATTTCTTCGGGCGTGTCACGGACCGTTATGCCTCCATCTAGCTCGATTCTTTCATCACCAGAATGTTGAATCCTGCTCAATTCGCTTACAAGCGCCATACGAAACTCTGGATAACCTTTGAAGCCTATGGCCTTGCTAAATCGGACAACTGAGGCGACTGAAGTGGCACTGACTTGTGCTAATTGGGTGATATTCATTTGGGCAACGGACGAAGGATTATCAAGAACAGCGTGAGCGATTGCCACCTCGCTTGCGTGAAAGGAGGGAAAGGAATTGGCAATCTCTCCCAGAAGATCGCGATAAATTCGATGGGAAGGGTTCGATCCCTCTCCACTTTTAACCATTGTCCCTCCCTTCAAGCCTGAAAAAAAACTTCATGATTAAACATTTATTGCGGAAATTATTGCCAAATAATCTATACCCGTCAAGAATTTTTATACTACGAATGAATGCTCCGATGCAGTTCGCTCAAGACGGGACGCCATATATCTTCGGTCGGGACGGGTGGATTTTTTACGTGGAGGCGGTTGGTGAGCAAAGTCGCCACGAAATCGTGCTTAGGGGATATCGCAAAAACTGTCCCGGGAAAACCCGTGTGACCATAAAACTCGTCCGTACATCCATCCACGGTGTCACTCCAACTTCGAAATCCTAATGTTTGATGCGAATCTGGACCTACCGTAAGAAAAAGTTTTACTATTTCCTGCGCAAAGTATCCCTCTCCTCGAAGACTTCGCAAGATCTCTTCACCGAATATTACAAGATCAGAAGCAGTGGAAAAAAGTCCGGCGTGGCTTGAACCTCCCTGAAAGAGATGAAATGCATTTCCATCATTTACTTCACCACAAAGTATTTCTTTACGCCAATTCCCAAATTCTGACTCTGATTGCGGAATTGGATAAGGGGTTTTCGAGCGAACCATTTCACGTTCAATTGAATCCCCCCATGAGGTAGCTGCAACATTCTCTCTCGAGATAGGGTGCGAAAATCGGGTCGAGTACATCTTTAAGGGATTAGAAACTAATTCTTCTACGGTCTTATCCAGCGAATTGCCAGAAATGATTGTAAGTATCTTTCCGAGAGTGAGAAAACCAAGATCTGAATAGTGACGACCTTGATCCACTCCATATCTGAGAGGCATACTTGCAATTCGCGTGTGAACATTATTTGGATTTTGATCCTCTATATACAGTGGTTGCCACTCCCATAAGCCGGCGCGATGTAAAAGTAAATGTTTTAGCGTAACAATAGATTTCTCACTAGAACTCCACGCTGGGATATATTTTGCGACCTTATCTTCTAATGAATACTTCTCTTCATGCGCCAAAGCCATCAACGCAGAGGTGGTTGCGATTATCTTGGTGATTGATCCCAGGTCAAAGGAGGTATCAGGATTCATTGGTAGAGGTTGATCAACTCCATAGATTTGACGATCGCCAAGAGATAAGGTGCGCTGCTGGCCTGAGTGAGATGTGGCTAGTACTACTCCTGCCACACTTTGAAGAGTTACTTTCAGAGTTTCAAACATCTAAAACATCACCGACCCTTCTTGATAAATCAAATCCGATCGCTTTGCCCACCAAGCAGCATCCAGATCATGCACTGCGGAAGGAGAAATCTTGCTGGCGAGTCGGGCAGCATTAAGAAGTCCCAAATCTCCTTCCATCATTGATCCGACGATGACCTCTATTCCAGCCGAACGAGCCACCTTCGCCATCTCAAAACTACTATATAAACCGCCACTTTTTAAGAGTTTGATATTAATGAGGTCAACCGCATCTAGCTCAATCAGTTCCAATAAGTCTTCCATGTCATAACAAGACTCATCAGCCATAATTCTGATATTGCTTCGCTTGCGTATTTCAGCAAGCCATTGCTTCTCCTTTGCTAAAGTTGGCTGCTCTAAGAATTCTATAGAAATGCCTTGGCCTTCTAAACGATCAAGAAATTTCAAGGTGTGCGCAACGGACCATGATTGATTTGGATCGATACGAATTAGTCCAGTAGGACCAATAAGTGAACTGATGCTCTTTAATTTCTCTATGGATAGATCAATCTCTTCAGACCTCATCTTGACCTTAAATACCTCAAAGCCCTCTAATTGTCGTACTTTGATAATTTGCTCATACTCATTGACTGAAGCAATCGGAACCGTAATATCAGTTTTGATTTTTACATGAGCCGAATGATTTGGAAATTCCAAATCATATAGCGCCATATCCACTGCCGCCTTCGCACTTGACGTCGCATGAATATTCGACAGATCTAGCGCAATATCTTCGTATGTGGAGTACGAGCGACCCTTTAGAAATGCGGACAAGGTAACGTGTAAGTCTTCTAGAATTTGCGCTTTTGTATCGCCCGTAATCGCAGGTGTCTCAACACACGCCCCTCTTCCTTTTCGACCGTCGGAAGTTATTAGGACGCATTCAAATAACTCAAGGGTTGAAACAGTTCTCAGAGCGGTAGTAAATGGCGCTTTCAATTCACTAAAAGTCGAGGATATAGAAATTTGCTGAATTCTTGTCATGCGTAACTCGATTGACTATATAGGCTTGGGTCCATGAGTTTTGAAGTGCGAATAGCCACCAGTGAAGACCTTGAAGATATCGTTGACATATTCCTTGAATGCTGGCAGCAGTCGTACCGAGATCTCCTGCCAGAAGATGTCCGCCTGAAAATGACTAAGGAGAGCGCAAGGGAGCTGTGGCGACCTTCGCTTTCGTCACGCCTCGACAAGAAAACTCTCCTCATTATCTCCGAAAAGTTTGTCGTGGGTGTTGCGAGATTTGGTAGTGATATCCAGATTCCCGAGCGCGGACATCTCTTCTCGCTATACATCCACCCGAAATACGCTGGAAAGGGCTTTGGGAAGGCACTTTTGGTTGAAGTCCTAGAAGTTCTAGCAAGAGAAGGTTTCACGGAAATCTCCCTCTGGGTCTTTAAGGAAAATCAGAGCGCACAGCGACTCTATCGAAAGTGTGGTTTTCTCCCCACCGGACTTGAACGCACGGATGAGCGATGGAAAATTCCGGAAATTGAGATGCTGAAAAACGGGACTAACCTACAAAACTAATTGTGGTGGGCCTCGTTAGTTCTATTTTTGGAAGGCTAAAAGGTCGGGATCCCGGTATCAAGGCCCCGAGAAGACGCTCCCCTTCTGCTCCAGTGCAACTCGGAATCTGACCTGGGAGTCCATGCAGTGTCAAGTATCCAATTAACGCGAATGTAACTGATTCTTTTGCTCGTGGATCGAGTCGTAAATCCAAAATTGAGAGCACGTTGCAATTTGCTAGCCGTTCTTTCAAGCGTGCCATCATGACAGGATTCGCACTTCCTCCGCCAGCGATGTACAACTTAGCTAACGAAAACTTTTCTACCTCTCGAGCAACTGTTTCGACAGTGAGTTCGAGGAGAGTGGCCATCAGATCGTTTATCTGCCATGTGTCAACTTCGCCGGCACGTTCAATCACGTACGGTAAATGAAAGAGTTCCTTTCCAGTGGATTTTGGAAAAGGTAATAAATAGTACGGCTCGTCAAGAAAGCGAGAAAGCAACTCGAGATTCACCTTTCCTCTAGCTGCAATCTCACCATCTTTATCAAAAGATTTCTCACCCTTTGTGTATGCAGATATTGCCGCATCCAGTAGTCCATTTGCTGGTCCAATATCAAAAGCCATGGGGACAATGTTCTTCCCCGCAATCGTGATATTCGAAATTCCACCCAGGTTCAAAGCACCTTCGACATTCTCACTATGTCCTAAAAGCAATTGATCCAGAATGCTCACAAGTGGTGCGCCGTGACCGCCGGCCGCAACATCGCGAGAGCGAATGTTGTACAGAACTTGCACACCAGTTTCTTCTGCAATCCATGATGCTTCTCCGAGTTGCAGAGTTCCTTTTGCGCGATGGTCAGCATCAATCCAGTGAAAGAGAGTCTGGCCATGAGAAACAATGAGATCAGGTTCAAAAGCAAAGTCTGCCATTGCTTTTTGCGCTGCCTTCGAAAAAGCCTGCCCTATCAAGGTATCTAAGATGCAGACTCGCTCCATATCCACAGGTCGTGGAGGCATTGCGTCAGCAATCATTTGATGGAGTTCTGGGGAATAATCAACTGAGATAAAGCCCATTTGCTTCACTTCTAGGAGATCTCCGCTTTGCGTGACATCAATGCAGGCAACATCAATTCCATCAAATGAAGTCCCAGAAATCATTCCGATAATTTTCATATCTTTGCCTCCGGGCATGCGACGTAATGGGTAGAAGAAACTTCAATCAAGAGCGGAATATGAGTCGAACATGCATCTACTGCAATGGGACAGCGCGCGTGAAATGCGCATCCCTTTGGCAAATTGGCAGGATCTGGAACTTCACCTTGCAAGGTCTTGGCAAGAGTTTCAGGGTTACCAATAATGCTGTGATCTGGCATAGCTGCGATAAGCGCACGAGTGTATGGATGCAAAGGTCGCTCAATAATCTGACGCCAATCTCCCTGTTCGACTATTTTCCCAAGATACATGACGACGATGAAGTCACTGATGTAACGGACCATCCCTAAATCGTGGCTAATGAATATATAAGTTAGTCCAAGCCTGGTTCGAAGGTCTATGAGTAAATTCATTACTTCTGCACGAACCGAGACATCTAGGGCGGAAACTGGCTCATCAAGAATAAGAAGTTCAGGCTCCGAGGCGAGAGCTCTGGCAATACTTACACGTTGGCGTTGTCCGCCCGAAAGTTGATGTGGGTATCGATGGGCCAAATCGGAAGTCAGGCCAACAAAAGAGAGCAATTCTTCCATACGTTCAGTAACGGTATCTTTTGGAACTAATTTGTAAACACTTAGAACTTCAGTAATCGATTCTCCCACTTTTTGTCGCGGATTCAGCGATGAATAAGGGTCCTGAAATACAAGTTGAACTTGAGAGTGTCGGGACCGGATGTGATTTCTTCCTTTGTCTGAAATGGTCTTGTCATCCCAAATGACACTTCCGTGCGTTGGCTTCTCTAAACCTGAAATTACGCGAGCGAGAGTGGATTTACCGCAGCCACTTTCCCCAACGATTCCAAGAGTCTTTCCCTTAGGAATCTCGATTGAGACGCCATTGAGCGCATTAATAGTTGTGCCAGTCGCCATTATTTTGTACTGTTTTTCAACGCCTTCAATGACCAGGCTCATGGCTTAACTCCGATCGCATGGAAACACGAGACGCTTTTTTCGAGAGTCCCTTCCAATCTCGGTGCGCTCTCTAAGCAATCGGCCTTTACCTTGAAGCACCGAGGAGCAAAGGAACAGGAATCTCCAACCAGCCAAGGCTTTTGGGGGACACCTGCAATGGAGGTTAGACGCTTGCGTTCTGGATCAGAGGTCGTGGGGAGAGATGAGAGAAGACCGGCGGTATACGGATGCTGGGGATTGGTGAAAATCTCTTTCACTGTTCCGGATTCTACGATCCGACCCGCATACATCACGATGAGTCGATCAACAAGATTTGCAACCACCCCAAGATCATGTGTAATCCAAAGCATCGACATATTTCGCTTACGACGTTGCTCTGCAACTAAGGACAAAATCTGTTGTTGTATGGTGACATCGAGGGCAGTAGTCGGCTCATCTGCAATGAGCAATTGAGGTGACATTAGCAGTGCCATCGCGATCATCACTCGCTGTCTCATTCCACCTGAGAACTCATGCGGGTAACTTTTAATTGCCCGGTCCACATCTGGAATACCAACTTCTCCGAGTGCATCCCTCACTCGTTGTTCCGAACGGACATCCACCTTTTCGTGTGACTCTATTGCCTCAAGTAACTGCTTACCGATCTTCATGACAGGATTGAGTGCAGTCATAGGATCCTGATAGACCATGGCAATATCTTTTCCTCGGATCCCTCGCATTTGTTCTGGGGAGAATGTCGTGAGATCATCACCTTTATATGTTATGCAACCTTCTATTACATGTACGCCTCGCGGTAATAGATTAAGAATCGAAAGCACACTCAGTGTTTTGCCTGAACCACTCTCACCCACGATTCCTACCGCTTCACCAGGGTAGATATCGAAACTTACATCTTTGACCAAAATCTTCGGATCCTGAACCGTTGAAATCCCAAGACTTTTTACGGATAGCAATGGAGACGTCATGAGCTCCTCCTTGCGGGGTCAAGCGCATCACGGAGCCCATCACCAACAAGGTTGAGACCCACCACGACAACAGTGATAAATAGAGATGGAAAAACCAAAGTCCACCAAGCAAAAGCGGCAGTTGACTGTGCTTCGGAGACCATCAAGCCAAGTGACGCGTTGGGAGGTTGAGTACCTAAACCCAAAAAGCTCAGTCCTGATTCAGTGAGTATCGCCCACGAAAGCGAGAGCGCAATTTGCACGATGATCGGCGCCAAGACATTAGGTAAAATGTGCTTCACAAGAATTCGAGGTGATGAATAACCCAAAATTCTTGAACCTTTGATGTAATCCATCTCTTTAGTGCTGAGCACCGGTCCTCGAGAAACTCTGATAAAGATCGGCGTATACACAATGCCAATTGATATCGCAGTGTCATACCAAGCGGTACCGAGGCTGCTGACAATTGCTAGGGCCAGTAGGATGGCAGGAAAAGCAAAGACTGCATCACTCATTCGGGTAATCAAAGTGTCAAACCACTTGCCCAGATATCCCCCCATAACCCCAAGAATAATTCCCAGCACTGCCGCAATGAGAACGGCAGTAATAGAGACGGTCAGTGAACGTCGCATGCCATCGAGGGTTCTAGAAAAAATATCTCTTCCGAATTGGTCGGTTCCAAACCAAAACTTTCCTGATGGTCCCTTTAGGATGGAATCAATATTTTGATCAAGTGGGTTGTGTGGGAGCCACCCAAAGGCGGAAAAGATTGAGGCTGGAATCATAAAGAAGACAAGGCCAGCGCCAATGACCCCGCTGGTGCTCTGATGGTAATAATGGAGTGCGCCTTTAACGCTTTTATCTCGTTTTTTCATTTCTTTATCCGCGGATCAATCTTGCGATATATGAGGTCGGTCAAAACATTTACCGAGACAAAGAGAATTGCAAAAATCATAACGGTGCTCTGAACGGTTGCGTATTCACGTTTCGTAATTGCATCAAGAACTTGCCGACCCATGCCAGGCAGAGCAAAAATCTTTTCAACAATAACAGCACCACCCAGCAAATATCCGAATTGGATTCCCGTCATGGTCACAATGGGAATGAGCGAGTTTCGTAATACGTGCTTCAGCGCCACTTTTCGAGGTGGGACTCCTTTACCGTGGGCAGTTCTGACAAAATCCTTGTCCACCGTCTCCAGTAGAGCAGAACGAGTAGTACGCATCACTGGAGCAGCGACTGCGATACCTAGAACGAGCCCCGGAAACATCATTTGTTGAAAATTCATCCATGGGTTTTCCCAAGGGGTCATATATTCAAATCCGTTTGGGAAATAGTGAAAGACGTTAGCCATCACAGTCACAATCCCGGTGCTCAGAACGAAACCCGGGATGGCGAGGGCGAGAAGTCCAAAGAGTTGGCCAGCGAAATCCCTAAAACTTCCTGGCTTTCGAGCACTAAACATCCCCACGGCAATACCCATAATCACACCCAGAATGGTCCCAATCAACGCTAATTCAATGGTAACTGGCAAAGCAGATTTTGTTAATTTCAAGACTGAAACGCCGGTAGAAAATGAATAGCCAAGTTGCCCGCTGAGAAAGCTCTTTATCCAAGATACATATTGCATGATCAGAGATTGATCAATACCGTAATAATGACGAAGCTCAGATATTTGCTGAGGAGTGAGAACGCCGGTCTCTATTCCAAAAGAGCCGGTAATCGTATTGCCTGGAATGATTCGTAAGACGATAAATACAAAAACGGATATTCCCAAAAGTGTGGTGAAGATACTAAAGGTCTTGGTGACGAATGGTGAAAAGAGGGCTCGCTGCAGTCTTGTTATGCCCTGCATTGCGAGTTACCTCCGACTTTTCTACGAAGAATTAGATGTGTCGATCAAGATGGAAGGAAAAAGAAGGAGACGGTGTGTAGACCTAAATCCACACACCGTCTCAATCTAATTACTTGAGATCGGCCTTGCGGAGTTCGAGAAGCGAGCCGGTAGCCAGTGGTACGAATCCAACTAGGTTCTTGCTCGCGACACGATACTCATATGGCGAGAAGAGCCATACCCAGACTGCGTTGCTCTCCAACTCTTCTGAGATCAATTTATAGGCAAGTTTACGAGTAGTGACATTGCCTGAAGATTTGCCCTTTGCAAAGAGCGCGTCAAGTGTTGGTGATGAGTAGCCAGCAACCTTGTTCAAGTTACCGGTTGAGGTGAAGTAACGCGTGTACATGGTATCTGGGTCGATTCGTCCACCATTATTTGCAATGGCGGTTGCGAAGTCAGCGGCTAACCAACGAGAAACGAAGGTCGAATCGTCAACAAGCTCGAGATCCAATGTAATTCCGGCCTTTGCCAATTGCGCCTTCAGGCTTTGGGCAACTGCCGATGCAGTTGCAAATTGTGAAGGTGCAACCATTGACTTAATCGTCAAACCGTTTGGATATCCAGCGGCATCAAGATATTTCTTTGCCTTTGCGATATCCGCGGTTGGGCATGGACGATCATTGATATCAGACCTGTAGGCAGGGCTAGTGATTGGACCTATGACTGTGCCTTCACCAGATTGCGCGGTCTTTACCACTTCTTGGCGGCTGATCGCACATTGAATAGCAAGGCGAACATTCACGTTATCCAGAGGCGCTTTCTTCGCATTGAGTTGAAGCGCCATGTAAGCAAGAGAAGGTGTCGAATACTTGGTGAGATTCGATCCAACTTGCTTTGCAATGAGCGGATCAGTGATGACCGAGAACTGAACCGATCCAGCGTTAAGGGCTGAAAGGATTGAGGACTCAGACGGAATGATTCGGAATGTCACAGTGTCGAGCTGGGGTGCCTTCTGCCAGTAAGTAGCATTCTTTGCCAACTTAACTGATTGACCTGGCTCCCACGAAATGAACTTGAAAGGACCAGTTCCATTGACGGTCTTTCCAATGGTTCCAGCTTTGATGTCTTTAGCCGACAACATCGCCATGTTCACGCCATCAAGAGCGGCAAGAATTGCGACGTTTGGAATCGTAAGATCCAAAATTACATCCCAGCCCGCGACAGTAACGGATTTAATTGTTGCGATGTTGGCACGAGCTGCTGCCTTCGTGGCAGGGTCCAGAATTCTCTCTATAGATGCCTTGACATCCGCTGGAGTGAAAGGAGTTCCATCTTGGAACTTAACGTTTTTACGGATGTGCAAGGTCAATCGTGTACCAGCATCATTGAAGCGCCAAGAGGATGCAAGTCCCGGACGAACGTCTAACTTTGGACCAACTTCTACCAAGCTTCCATAAACCAACCCAAGAGCGCGCACAGTTGCGAAACTAGTTGCGCCTTGCGGATCTAACTTGTCAATATCGAGGGTAATTCCCACGACCAAATCTTTGCTTGCTGCCTGTGCAGGCGCCACTAGAGCAACCCCTGCCACCAACGCGGCAGTTACTCCCACGACGGCGATTTTTTTACGTAATCTCACTTAGTTCCCCTTTCAAGGATGGTGAAAAAAAACTTCATAGATATCGGACAATTGTGGAAATCATTACCTTCATTGCCCTCAGGGTCAAGCCAGAGCCACGCTCAAATCATTCCAATTTGATTACGATTTGTTTCATCAAAATTTCGCATTTTTGATGCCGAGGTAACTCAGGAAAGGAGATCCTCAGTCTGACAGGGCAGCCCTCACGCGATAAGAGGCAGCACTTAAACGAACTCGAGCCGCGGAGGCATCAATACCCAGAAGTATGGCGACAATGGCGACCTTCACTTGATTTTCAGATTCCACCAATGCTCTCTCAGCGCGTGCACGATCAACTCCAGTTGCACTTTCTATGATCCGTAGGGCTCGATCCTGCAATTTCTTATTAGTAATCTGCAAATCAACCATCAAATTGCCGAAAGTCTTACCGAGCCGAACCATCGTGATCGTGGAAATCATATTGAGCACCAATTTTTGAGCAGTGCCGGACTTCAAACGTGTGGAACCGGCTAGCAACTCAGCTCCGGTATCAATATCCAGTGGGTGTTCCACGCTACGTGAGATCTCAGAGCGTAGATTTGAAGTCAGACCAATAGTTAGAGCGCCTACCTTTCGCGCATGATCAAGTGCTCCTAAAACATAGGGCGTACGTCCGCTTGCTGCAATTCCCACGACGCAATCCAGCGATGTGAGATGCGCTTCTCGCATCTGATCTTCGCCAGCGCCGAAATCATCTTCCGCGCCCTCGACACCAAATCGAAGTGCGCGATCACCTCCCGCGATAAAACCTACGACCTGCTCTTCCGATACAGAGAAAGTCGGGCCGCACTCGGCTGCGTCAAGCACTCCAAGCCTTCCTGAGGTACCCGCACCGACATAAATGAGTCGGCCGCCTCGCTCCATTCTTTCTACAATTTCATCGATTGCTCTTTCAATATTTGGTAACAACAAAGCGATTGCTCGAGGTACTAAGGCATCGCCTTCATTCATCGCGTGAAGAAGTTCAGAGGTCGACATCACGTCTAACAGTTGATATTTCGCATCGACTTCTTCTGTGCGCAATTGACCAAATGTTTCGTCGTTAGATATATGACTCACCGTTCCCCCTCTCTTTATCTTTACTATGCCAGAACTTTACTTCGAAACACCAATCCTTTGGCAACAGCCCAGAAAACGCATAGTCTTACTAAGGTGAGCCAATACGCAGTGGCCTTGGGAATTATCTTTCTAGCAAATCTTGTGCCTGCTTTCGCGCCCCCCACATGGTCAATCTTGGTTTTTTTCACGCTTAAACATGATCTTCATCCTTTGGTGCTAGTTCCTCTCGGAGTCCTAGGTGCGACCTCGGGTCGAGCCGTACTGGCTGTCACCTTCCGCGCTATTCGGGATTGGCTGCCAAAAGGTTATGTCGAAAATATGGAGGCAATCGGTAAATACATAACGGATCGCTCTGCTCGAGCCTTCGGATTGATGACCTTGTTCTTTATTTCGCCAATTTCTTCGGCACAATTATTTGAAGCAGCAGGCATCATCAAGAGGTTCAAGCTAAAACCACTCTTGCTTGTCTTTGCCGTAGGTCGTCTTATTTCCTATTCAATCTATGTTTCGGGAGCGCAAGCGCTGCAGTCGACTTCACTTGGCGAGGTCATTGCGAAAGATATGACATCGCCAAAAGCGATTGCTGTACAACTCTTTTTTGTCCTTGGCTTAGTAGCCCTAGGAAATATCAAGTGGGCGAAACTGATTAAACAGTAGGTGTCTCAGTCAGATCACTTGGAGAATCCGGCATTAAAGTCTTCGGCTCACCTGCAAAAGTAAATTTCGAATCGGTGCCCTCTCCCTGGACATCAACGACAATAATTTCACCGGCTTTAAGTTCTCCAAAAAGAATCTTCTCAGAAAGTGAATCTTCGATCTCCCGCTGAATAGTTCTGCGAAGTGGTCGAGCACCCATCAATGGGTCATACCCGCGAGCAGCTAGCAATTCTTTTGCAGCAGGGGTGAGCTCGATGCCCATATCTTTCGCCTTAAGGCGATCATCAAGGTTGGTGATCATAAGGTCCACAATCTGAATGATCTCCGGCTTGGTCAATTGATGGAAGACGATGATGTCGTCAATACGGTTAAGGAACTCAGGACGGAAATGAGTTTTAAGTTCGTCTCCCACCTTTGCTTTCATACGTTCATAATTGGTGAGCTCATCTTCCGAGTTAGCAAAACCTAATCCTGCGCCCTTGGAAATATCGCGAGTACCCAAGTTTGTGGTCATGATGATGACGGTATTCTTGAAATCAACAACTCGACCTTGTGCGTCAGTGAGACGGCCATCCTCAAGCACTTGTAGCAATGAATTGAAAATATCAGGATGTGCTTTTTCAATTTCATCAAATAGAACAACTGAGAACGGTTTACGACGTACTTTCTCCGTCAACTGTCCACCCTCGTCATATCCGACATATCCTGGAGGGGCACCGAAGAGTCGCGATGCAGTATGACGCTCTGAATACTCAGACATATCTAACTGAATCAGCGAATCAGCGCTTCCGAAGAGGAAGGCAGCCAAAGTACGTGAAAGTTCTGTTTTGCCAACACCCGATGGCCCAGCAAAAATAAAAGATCCACCAGGGCGTTTAGGATCTTTGAGCCCGGCACGAGTGCGTCGAATTGCCTGAGATAGCGCCTTGATCGCTTGATCTTGGCCAATGACGCGACGATGCAATTCATCTTCCATACGAAGTAAACGAGCAGTTTCTTCTTCGGTGAGTTTGAAAACCGGAATACCTGTGGCCAACGAGAGGACCTCTGCAATGAGTTCCTCATCTACCTCGGTAACAACATCTAAATCTCCAGCTTTCCAGGTCTTTTCGCGCTCCGATTTCTCGGTCATTAACTGCTTTTCCGCGTCGCGCAACCCTGCTGCTTTTTCAAAATCCTGACCATCAATCGCAGATTCCTTTTCACGACGAACGCTTGCGATCTTGTCGTCGAATTCGCGCAACTCCGCTGGAGCAGTCATACGTCGTATGCGTAAACGCGAACCGGCTTCATCAATGAGGTCAATGGCTTTATCGGGAAGGAAACGATCAGAGACGTAGCGATCGGCCAAAGTTGCTGCGGCGACCAGCGCCGCATCTGAAATTGAAACACGGTGATGCGTTTCGTAACGATCACGCAAACCTTTAAGAATTTCAATTGTGTGCTCAAGGGTTGGTTCTGCTACCTGAATCGGTTGAAAACGTCGTTCGAGCGCCGCATCCTTTTCAAGATGCTTGCGATACTCGTCCAACGTTGTAGCCCCGATTGTTTGGAGTTCACCACGAGCCAACATCGGCTTCAAAATGCTGGCAGCATCTATCGCACCTTCTGCAGCTCCTGCGCCAACCAACGTGTGGATTTCATCGATGAAAAGAATAATGTCGCCCCGAGTCCGAATTTCTTTAAGAACTTTCTTTAGGCGCTCTTCAAAATCTCCGCGATAGCGGCTTCCTGCAACTAGCGCTCCAAGATCAAGTGAATATAGTTGCTTATCTTTCAAGGTTTCAGGAACATCGCCCTTAACAATTGCTTGAGCAAGGCCTTCGACTACTGCTGTTTTTCCAACTCCTGGCTCGCCAATTAAAACCGGGTTATTTTTTGTGCGACGTGAAAGCACCTGCATCACACGTTCGATTTCCTTCTCTCGTCCGATGACTGGGTCAAGCTTTCCTTCGCGAGCGGCCTGTGTGAGATTGCGGCCGAATTGATCGAGAACTAACGAAGTTGATGGTGTTCCTTCGGCTGGGCCGCCCGTTGTAACAGTTTCTTTCCCTTGATAACCAGAGAGAAGTTGGATTACCTGTTGGCGCACGCGCGAGAGATCTGCACCCAATTTTGTGAGCACCTGTGCGGCAACGCCTTCACCTTCGCGGATCAAACCAAGGAGAATGTGCTCAGTGCCAATGTAGTTATGTCCAAGTTGAAGTGCTTCACGGAGAGAAAGTTCCAGGACCTTCTTCGCACGAGGGGTGAAGGGGATGTGTCCACTAGGAGCTTGCTGACCTTGGCCGATGATCTCTTCAACCTGCGAGCGCACCGCCTCGAGCGAGATTCCTAACGACTCAAGTGCTTTAGCGGCAACTCCTTCTCCCTCATGGATGAGGCCCAGAAGGATGTGCTCCGTGCCAATGTAATTGTGGTTCAGCATGCGTGCTTCTTCTTGAGCGAGAACGACGACTCGCCTTGCTCTATCGGTAAAGCGCTCAAACATGGCTCAAACCCCTTTTCTTCTACTCTTCTAAGCCTAATGTAATAGGTAAAGAAGCCTCAATTACCTCTGCTCTAACCTTGAATCTTCGGAATTTATGCCCGACAGAGATGTCTACAGAATTTTGAGCTATTCCTTCGTGCTCAGAAATTCAGAGAATTTTGAGCTACTCCTTCGTGCTCAGAAATTCAGAGAATTTTGAGCATTCTGGTATTTCCCAGCGTATTCGGCTTCACACTCTCAAGGTCGAGGAATTCAGCGACACCAGTGTCATACGAATGAAGAAGTTGGCTAAATATCTCTGGCTCAACTGGAGTTCCTTCTATTTCCTCAAAGCCATTGCGGCCAAAGAACTCGGTCTCAAATGTCAGACAAAAAATGCGCTTCACGCCAATCGCTCCTGCCCTCGCCATGACAGCTTCAAGGATCTTTTGTCCCACTCCTTGGCGTCGAATATGCGGGGAGACTGCAACCGTTCGTATCTCTGCAAGGTCTTCCCAAAGGACATGAAGAGCGCCGCACCCAACAACTTCACCATCTTCAATCGCGACCGTAAACTCTTGCACGCTTTCGTACAAAGTTACGGTCTCCTTTGAAAGCAAAAGTCTTTGCACGGTGTAAGTATCAATCAGCTTTCGAATGCCTTTAACATCACTTGTACGTGCAGAACGAATCTCGATCATTTTAATCAATCTCGGGTTTTACAAAAGGAAAGAGAATAGTCTCACGGATACCTAAGCCTGTGAGGGCCATCAAAAGACGATCTACTCCCATACCTAGTCCACCCATAGGAGGCATTCCATATTCCATAGCACGTAAGAAATCCTCGTCCACGCGCATCGCTTCGACATCGCCTTTAGCACCGAGTCGCGCCTGTTCTACCAATCGTTCGCGCTGCACAACTGGGTCAATCAGTTCTGAGTATCCAGTCCCTAGTTCGAAGCCATCAACATAGAGATCCCACTTTTCGACCACACCGGGAATTTCTCTATGACCGCGCACCAACGGTGCATTATCGATTGGAAATCCCATTACAAAAGTAGGTTCATTCAATTTTCCAATGGTGACGCGCTCAAAAATTTCCTCGGCAAGTTTTCCCTGAATCCAATTCGGATCAACCTTCATTCCTAACTTTTCTGCAATCTTCCGCAACTCAGCAATGGAAGTTAATGCAGTTACTTCCTCACCGACCCCTTCTGAAATTGCCTCATAGAGAGAAATTTCGCGCCACTTCCCACCAAGATCCGATTCGCGTCCATCGTGGTGACGCACAATATGTGAGCCAAAGATATTCAAGGCGGCATCCTGAACCAAAGAACGTGCAAGGTCTGCTTTGGTTCGCCAATCTCCGTAGGCCTCATAACTTTCGATCATCGCAAATTCGGGAGAATGTGATGAGTCAGCACCTTCATTGCGAAAATTCCTATTAATCTCAAAAACTCTATCTATTCCACCAACAACACATCGTTTTAGAAAGAGTTCCGGCGCAATTCGCAGAAAAAGATCTATGTCATAGGCATTGCTGCGCGTTTTAAATGGCCGAGCAGCTGCTCCTCCTGGCTGAACTTGCAGCATGGGCGTTTCTACTTCAAGGTATTCACGAGAGTGAAAAGTTTCCCGCAAGGAGCGCATTACCGCAGGACGAAGTCGGGCGATGCTTCTGGCCTCTGGCCGCACAATGAGATCGACGTAACGCATTCGCACGCGAGTCTCCTCTGACATCGGCTTATGGTCGTTTGGCAAAGGACGTAGGGCTTTCGCAGCTAGAGCCCAACTTGAAGCAAGAATCGAGAGTTCTCCACGTTTCGAGGTAATGATCTCCCCGGTAACCGAGACCATATCTCCGAGGTCAATATCTGCTTTCCACGCTGCCAGTGAATCTTCACCTACTTTGTCGAGCGAGAACATGGCTTGTAATTCAGTTCCATCACCTTCGCGCAAAGTCGCAAAGCATAGTTTCCCGGTGTCTCGTTTGAAGATAATTCTTCCAGCAACGCTCTCTGTATCTCCCGTGGCAACATCTATTTCGAGATTGCTGTACTTTTCGCGAATCTGCGATAAAGACTTAGAACGTGGAACGTTTACAGGGTATGGATCCAGACCTCTCTCGATATACCCAGAGCGCTTATCACGACGGATGCGCAACTGCTCGGGCAGGTCGTCCTCAATTTCGAGTGGAAGATTATTCTCAGACATAGTCAGCGAAGTCTATCGACCTAGGCATTTCGCTCGTAAATAAGTCGCAGACCAGTCAAAGTTAGATCTGGTTCGTGATGTTCAATAGTTTCTGAAATTCCAACCACTAGGGGCGCTAAACCCCCTGTTGCAATAACTGTTGGTGCTTGATTATAACTTTCGACCAATTCAGCCGTAATTCGATGAACAAGACCATCAACCTGTCCAGCAAAGCCATAAATCGTCCCCGACTGAAGGGCTTCGACCGTATTTTTCCCAATGACCGATTTCGGCCGAATCAACTCAACCTTTCGAAGTTGAGCAGCGCGCGCGGCAAGGGCATCGACGGAAATCTCAATCCCAGGTGCCAGTGCGCCGCCTAGAAACTCACCTTTAGGTGAAACAACATCTAAATTTGTTGAGGTTCCAAAATCGACCACAATCGCTGGACCAAAAGGGTAAAGCGTATGCGCGGCCAATGTGTTTACAATGCGATCTGCGCCGATTTCCTTTGGATTATCGACCAATAAAGGGACTCCGGTCTTAATTCCAGGCTCCACAATAGTCGTGCGCAGGTCGGGAAAATAAGAGTTAATCATGGTTCGCATTTCCCGAAGTGTTGATGGAACGGTAGAACACACGACCAAACCAGTCAATTCATAATCTGCAACGAGTCCGCCGAACTGCAACCACAGTTCGTCTGCTGTATTTCGCGGATCAGTTTTAACGCGCCACGAACGTGTCAAATCATTACCACTAAAAATTCCAAGAACAGTATTTGTATTTCCTACATCGATCGCTAATAACATTTAGATCTCCGCCTTTAGGTCGAGTCCGATATCTAAAACCGGCGCGGAGTGGGTAAGGGCTCCTACCGCCAAATAATCAACGCCCGTAGCTGCATAATCTTTTGCATTCGTAAGAGTCAGTCCTCCAGACGCCTCCAACTGACATCTCTTTGCCACTAGTTCGACAGCCTTCCTACATTCCACAACGCTCATGTTGTCAAGCAAAATTAAGTCAGGGTTAAAATCAAGAATCTCATGGAGTTGGTCCAATGTGTCCACTTCAACTTCTATTTCGAGGTCAGGATAGCGATCGCGCACTTTCATAAATGCGCTACCGATTCTTCCTGAGGCGGAAATGTGATTATCTTTAATGAGAGCCGACTCACTCAGTGACATACGGTGATTTGTGCCGCCACCTATTCGGACAGCATATTTTTCCAATTCTCGCAGCCCGGGCGTCGTCTTTCGAGTATCACGAATTTTCGTTTCGAAACCATTCACTTCATCTACCCAACGCCTTGTCAACGTCGCGATGCCACTGAGATGCCCGAGAAAATTAAGAGCAGTTCTTTCAGCGAGAAGCAACGCTCGTGTGTTGCCTTTTGCGCGAATTAAAACTTCTCCTGCTTCGACCCGGTGAGCACAATGAATATTCACTTCATAGTGACGAACTCCGACCATTTCGAGTGCGGCTTGCACAATTGGAATGCCAGCAATGACACCTGCTGATCTTGTGCGAAATTCCCCAATGGATTCTTGATCGGGGGAGATTGTCGCCACGGAGGTGGCGTCTTCACCACCTTGGAGATCCTCCTCATATGCGCGAATAATTTGCGATATAACAGCGTCGACATCCAACCCGTGAATCTGGAGATCGGCTTTCGTTTGAGCAGTGACTGCGGCTTTCATTCGCCCATAACCTCCTCAAAAGTAGTACTCCATACTCCTCGGGCATCGAGGTGTTGCACAATGCGTTTAAGCCAAGCCGTTTCATTCTCTGGAAAATCTTCCCTCCAATGGGATCCCCGCGTCTCTTGGCGCACGAGAGCAGACTTCACGATAGCAAGGGCGAGTTGGTAAAGATTGGTTGTCTCCCATGCCTCCACGCATGGCTCCTCACTGTTGTGATTACCTAAAGTGAGTAATTCATTTTCGGTTTTCTCTAAAGAACGTGCTGAGCGCAACACTCCAGCACCAGCACTCATGCTGAGCTGTAGCGCCTTTCGATCTCCAGGATCAAGAAGAATTGTTGGCTCGTTGATAGCGATGGGATCAGAGAAATCAGGAAGATTCTTGGCGATGTCTTCAGCGATCCTCGCGCTGAAGACCAAACCTTCAAGGAGCGAATTCGAAGCAAGGCGATTTGCACCATGAACACCTGAGCAGGCAGTTTCGCCACAGGCATATAGTCCCGACACGCTCGTACGACCATTGAGATCCACTCGCACACCACCTGATGCATAGTGCGAGGCAGGTGCAACCGGTATGAGATCTGTCATTGGATCAATGCCATGCGCAGTACAAGATGCAAAGACAGTAGGAAATCGTTCTGAAAATCTTTCTATCTCTCGCACATCGAGCCACACGTGGTGCGCACCAGTTGCATTCATATGTCGCATGATCGCCTTGGCGACAACATCTCTGGGAGCCAATTCGGCGAGTGGATGTTGTCCGACCATGAAACGTTTTCCGTCGTCATCTACGAGAAAAGCTCCTTCTCCGCGAAGCGCCTCACTTATCAAAGGTTGCTGTCCTTGTGATGCATCTCCAAGCCACAACACAGTTGGGTGAAATTGTATGAACTCCACGTCAGCAACATCAGCGCCAGCGCGAAGTGCCAGAGCAACGCCATCACCAGTGGAGACGGAAGGATTAGTTGTTTGAGCAAATACTTGACCCAAGCCACCTGTGGCAAGAACAGTGGCTCGAGCAAGTGCTCGACCAACTCCGTCTCGCGTGCCTGCGCCGATTACATGCAAAGTTACTCCGCAAACGCGACCCGAAGAATCTTTTAGCGCGTCAAGCACGAGTGCATCTTCAACAACTTCAATCTCAGGATCGTTGTGAACGGCGGCCAGGAGAGCGCGTGAAACTTCAGCACCCGTGGCATCGCCACCTGCGTGCAAGATTCGATTGCGAAGGTGACCACCTTCTCTCGTAAGGGAAATTTCTCCACTCGCCTCTCTATCAAAAACTGCACCTCTAGCAATGAGTTTTCGAACAGCAAACGGTCCTTCAGAAACTAATACTCGAACAGCGTGCAGATCGCACAAGCTTGCCCCCGCTATCAGAGTGTCACGTTCATGTTGACCAGGTGAATCTTCCGGCCCGAGCGCTGCGGCAATTCCACCTTGAGCCCACTTCGTTGAACCTTCATCTACTTTTGCTTTAGTCACAAGTAAAACGGAAAGACCAAAACTTCTCACTTGTAGTGCAGTAGTTAGACCAGCAACCCCTGACCCCACAACAATGACATCTGCCCTCGCAGTCCATCCTGGCGCAGGAGCGAGGAGTTTCATTGCTCCACGCTAGTCATTGCCATATTGTCAATCAACCTGACCCCATTCACCCAGCCCGCTACAAGCGCCCTTTTATGGGGGGTCCGCTCTATCGCCATTTCAAAAGTTTCTTCATCAATAATTGCCGCGTAATCCAGGAGAAACCCTCGTTCACCAGAAAGAGTCTCAACTAGAGAAAGCCTCGCTTCGGAAATCGAGGACTTCTCTATCGCCTTGTAAAGAGCCTTCGAAATCGCCAAGGCCACTTCACGATCACTTTCACTTAGCAGAAGATTTCGCGAAGAGAGTGCAAGACCATCGGGATCTCTTACAGTCGGGGCTGCAATGATCTCTACATTCATCTTTCGCTCAACGACCATCTGTCGGACGAGAAAGAGTTGTTGGAAATCCTTCTCTCCAAAGACCGCCCATCTCGGTTTCACGGCACTGAACAGTGCATTTATTGCGGTAAGTGCTCCTCCAAAATGTCCTTTACGATTCACGCCTTCGAAAACCTCACCTTGTAAGGGCGATGGAATTATTGCGAAACCTGGTGGATAAACCATTTCTTCTGAAGGCATCCACATAATCGAGGCGCCTGCATCACTCGCAATCACGAAATCGCTCTCAAAAGAACGTGGATATTTTGCAAAGTCCTCGGGGTCTTCGAATTGACGCGGATTAACAAAAACGCTGACGATTACTGACTCTGAATATGTCCTTGCTTGCTTTATCAATTCTGCATGACCAGCATGGAGGGCACCCATGGTAGGGACAAAAGCGATTGGGTACCGAAGGTCCACATCGTCAAGGCTCTGAACTACGTGCATCTGCTCCAGTCCTTTCCGGGTACCGGGCTTACATCGAATATAGGTATGAGATTACTCGGACGAAGGTAATTGCGCCAAAATCTCGCGCACATATCCATGTCCTGGTAAAAAAGCGTCTTGATCAATTTCAAGCCATGGTTCGAGCACAAATCTTCGTACGTGGGCCAATGGATGCGGCAAAGTCAGCCCAGCGTTCTGCATTTTCGCATCTCCATAAACAATAAGGTCGCAGTCAATAGTCCGTGGTCCCCACTTCTCACTCCGCACGCGACCCATGCTCACCTCAATTCCATGCAGAACACTCAAAAGGTCCAAAGGTGGTAGATCGGACTCAATAATGCATACAGCGTTGATGAAATCTGGCTGGACGGGCCCGCCGATCGGCTTGGTCGCATGAAGAGTTGAACTAGAAAGAAGTTCGCTTGCTTGGCTAAGTAAGGTGATTGCTAATTCAACATTGGACACTGGGTCATGGATGTTTGCCCCGAGTGCAACGACTGCTTTCACTAGCGTTCACGTGGACGATGAATTGTTACAGCGATATCGAGAAAGTTTTGGTCGATTGGAGCAGATGGTTTATGAACCGTCACTTCCACTTCGCTAATTAAGGAAAAATCTTCTAGGAGTCTTTCAGATATTCTTCCTGCAAGTCGCTCAATAAGGTTGACCGGTTCGCCAATTATTTCTTCGCTGATGGCAGCACATACAGTTGCATAATTGATTGTCTGCTCTAAATCATCCGAACGAGAAGCGCGCGAAAGATCCAACGTGAGAACGGCATCTACGAGAAACTCTTGTCCATTTCTACGCTCTTCCTCCAAAACACCGTGGTAGCCAAATTCACTCACGCCTCTAACAAAGATTCGATCTTTCATTTAAACTTCCCCGCAACTTTGATGGCGTCTCGATGCGCTTTTACATCGTGAACTCGAACTCCCCAGATTCTTCGCTCTGCAAGAATTGCTGTGAGAGCAATTGTGGCAGGTTCACGGGAATCAGTGTCTGAGGCATCCACTAATTCACCTAAGAATCTTTTTCGCGAGGCGCCAATCAATACAGGAAATCCAAGTTCCTCGAACTGGGGTAGCGCATTCAGTATTGCCCAGTTATGAATTGCTTCCTTAGCAAAACCGATTCCGGGATCAAGGACAAGATTTTTGGTAGATATTCCCGCCGCAAGAATTTCTCTGACGCGCTCGGCCAATTCGTTCAAAACTTCTGCGACAATATCCTTATACGTGGCCAAAGAAGTCATCTCTTTTGCATTTCCCCTTGTATGCATAGCCAGATAAGGGACATTTCTGGCTGCAACTTCTTTTAGCATCGTAGGATCAGCAAGGCCAGCACTAATGTCATTTACTATTTTAGCCCCTGCTTCTATTGCGGCAATTGCAACTTCGGCGCGGGTGGTATCGATGCTGATGATTGCATTTAATTCGGAGAGAGCACGTATGACTGGAATAACTCGCGCTAACTCTTCATCGACTGAGATTCTTTCCGAACCCGGTCGAGTCGATTCGCCGCCTACATCTACGATATCGGCGCCCTCGTCCAATAACCTCTTTCCACGATGCAACGCCGCTTCAATGGAGTTGTACCTTCCCCCGTCGGCAAAAGAATCCGGGGTTACATTCAGGATTCCCATGACTAACGTTCGATCTGTCGGAAAACGCAAGTCGCTGATCGCCATGCTTGTACTACCTAGTCGTTATTAAACTTATAGCTTCAGATCGAGTGGATGGATCGCGCAGAATGCCTCGTACCGCACTTGTGACTGTTCTTGCTTGACCTTTTCGCACACCTCGCATTGACATACATAAATGTTCACATTCAATAATGACAATAACACCTGCAGGTTTCAATATTTCGACGAGCGCATCTGCAATTTGGGTGGTCATTCTTTCTTGTACTTGTGGTCGTCGTGCATAGAGATCAACCAATCGGGCAATTTTGGAAAGGCCCGTGATTTTTCCGTTAGGGATATATCCCACATGTGCCACTCCGTGGAAAGGAGTCAGATGGTGCTCACAATGTGAGAACACTTCAATATCTTTTACGATAACTAATTCTTCGTGTCCAATATCAAAAGTCGTGGTGAGAATTTCTTCAGGAGATTTCCACAGACCCGAAAAATTCTCACTCAACGAACGAGCCACCCTTTCTGGTGTCTCGCGTAAACCATCTCTACTTGGATCTTCGCCCAAAGCCAGGAGAAGTTCAGTCACAGCACTTACCGCACGATCGTGGTCATAAGGATTTTTTGCACGACCATCGTGCGGCCCCATTGAAATTGGACTTACTTCAGTCAATTTCTTTTACAATCTTTGGTTTTCGGGCAGCCCGCTTCTTCGGGGTTGGTTCGACCTCAACTTGTGAGAGCGCGACGCGCGTGGCAATCGGTGGAAGTTCCGAGGGCCTACGTGTAGGAGAACCTGTCCAAGAAGGTCTGGCGGGCCAGGGAGCTACCTTGGCAAATATTTCTGCGATCTCCTCTTTATTGAGTGTTTCACGCTCAAGTAACTGGACAACCATCTCATCCAAGATCGTGCGATTTTGTTCCAAAATATCGAAAGCCTCTTGGTGAGCGTTCTCTATCAAAGTGCGAATTTCGGTATCCACAACCGCTGCGACACTTTCAGAAAAATCTCTCGTATGTCCATAATCGCGACCCATGAATGGTTCAGAGGCATCTGTTCCTAACTTTATGGCTCCGATCGCTTCTGTCATTCCGTATTGAGTCACCATCGCCCGCGCAAGTGATGTCGCTTTCTCAATGTCGTTACTGGCGCCGGTGGAGGGATCATGAAAAATCAATTCTTCAGCAGCACGTCCACCCAAGGAATAGGCCAGTTGATCAAGCAATTGATTTCGAGTCACTGAATATTTATCTTCGTCTGGAAGCACCATCGTGTAGCCCAGTGCACGTCCGCGCGGCATGATCGTAATTTTATGAACTGGATCTGTGTGTGGAAGGGCATGAGCAACGAGGGCATGTCCACCTTCGTGATATGCAGTAACTCTCCGCTCTTCCTCGCTCATAATGCGACTCTTACGTTGGGGTCCTGCCATGACACGATCTATGGCTTCATCCATTTCTGGATTTGAAATTACTTTTTTATTCTCTCGCGCAGTTAAAAGCGCGGCCTCGTTAAGCACATTTGCGAGATCAGCACCGGTAAAGCCAGGAGTGCGACGCGCATAGTTAAGTAGTTCAACATCATCACTCAGAGGCTTTCCCTTTGCATGCACCTTCAGAATATCCCCACGTCCCTTGAGATCTGGACGCTCCACGGGAATTTGTCGATCGAATCTGCCTGGCCTTAGCAGTGCCGGATCTAGTACGTCGGGACGGTTAGTGGCTGCAATTAGAATTACTGCGCCATTTGTTTCAAAGCCATCCATTTCCACGAGCAATTGATTAAGTGTTTGTTCCCTTTCATCGTGACCGCCGCCCATACCGGCGCCGCGTTGGCGACCCACCGCATCAATTTCGTCTACAAAAACGATTGCAGGCGCATTTGCTTTTGCTTGTATAAATAGATCGCGCACTCGAGCAGCACCCACGCCGACAAACATCTCGACAAAGTCAGATCCAGAGATCGAATAAAACGGAACGCTTGCCTCTCCAGCTACTGCTCGTGCAAGCAGAGTCTTGCCGGTTCCTGGAGGGCCATACAGTAAAATGCCTTTAGGAATTTTCGCTCCCAAGGCAACATATTTAGCCGGACTGGCAAGAAAGTCCTTAATTTCATTGAGTTCTGCGATCGCCTCATCTGCGCCAGCGACATCTGCGAAGGTTGTCTTAGGGACATCATTGCTCTGCAATTTTGCACGTGAGCGGCCAAAACTAAATGCTTTATTGCCACCTTGTCCTTGGCTCATCATTAAGAAGAAGAGAAATCCGATAAGTAGAAAGGGTCCAAAGGTAAAGAGAAGCGAAACAAGTAATGATTGCGTCGCGATTTTGACATTCCATGCACGCGGAGGTGGATTGCTCACCAGTGCATCGATCAGAGTTGGCTCTTGATTGGTGATGTAATTCGCTTCCACTTTGGACGAGCCAGAAATTGTTTTTCCAGCTTTCAGTATTACTTGAATCTTTTGATCTTTGTCTATGAGAATTGCAGAATCCACTTCGTTCTGCGAGATGGCTGCGAGGATTTGAGAGGTCTTTACCTTTGTATATTGATTACCAACACTAGAGATCTGTCCGAAGACTGTGACGCCAATTATTCCTGCGATTATCCAAAATAGTGGACCGCGCATGGCACGCCTAAAACGAGTCTGCGGTTTCTTTCGCGCATCCTTCTTTTTTTCGTCTTTCTTGTCGACCATATTCTTCGTCAGACCTTCTCTTAGGAGTACATATGTTTGGCGAGAACGCCAACAAAGGGGAGATTGCGATACTTCTCGTCGAAATCTAATCCATATCCGACAACGAAATCAGAAGGAATTTCAAAACCGACATATTTAACGTCAACTTCAACCTTGGCAGCGGCAGGCTTTCTTAAGATGGAGAGAATCTCAACACCTTTTGCGCCACGCGATTCCAGGTTCGATTTAAGCCACGAAAGTGTCAGCCCCGAATCGACAATATCTTCGACGATAAGAACTTCTCGCCCTGTGATATCACGATCTAAATCTTTAAGGATGCGGACAACACCACTCGATTTGGTGCCAGACCCGTAAGATGAGACAGCCATCCAGTCCATATCAACATGACGTTGCAATGAGCGTGACAAATCTGCCATTGCCATAATTGCACCTTTAAGAACACCGACTAAAAGCAAATCTCGACCGGCATAATCTGCATCTATGCGCGCAGCGAGTTCCTTAATTTTGGCTTGCAGTTCTGCTTCAGTAACAATCACTCTTTCCACATCATTACCTAGGGCTGAAAGTTCCACGGGGGTCAGGTGCTCCTAAACGGTTGGGGGTGAGAGCGAAAGTCTGCCTGATAAACGGGCTACCTTCACACCGCCTGGAAGATCCAGACTTCCTTGGCCGTGCCACGCTGAAACCAAGGCTTCTACTCCAACAACGTGCTCGGCCGAAATACTCCCCAAAGGTGCGCCCGCTGCATACAGGGCCAACCGGAGAACTCGAGATCGGACCGCTTTAGGTAGTTGGGCTAACTCCCCGCAATTAAGTGAACGCCAATCCATCGAAGAAAACTCACCTTCAGCCCATTCATCCAGCGCATCAGCATCATCTCGAAGGAGAGAGGCGGAGCGAGCAAGAGCGGCTGAGATCCCCGGGCCCAAATATTCTTCCATGACAGGTAAAACTCTTAAACGCGCACGAATCCTTCGAAATTGTAGGTCAGCATTATGGGGATCGTGCCAAGGTTCAAGCCCCACCTCAAGACATGCAGCGACCGTATCCTCACGCGTGATTCCCAAAAGAGGGCGCATGTAAATCCCATTTTCAGGTGCCATGGCCGAAAGCGAACGAGCCCCCGATCCGCGAGCCAAACCCAAAAGAACGCTCTCTGATTGATCATCGCGGGTGTGGCCGAGAAATACCTTGGCATCGGCGTGGTCTCCACTGGATTGGGAGAGGGCTTTATAGCGGGCCCGACGGGCTGAGGCTTCAATTCCGTCAGTTGGGCGTACCGTCACGACAAGAATCTCAGTCTGAGGAATGCCTAACTGAGCAAACTGATCCAGGACCTTAACCGCTTGGGCATGAGATCCAGATTGCAATTGATGGTCAATTGTTACGCCTATCACTGAAAGAGCCAGGGGCGGGGCCTCTTTCGCGATGGCAAAAGCGAGGGCAAGAGAATCTGCTCCCCCGGAACTGGCGACAATGATCATCTCCCCCGAAGGAATTCTTTCAAGGTGCGAACGGACGGCAGTTCTAATACCAACCATCCGGCTCGAAGACATAAAGATAAGACTAGACCCGACCACCAAATGGCATAAGCCCACTAACACTGTACATATCTGAATAACGAAGACCAGTCTTTGTCGAACGCGCCTCCCACACCATTCCGCCACCGGCATAAATCGACATGTGGTGAATATTTGCGATTGATCCGTTATAAGAATAGAAAAGCAAATCTCCGGGTTGTAATTCACTCAGTGCAACGTGATGGGTATAGGTCGAATAGAGAGCAGCATTGAGGCGATCCCAATTTGGCCAATTCAATCCCGCCGCTTTAAAAGCGGCATACACAAGTCCAGAGCAATCAAAAGAATTTGGACCCGAGGCACCCCACACATAAGGCTTTCCAGCCAAAACTTGTTTGCGAGCGTAAGCAACTGCAGTGGCTCTTTGTGCCACACTTGTTCGAATTGTGGAACGTCCGCTAAAACCAAGGTCTGGCCAAATCTTCTTCTGTCCAGGCGTTTGCGCGGCTCGACTCGCTTGAGCCTCTTCTAAAAGCGCCAATTGGCGTTGTTGTTCGAGTGTTGTGCGTACTCGTTTTGCACTTGCAAGCTCCTTCATCAATTGATCTTGAACTGCTTGCAACTTATTGACTTCAGATTGTTGAGCAAACTTTGCATCGTCCGCAACTTTTTTCGAAGCTGCAACTTTATCGCTTGCTTTCTTGGCTGCAGCCTTCGCAGCATCGGCTTGATACTTCGCAACGATCGCGATTGCTTCTGCCGCTCTGTAGCGGTCGAGGGCAGTCGAATTCTTTGACCCCAAAGTACTCAGTGTGGAAAGTCGATCAGCCAATTCCTGCGGTCCGTTCGAACTTAAAATGGGTTCGATATCGGTTAAACCGCCACCCATGATGTATGCATTCGAGGCAAGCTTGCCGATAGTTCGATGTGCGGCACTGACATCAGCCGATGTTAGTTTCGCGTGAAGGGCAGCTGCATCGGAAACTCCAATCGCCACGACCAATTCTCGCTGTGCCTGTTGATACAGATTGCGCGCATGATCCGCTTGCGCGGTGAGAGTGCGAAGAGTTTGATTTGCCGCAGCAAGTTTTGCGGATGCCGCACTCGCTGCCGCTCTCTTGGCGTCTTCAGCTGCTTTCGCTGCAGCTATTTGCGCCAAGGTTGGTTTTGGACTCTTAGCAAAAGCAGGAGTAGAAGTTGAGACGAGACCTAAAAGAAGTACAGGAGCGAGCGACATCGCAATGAATCGAGTGCGGCGGGTAACGCTAGGCATAGGGAATTCCTCCTAAGGTGAAAAGAGTAAAGGCTCCGTCCTACTTTTGCGCCGAAATCGAGTCGCTCAAGAGGTTGTGTCGCTAATTTGAAACGTCTCTACGCCTAAACAAAATGGAAACGACGACAACCCCAAGGAATAAATAGCCACCCAGTACCAATAGCGCATGTGAATATGTGGAGTTGAAATCTCCACCTGAAGCAACCGTCTGCGATAACTGACCTGGCATCCATTTAGCAGAATGTTTTACAGTAGCAGAGATAATGTTTTCAACCACCAGTAACCAAGCAACTCCGATTGAAATTGCTGTGATGGGTGAGCGAAGAAGTAGGCCAAGAATCATCCCAATAGTTCCATAAACTAATACAGAGACCAAGACGTTAATAAAAGTGTGAAGCAATCCATTTCGCGCTTCAGTCGTCGTCCAAGCGGCAGTTGCAACCTTTGCCTTCCCAGAAAGTGCGAAAGCGAGTGAAACACTCACAACGAGAGATACAACTACAGTGGCAAACGCAAAACTTGCCATTGATAAAAACTTCCCTACCAATAGTGTCAACCGCTTTGGCTGGCGAACAAGTAAATTTCGTAAGGTGCCGTATGTGTATTCCTGAGCAGTCTGGGAAGCAAAAATGCAGAGCGCAACTAAACCAAGTAGTCCCGCCGAACTACTAAAACCAAGTGAAAGACCTTGAGCCAACTCCAACGTGGCGCGAGAGATGACAGTTCCTTCTCGAGCATTTCCTCTCACGGAATCGATCAGAAGAAAAAGAAGAGAAGTTACAAGAGCGGTTACGCCCGATACGGCGATCATTGTTCCAATAAACAGAGTTGGTCGTCGCAACTTGCGCCATTCAGAAAAGAAAACGCGAATCATTCATTATCCCCTGTCATCTCAAAAAATGTCTCTTCCAAGCTAGGGAGTATCGGTGCCAACTGCGATAGAACTATTCCGGAATCAAAGGCCAATTTATTTAACACTGGAGCCCATTCGCGGGGACCTAAAATATGTGCTGTCTGATCAATAATCGAGCCTGTATGTCCAGCAGATGCGGCAATCTCAATGAGTCTTGGTAGATCATCTGGATTCTCACTCTTAGCCAAAAGCGTTGGCTGTTGCTGCAAAAGAAGGTCTTGTGTCATCCCCGCGAAAATAACTTCACCTTTTCGAAGCATGACCAGCGAATCACTGATCATTTCGATTTCGGAAAGTAAATGTGATGAGATGAATACCGTCGTGCCTTCGTCCGCGAGAGATCGAATAAGTTCTCGTATCTCTTGGATGCCAGCCGGATCCAAACCATTGGTTGGTTCATCAAGAACTAATAATTGAGGTGATGGCAAAAGTGCGGCTGCAATCCCCAGTCTTTGTTTCATTCCAAGAGAATAAGTTTTGTATTTAGATCCGCCGCGATCACCCAGCCCAACCCGTTCGAGTAGGCTCTGAACTTGGTTGGTTTCAAATCCACCTAAAGTAGCGAGCAAGCGCAAATTCTCATTGCCGCTCAGAGCTGGGTAGAACGCAGGGCCTTCGATCATGGCGCCAACACGATGGAGATACCTCTCGGGATGACTTATTGGCTCTCCCAAAATCTTCCCCGTGCCAGCCGTGGGGGTAATTAACCCCAGAAGCATGCGCATCGTGGTGGTCTTGCCTGACCCATTTGGTCCAACGAAGCCACACACGGTGCCTTGCAGAACGCTAAATGTGGCATGGGAAACAGCGGTTCTTTCTCCATACTTCTTGGTGAGGTCTGAAACTGAAATTGCAAGTTCGGCCATAAGCCCCACCCTACACTTTCATCATGAGTAAACGTCCTTGGGGATATCAACCGTTACAGCAAAGACCTGATCCACAGTGGTCACTTCATCCAGACACCCATGCTGTCCGTGCGGGGTTGGCTCGCTCGGGATTTGGTGAAACTTCTGAAGCGCTATACCTCAATAGCGGTTTTACCTATTCGAGTGCAGAAGAGGCCTTCGACTCATTCGCCGATGAGGTCGATCATTTCGTTTATGGTCGTTTCGCTAATCCAACAATCGCAATGTTTGAGCAACGTTTAGCCGCGATTGAAGGAGCAGAGTTCTGCGTTGGCACAGGTTCCGGAATGTCAGCGATGTTTGCGTCTATCGCGTGTTTGGTCAAAACCGGCGATCGAGTAGTCGCATCAGCGGCCATGTTTAGCTCATGTTATGTGGTCTTAACTGAAATCCTTCCTAAGTGGGGGGTCCAAATTGTTTTGGTAAAAGGAAATGATCCACAAGAGTGGGCTCGTGCTTTGTCAGAGCCCACCGTGGCAGTGTTCCTTGAAACTCCAAGTAATCCACTATTGGAAATCGTTGATATAAGAATGGTCTCAGACCTTGCCCATAAAGTTGGAGCGACCGTAGTAGTCGATAACGTCATGGCTTCACCTGTTTTACAAAGACCACTGTCGCTTGGCGCAGATGTTGTGATGTATTCAGCAACGAAACATATCGACGGCCAAGGCAGAGTGCTGGCAGGTGCCATACTCGGAAGTTTCTCCTACATTCATGAGAAATTGAATCCATTTGTTCGTCACACAGGGCCATCGCTAAGTCCATTTAACGCTTGGGTATTGGTGAAATCTCTCGAGACTATGAGTATGAGAGTTGAGCGAATGAACAACAATGCTCAAGTTATCGCTGAGTTTCTTGAGTCGCGTTCGGAGATTAAGCGAGTTCGATATCCGGGGCTAAAGTCCCACCCCGATTATGCAATAGCGCAAAGGCAAATGTCTGGAGGTGGCTCCACAATTAGCATTGAATTCCAGGGAAATCGCAGCGATGTCTTTAGATTCATGAATGCACTTCGAGTAATAGACATTTCAAACAATCTTGGTGATAGTAAGTCGCTCATTACTCATCCTGCATCGACAACTCATCGCCGTTTGACCATGGAGGTGCAAGCGGAGATGGGCATCACAGAATCGGTTTTGAGACTATCTGTCGGATTAGAGCATTCCTCCGATCTACTCGCAGATATCGAACAAGCGCTTAAATAGCGAGTTGCGCTGCAACCAGAACAATGGAAAAAAGGCTCAAATACGTTATTGACCACTGGAAGATCTTGCTTGCAACTTTTCCATACGAATCTGAATTTTCTTGCAATTGAAGAAGTTGATAGGCAAAAACGAGACCCAATACCAGTGTGATAATTAATGACCACATCGGAAGATGTGCAAGCTCAATCAGGAAAACAGAAGAAATAATCATTGCAATCGTGTGAAACCACATTTCAGTTCGGACTCTTGCTTTTGTTGCTACAACAGGCAACATTGGAATCCCGGCTGCTTCGTAATCGTCGCGATACTTTATTGCTAGTGCCCAAAAATGTGGGGGTGTCCAGAAAAAAATCACCATGAAGAAAGCAACCGCTGACCACGAAAGTGAATTCGTAATTGCTGCCCAACCGATAAAGACCGGCATACATCCAGCGATGCCACCCCACACTATGTTTTGGGCGGTTCGTCGCTTGAGAGCCATTGTGTAAACCAAGCCGTAATATGCGATAGCGATAAAACTAAGAAGTGTCGCTAGGGGTGTCGTGAAATACCAAAATATAATTAGCGAAATTATGCCGACCAGAGTTGCGAAAATTAGCGCTTCTCCATTCTTCATAACCCCAGTCACAAGCGGCCGTTTTGCTGTGCGTGCCATCAATCGATCGATATCACTTTCAATAACCATGTTGTAAGCATTTGCCGATCCTGCTGCAAGAGTTCCGCCAATTAAAGTTGCAATTGTGATTCCGACAGGCGGTGTTCCATGACTAGCTAGAACTAGGGCGGGCAAAGTTGAGACCAATAGGAGTTCGACCACGCGCAATTTCATGAGGTCGAGATAACCACGAAAGAGAACTCTTGCTCCCACGGGCGCGGATATCGTCACTGCCTTAGATTACTCAGCAACGTTGAGTTGATTTCACAGTGCCTTCCCAGACTATCTGGCTAACTTTTCGTCATTGGATCAAACTATTAATAGACAGAGTAAAAGCAGGCGAGAGGCGAGAGGCGAGAAAATGAGCACACAAGGGTCAAAGCCAGAATGGTTTCAAATGGCAGAGGCAGATTGGGCGGCGAGCCCTCGAGCGAAGAGTGCCAAGGCTGTAAAGGTGAGTCGTAATAACCCGATACGCCTGATGGCGATCTCAGCCCCATTACTTGTGTTAGGGGCAGGACTCCTCTTTGCTCAAACCCAGCAGGTCCCTGATGCATTTGCAGCGGCTTCGACGACGGTCACCTCCTCCGCCCCGGATCAAAGTTCCGTCGCCGCAGGAATTACCTCAGCCAATTCGGTTCAAACACCTGCGATAAACACTCCACGGGTTTCCGCCACAAGGGCCTCAAACGCTCTCTCAACGCTACAAAGCGGATTAAAACTTCCCGCTAAAGGATCGATCCAATCTGATGATGACGGGAATAACAGCGGTGAAGGCGAGAACGACTAAAGCCTGATTACCTGGCCACTGTTAAAGGTGAAGCAATTTTACCCAACAGGTGGTCGATCGTACTTCTTGCTTGATTTGTTGCAAGTGCGCCCTTTCGAATGTGATCAGCGATGACGACAAAAATATATTCTCGATCTCCGGCGTCCACATACCCAGCCAGGCTTACCGCCCCATCAAGTGTGCCAGTCTTCGCGTGCACCAGGCCGATCGCTTCTGGTGCCGTCGAAAAATATCTTCCTTCAAGTGTCCCTGTTAATCCCGCTACAGGGAATCCTTCATAAATTGAATTAAATTTTGGATCCTTTCTGATCTTTATGAGCATTTGAGCCATGAGAGATGCAGTAACCCTGTCCTGTTTGGAAAGCCCACTCCCGTCATTTATGTAGAGACCGGTCGAATCGATTTCCATTGACGTAAGAAGTTTCACCACGGCATTTCTTACACCAATGTCGCTCATCGAAAATCCACTTGCATGGGCGCCAGCTCGCGCTAGACGCTCAGCCAAAAGATTGTCGCTCCACGTCAAAGCAAATTTCACCATCTCAGCAACTGTCGGGGAACTCACGGATGCCACCAGAACTCCTTGGCTACTCGCCAATTCTGAATCGCTCACTTCTTTGAATTTTGGAACGACGCCTTTGAGTCGAAAATACTGTGTTAATGCCGAAATATCACCGCCGTAGATATGGGAGTACTGGACCGTAATGCTTCTAAGAGTGCGTCCCGCAGATTGATTGATCGCCTGTATCGACTTGCTCGCTATGTATGGAAGCCATGCCCGATGATCTTTTTTTGCCAGAACTGAACTTGTGGTCATCCAAGGGTCATAACTGCCCTCCAGAAGTAATGTTCGTGGAATACTTGAAAGATATACGCGCGTTACAAATTTGCGGGTTGGTTGGAGATACTCCAAAGCCACCGCAGATGAAAGAATTTTTATAATAGATGCTGGCTTTCGCGGCAACAGCGCATTCTTTTCGTAAACAATCTCCCCGGTGCTTTTGTCGATCAAAATCATCGCGGGATTGGCCAGAGTTGGAGATACCGCCACTTTTGCAAATAGTTGAGCTATCGAGACAGGATTTGTAACCGTCGTTGCAAAACTTGTTCCACTATTAAGAAGTAATGAAGCAAGGGAAAAAAGAGCGACCAGTAGAATTCGTACCGACTTCAAATGAGTTGCTATCCGAATACTGCGATCAAGATATTGACCGTTGTCAGCGCTAAAATCGCTAGCCAGATAGAGTTTTTGACTGTCGGTTTCTTATAGTTTCGATAGATAAGAACGAGAATTATCAATAAAATAAAGAATTTGGTTCCAACCCACCCGTTATTCAAACTTGGCCACTTTACTGAATCATGGTTATGCAGAGGCGCTCGCAGGCCGACCATCACCAGTCCGGCTACAAGGGCGGTAAGTGCGCTGTGAAAGGTTCCGGGGTGGATTTGCCGCGGCGACTTTCGTATCTGAATCAGCAGTAAAGCCATGAGTCCAATGATGGAAATGATGTGTATCCCAAGCGATACATCACTTATAAGTCCAAGTATCGTCATTGAAAGACCTTTCAGACTTGCCTAGATAGCGTTTCGATTCTATTCAGTTTAGAGTGCCTTCATGCGTCCACCAGCAACAATCGGACCTGGTGAGTTTTTTCCCGTTATTGGAGTTGGACCGCATCCTATGCCTTGGCCAGATGGTAGCCAATTTGACTCAGAACTTCTCGAAGCAGGCGATAGACGCAATGTTCTAGATCGCTATCGATACTGGAAAGTGGAAGCCATCGTCGCTGACCTCAACACCAAACGACATAGATTGCACATCGCGATAGAGAATTGGCAACACGATCTCAACATCGGATCCATTGTGCGAACGGCAAATGCCTTTAACGTTGCTGGGGTTCACATAGTAGGTAAGCGTGACTGGAATAAGCGCGGTGCGATGGTTACCGATAGGTACCTAAGTGTTATGCATCACCCAACAATCCAAGCTTTCTCACTCTGGGCTGCTTCACAATCAATTCCCATCATCGGAATCGATAACGTTCCAAGATCCCGACACCTAGAGGGTTCACCCCTTCCAGAAGAGTGTGTCCTCCTCTTCGGTCAAGAAGGCGGAGGAATGTCAGAGGAAGGTATAGCCGCGTGTTCAGTTCTTTACGCGATCGAACAATACGGTTCGACCCGTTCGATGAATGCTTCGGCGGCAGGTGCAATTGCCATGTACCACTGGGCCCTGCAACATTTACCTAGACAGTCTTGAAAAGAGAATCAACATGAGAATGAAATCCAGTTGGCTCACGCGAAACTTAGCCATTCTTACCATCGTTTCTCTCGCTCAGGATGCTGCGAGCGAACTTCTGTATCCATTGCTACCAATCCTGTTAACAGGGGTAATCGGCGCTGCGCCTTTGGCTCTCGGCCTAATAGAAGGGTGCGCAGAAGCTGCAGCCGGGTTTACAAAACTTTATTCAGGCAAAGCCAGTGATCGTTTGGGACGCAAACCTTTTGTGGTGGCCGGATATGGAGTCGCGGGCATCGGAAAGATATTTGTTATCGCAGCAACTGCATGGCCCCTCTTCTTTCTTGGTCGCGTCGTAGACCGGATAGGTAAGGGCCTTCGAAGCACTCCTCGTGATGCACTCATTCATGATTCAGTGGAAAAAGAACATCTCGGTAAAGCGTTTGGCTTTCATCGAATGGGAGACAATTTAGGAGCCGTCATCGGCCCTCTCCTAGCACTTGGGGGTCTCGCACTTCTCAACGGCGACGTTAGAAAAGTTGCAGTCTGGGCAATTATTCCTGCATTCATTTCTACCTTTTTTACCTTCTTCATTAAGGATAAAACTAGGATAGAGATCAAAGCTACTCAACAGCCCACGAACGCGGGTCCACTCCCCACTTCGCTGAAACGAGCGATCGCAATTCTCGTTCTCATTCAACTCACTAATATTCCGGACGCACTGCTTTTGTTACGCCTACACAATATTGGGTTCAGCACTAAAGGCGTCGTGCTCGCTTATGTTCTTTTTAGCGCGGTGACCATGCTGTTGGCATTCCCAGGTGGATACCTTGCGGACAAATTCTCACCGCATGCCGTATATGCCGCAGGACTGGTTGCCTTTGCACTTGCATATTTCACTTTGGGATATACATCGAGCCATGTGATCGCTATTGGAGCGCTGATCCTTTACGGGTTCTTCCCTGCGCTTACAGATGGTGTCGGTAAAGCTTGGATTGCTGGCCTTAGTAAGAAGGAGCAGAAAGGGAAAGCGCAAGGCGCTTACCAAGCTTCTATGAATTTTGCTGTTCTCGGCGCCGGTATTTGGGGTGGTTTATTGTGGACTCAAAAGGGACGTGAACTGCCGCTGATGCTCGCTGCCGCAGGGGCCCTAGTTGGAGCCGTTCTTTTGATCGTCGAGAATTTCCGAAACAGACGCTAGCCTTCGCAAGATTTCATCGGCGGCTTCAATCCGGCCCAGCGAGCGCATAACTGCAGCCATTCTGGTCTCTAAGTCAACTATTAAATCAAAGTCTCGCGGATCTTCGTCAGTGGCAGATTGAAGTACTTGTTCAAAAGTAAGCAGCCCTTCATCGAAGCGACCAAGTAAAACTTGAGCTTTGCCAAGTTCTAGCATCGCAAAAATTTCTCGGTGATGATCGTGAGCAGTTTCAAAAACATCAAGTGCTTTTCTAGCAGTCTGCAATGCAGTCTCTCCGTGACCCAATTCGAAATGACATGCCGCCATCTTTGAGTCACAACGAGCAACGTTGATTACCTCGCGTTCCTTCTTGAAAAGTGAACGTGCGTGCGTAAAACTCGTTATGGCCAAATCAAAATTCTTTAATTCTCGATGAGCACAGCCAACGAGATAGAGATCGTTCGCTGCTCCGAGATCGCTCCCATCGAGAAGATGTTCTTGTGCACATTCCTCCATCGTCTCAACTACTTTTTGATAGTTCGCCGAGGAGTACCACCACTCGCCTAGCGTGCATGCAAGTTCTAAAGCGATAGGGGACTTGTTAGCGCGCAAAATATCTACGGCTTTACTCATGGCGCTTGCAGCCTCATCCATCCGCTTGAGTTGATTCAAGTTGTATCCAATCGCTGAATACGCTTGCGCAAGTCCTTCGCTGGATGCACTCGCTCCAAGCCCTGAGTAAATATCACGGGCGGTCTCTGCAAGCGCAAGGGCTTCGTCATACTGGCCCCTAGCATAAATCCTGGCACTCAACTCGTAATAGGTACTTGCGCGATCGGCTCCTTCAACCTCTGGAATGCGATCCCAGAGCATTTCTTCGGTTACGAGATCGTCCTGACCTGTATCTTCTTCATCGCTCATCGGCACCTCCTAGTCTCCAAACCCTATACTCACCAGGTGGGAGAAGGTGAATAGATAGTGAAAAGACCAGAAAATTCAGGTCGAAAGGTCCTCGTAGCCGCGCGAATTCTTCTTCTAGTCGGCGTAGTCAATATTCTTTCCAGCGTATCGAAGCCTTTTCATCGACGTGTTCATTTTGTTGAAACTTTCTTTCCTAAAGGCTGGCCAAATTTAGCTTCAGCTGGCTCGATCCTTGTCGGTGCAATGCTGGTCGTTATTTCTTTCGGGCTCGCGCGTAGAAATCATGCGGCCTTCATCATCACCGAATTCCTGCTAGTCGTCAGCGCATTACTCGAGATCTCCAAAGGGCTTTATTTTGGACTAGCCTTTGCTGGAATCATTCTTGCCGTTTGGCTCTTTACGATTCGTGAGGAATTTTACGCGCGACCGGTGCGAAGTGCCCTTGTTCGTGCAGTGATCGTTCTTGCGCAAATCACTTCGATAAGTTTAGTAATCGGACTCCTGCTCATGTTCGCTCCTGACAAACTTTTCGGCGGTGAGGTTTCGATTCTTCATATGTTTGAAACAATTCTTCGAGGGTTAGTTGGTATATCGGGTCCCGCACGGTTCATTAGCCATCGCGAACAAGATGTCTTCGACTTCTCAATGTCGGGCCTTGGACTACTTATGGTGGTACTGCCACTCGTCGCCCTCCTGCAACCCGGCCCACCAAAACCACGTTTAACTGCCGACGATGAGGCAGGGCTCTCGAACCTCCTAAATGAATTCGGCGAGAGAGATTCATTGAGTTACTTCGCGTTAAGAGAAGATAAGAGCGTTCTCTGGTCACCGACGCGAAAGGCCGCGATTGCTTATCGAGTCGTCGGCGGATGCATTCTTTCCAGCGGCGATCCAATAGGAAACCCTGACGCTTGGCCACAAGTTATGCGCGCTTTTATGGAATTAGCGCTCAAGAATGGATGGACCCCTTCGGCAGTGGGGTGCAGTGAAGAAGCGGGAGAAATTTGGGTTCGTGAAACTGGAATGATCGCTCTCGAAATTGGTGATGAAGCCATCGTCCACGTGAACGAATACGATCTTGAAAACCCTCGTTACCGAAATGTTCGCCAAAGTGTACGTAGAGCAATAAAACAGGGCTACACGACGAGTGTTTTTATGAGTTCAGAATTGGATGATGAAACTCGAACTCTTCTAACCCTCGATTCAAAGAAGTGGCGAGGAGAGGCCACAGAACGAGGTTTCATGATGGGTCTTGGTCGCATCGCAGAAGAAAATGAGAAAGACCTCCTGATAGTCACGACAAGTAAGGATGAAGAATTGCGCGGTTTACTTCAATTTGTGCCTTGGGGCGAGAAGGGTTTATCTCTCGATTTGATGCGCCGTTCCCCGCTAGCCGATGCTGGGGTAAATGAACTGCTTATTGACGCGACCATCAACTATGCAAAGAATACGCAGATTGAAAAAGTTTCCCTCAACTTTGCGGCCTTCCGATCTGTCTTTGAACGAGGTGCTCAACTTGGAGCTGGTCCGATCATTCGTTCCTGGAGAAGCATCCTTCTCTTCATGTCCAGATGGCTCCAAATGGAGTCACTCTTTAGATTCAATTCAAAGTTTCGTCCAGAATGGGTTCCGCGCTACATCATGTTTAGAAAAACTTCTGAACTACCAAAAATAGGTTTGGCAACCATGCGAGCCGAGGCATTTATAGGAGCACGAAAAATAGACTCTAAAAAGACCACCTCGCTTGGATAAGGCAAGGTAGCCTTTTAAGGTTTGATATAGCTTCGCATTGAAAGTTGCAGTCATTCGAAGTCAACGTTAAGGAATGTGTGTTGAAAGCCACTCCAATATCCGAGGAAGCTGGCCCCTCCACACATTTGTACTGTGCCCACCATACTCATTGATCAATTGATCAATGAGTAAATTGGGATTATGAGTCGACTCCATTTTAAGAATTTGTTTTATGACTCCGGGATCTTTTCGTGAGCCCACTAAAAGCATGTGTGAAGGCAAGGTCAACTTTCTTGCCAAAAGTAAAGGTGAATTAGCATTTTTGATCACTTGCGAACCTCCAAATAAATCACCAGTCAACTTTCCGGTATCTGGGGAAAAATACGCGGCAATCGGTACGGAAAATTTAAACCGCTCGGGGTACGAGAGTGCAACTTTTGCCGCACAAAACCCTCCAGTGGAGTAACCCGCGATTGCCCAGTCGTTTCGGTCATTACTTGTCATTAGCCCCGAGATAACCGCATCAGGGACATCCCTTCCCAGCCACGTGTTTACCTGCGGACCACCAGGGATATTCGTGCACTCGGTATCTCGAGGTGGAGCCACCGTGAGGGTTGGAAGAACAACCACAAAATCATGCGCTGACCCAGTCGAAACTTCGTGACGAAGAATATTTACCAGATCCATCGCATGAAACCATGTTGTTGGGACTCCCGGATAGCCAGGGAGTAATTCAAGAACTGGCCACTTCTTTGTGGGATCTGCTCCATATGTTGGAGGTAAGTACACATAGACAGGTGCCGTTACTCCACTGCGATTTCCAGTCAAAACAAATGAAAATTGCCCTCCCTCAAATCTAAAGCGAGGGTTTGCCCGCGTGGATCTCACATATTTATCAAGAAAAGTTCCACCAGCAACATGCACCGGCGTGATTACATCTTGATAAGAACCATAACCTCCTAGCAAATCATTCCAATTGGAATAG